>NZ_JBMERR010000011.1:0-149723 GCF_048820915.1 Cribrihabitans pelagius | reverse complement strand
AGCCAGGGCCGCGCGCGCCGGTATCGAAACCTTCCGCACCATTCGAAAAGGCCAATTCGAGAATTGTGAGACCGGAGTGCTCAACGAGATCGCCTTCATCGCCAAACTGTTCCCGGAGGCTGCATGACAGGCGAGCACTGCCGACGACAAACACAGCCCTCTGCCGTTAATGCAACGGACCCGATCGCTGGCATGGACGGCAAGATCATCGGCCTCTATGGCCCGGACTGGTCCGGCTCGTCCGCCGCGGGGACGCAAGCATCTCGCTCTGCCGTTTGCGCAAAAAGACAGAACAGGCGAAATCGAGCCGCTCCCTTCATCAGAAAAGCCGATAGGAAACATCAGAAAGTTTCAGTTTTTCGGTTGCCCCCAGTGCTTCACACTGACCGGGAAATCAAGGAGCACCTCCATGAAGCTTTCGTTCTTTGCGATGCCGATCCACCCGCTGGGCAAACCCTTCGCAAAGAGCCTTGCCGTAGACCGCGAAGCCTTCATCCTGGCCGACAAGCTCGGGTATGCCGAAGCCTATTGCGGCGAGCACACCACCGACCAGGCCGAGATCATCACCTCTTGCGTCGCCTTTCTCGCCAGCCTTGCTTACGAGACCAAGTCCATCCGCCTGGGCACCGGCACCGTGAACATGCCCAATTCGCACCCCGCGCGGGCCGCGGCCGAAGTCGCGATGCTGGATCACATGCTCGAAGGGCGGCTGAACTTCGGAATTTAGCCGGGCGGGCTGATGTCGGATGCCGAGGTTTTTGGCAATCTCGACAAGGACCGCAAGGCGATGTTCCTGGAATGCATCAACATGGTGCTCGACATCTGGGCCGGCCAGGCGCCCTACAACCTCAAGGGCGATTTCTGGGAGGTCTCGACCCAGCGCATGATGATGCCGGAGATCGGCCAGGGCGCCATCATGAAGCCCTACCAGGACCCGCATCCGCCCATTGTCGGCACAGCCGTGGCCCCGTTCTCCAAGGGTGTCGCGGCCATGGCCCAACGCGGCTGGCAGCCGATCTCGGCGAACTTCCTGCTGCCGAAATGGGTGGCGACCCACTGGCCGAAATACGTCGAGGGCTGCGTAGCGGGGGGCATCACCCCGGATTACGCCGATTGGCGTGTCGCCAAGAACATCTGTGTCGCCGACGACATGGAAACCGCCCGCGCCTATGCCCGCGACCCGGGCTCGCCCTATGTGCTCTATTATTCGCAACTGCTGACCAAGCTGCGCGCGGGCGGGCGGATGAACCTCTTCAAGGAAGACCAGAACATGTCCGATGACGAGGTCACGCTGGACTATGTGCTCGACAAGCTGGTGGTCCACGGCGATCCGTCTTCGGTCGCCGACCAGATCCTCGCCCTGCGCGAAGAGACCGGGCCGTTCAAGCACCTCGTCTATGCCGGGCACGACTGGGCCGATTACGACCTTGGCCGCAAGGGAATGATCCTGATGGCCGAGAAGGTGATGCCGCTTTTGTCCGAGGCCACCAAGTCGGAACCCGTCACTGCTGCGGCCTGAATTGCGAGGACGCTGCCAGACACCGGAGGAACAACATGACGATGCTGATGAAACAGGCCGAAATCGACCCCAAGGCGTTCCGCCGGGCGCTTGGCAACTTCGCGACCGGAGTGGCAATCATCACCGCCCGCGCGCCGGACGGCACCAGCGTGGGCGTGACCGCTTCGAGCTTCAACTCGCTGTCGATGGATCCACCGCTGATCCTGTGGAGCAGCATGAAGGACGCGCGAAGCTGCGCGATATTCGAATCCGCCACGCATTTCGCCGTCAACATCCTCGCCTCCGACCAGATGGACATGTCGAACCACTTTGCCCGCCAGCAGGAGGACAAGTTCGCCGGCGTGGACTGGGAGCCGGGGATCGGCGGCGCGCCGATTTTCCCGAATTGCGCCGGGCGCTTCCAGTGCGAGACCTATGACAAGCTCGACGGCGGCGATCACTGGATTTTCGTTGGCCGCGTCGTGGCCTTCGACGATTTCGGCCGCGCGCCGCTCTGCTTCCACCAGGGCTCTTACGCAATGGTCTTCAACCATCCCGGCAGCTTCCCCAAGAGCGGCGAGGATGCGCTTGAAGGCGCCGACGGCGGCCGCATGGGAAATCACCCGTTCTTCCTTATGCTGCGCGCCGTCCGTGCCTACCAGGACCGCTATCAGCCCAAGCTGGAGACCCTCGGTCTCAGCGTCATCGAGGCCCGCATCCTGCTGGTCCTGACAGACATCTCCGGTCTCAGTGCCGAACAATTGGTCGTCCACCTGCACGCGCCGGTCACCGAGGCGCGCGTGGCGCTGTCCAGTCTCGGCGATTGCGGGCTGGTCGCCCCGGAGGGGGAGGGGCATGTCCTGACTGAGGCGGGCCGGGCCAAGGCCGAAGAGTGCTGGAACCTCGCAGAAGCCCATGCCGGGGAAACCTTCAAGAGTTTCAGCGACACCGAGGTCGACTGCTTTACCGGCGTGCTGCGGAAGCTTATCAAGCAATAGCGCCTTGGGCCTTTTCTGAATTGCGCATAGGCGCGGGAACGCGACAGACGGCGATCGGGCGGGGAGCAATGCCCCCGCTTCACCCAAACGGCTGCGTCGGCCCGATGCTTCACTGGTCAGTACCGCAAGGGCATCGAAACGAACAACGGTTCAGGACAACCAGATTGACAACCAACTCCTGGCGGCAGACTTCCCGGCCAGGGAATTTGCGCGGAGGACAGCCACAGTGCCTCAGGCTGAACACCTCGTCGAAGCTCAGCCCCATGTCCCTGGGGATCAGCCGGTCATAGGTGACATCCAGCCCGGTCAGCCTGCCGGCCTCCCGGTGCAGCCGGGGCGATTTCGAGCGGGTGATATTGTCGCCGATCAGGCCGAGCCTGACCTGTTTCGCGCTGGCGGGGGTCATGACGCGGCCCTTCCGAGCAAGCGTTTCTTGGCGGCGGCCCACAGCGGCGTCTGCCTGACGAAAATCAGGATGACGCCGATGAAGAGGGCCAGGGACAGCGGGCTGGTGACAATGCCTTCGAAGAAGCGGGGCAGGCTTTCGCGTTCGGAGATGATCGCGCGCCGCCAGTTGTCGTCGAGCAGCCGGGAGAGGATCACCCCCAGGATCACCGGGCCGAGCGGGTAGTTGTACTGCTTCATGAAGTAGCCAAGCACGCCGAACCCGAGCATCCAGTAGATGTCGGTGACCGAGTTGTTGACCGCGTAGGCGCCGACAATCGACAGCAGGAAGATCAGCGGGATCAGCACCGTGCGGGGCATCTCGACGATCTTGGTGAAGATGCGGATGCCGGTCAGGCCGAACAGCAGCATGAAGAAATTCGCCATCACCAGCGCGCCGACGATGAACCAGAGCATGTCGGGCTTGTCGATCATCAGCATCGGGCCGGGGTTGAGCGCGTGAATAAACAGGGTGCCGATCATGATGGCGGTGACCGCATCGCCGGGAATGCCCAGCGTCATCATCGGGATGAAGGCGCCGCCCACGGCCGAGCTGTTGGCGGTCTCGGGCGCGACCAGCCCCTCCATCGCGCCTTCTCCGAAGGGGGTTTCCGGGTTCTTGGTGACTCGTTTGGCGTGGTCATAGGCCATCAGCGCGGCAATATCGCCGCCGGTGCCGGGCAGGGCGCCGATGATGACGCCGATGCCGGAAGTCTGCAGCGACAGCGCCAGGTACTTGCGGATCACGCTCCAGGAGGGGACGATCCTGCCCACTTTCTGCTTCACCGCGGCGCTGCCGATATGGTGCAGCTGCATCAGCGCCTCGGAGACGCCGAACATGCCGATCATCACGGCGATGAAGGAAATGCCGCTTTTCAGAACCGGCACGCCGAAGGTGAAGCGCTCGGTGAAGGTCAAGGGGTCCATGCCGACCGCGCCCAGCCCGATGCCGAAAGCGCCGGCAAAGATGCCCTTGACCAGGCTGCCGCCGGACAGGGAGCCGACCAGCAGGATGCCGAGGATCGCCAGCAGCATGTAGTCGCGCGGCTGGAACGACAGCGCGATGTCGGACACGAAGGGCGCCGCCACGGCCAGCACCAGAATGCCGATCAGGCCGCCGAAGAAGGACATCACGGTGGTGACGCCGATCGCCACGCCGGCCTCGCCCTTCTGGGCCATCGGATAGCCGTCCATAGCGGTCGCGATGGCCGAGGGCGCGCCGGGGATGTTGAGCAGGATGGCGGTGCGCGAGCCGCCGTAAACGCCGCCCATGAAGATGCCGATCATCAGCGAGATCGCCGGGTAGACATCCCAGGAGAAGGTGAAGGAGATCAGGATCGACACCGCCACCGGCGAATCGCAGGCTGCACCGCCGGTCACCTCTCTAAAATGTACTGTGCGGTTAATTTGCCAACGGGAATGTACCAAGCGTTTAATTTCGTTCTATCACGGGGTCAGAATCGGAATGTGCAGAGACCCCGGCCAATGGCAGAGACGACAAAAAAACCGGCCAAGCCCCGCAAGTCGCGCTGGAAACAGGACCCTGACGCGGTCAAGGCCGATATCCTGAGGGTAGCCACCGGGGAGTTTGCGGCGCATGGGCTCGCGGGCGGGCGGATCGACGAGATCGCCCGGAAGACCGAGGCCTCCAAGCGGATGATCTACTATTATTTCGGCGACAAGGAGGGGCTTTACCAAAGCGTTCTGGAAAACGTCTATCTGATGCTTCGCGAAAACGAGGACGCGCTGGAGGTCGAGACCCTGGAGCCGGTGGCCGCCCTGAAACGGCTGGTCGAGGCGACCTTTGATGCCCATGCCGCCACGCCGCAGTTCATCCGCCTGGTGATGATCGAGAACATCCACAACGCCGCCTATCTGCGCAAATCCGAGATCATCCCCCGCCTCAACCGCTCGATCATCGAAAAGCTGGATGCCGTCTGCCGCCGCGGCCAGGCCGCCGGCCTTTTCCGCGACGGAGCCGATCCGCTGGAGCTGCACTGGCTGATCAGCTCCTCCAGCTATTACAACGTCTCGAACCGGGCGACGTTCTCCTCGTCTTACGGCGAGAGCCTTTATACCCCGGAAGGCCAGGCCCGGCTGCGGCAGCGCCTGGTCGACATGGTGCTGGGGCTGGTCGTCATTGGCCACGCGCCAAAGCCGCTGGCGGCCGGATAGCGGCGTAAGCTGGTGATCATTCCCTTTGCAATCGCCGCGGCAGAAATGCCCGCCGCCGAGCCGGCAAGCTGGGTCTGCACCCGGCCCTGGTGTTCGAGGTGCCGGGCTCACTGCGCGGCGTGAACGATCCGCTTGTGCTGGCGGCAGGGCTGTTCGCGGGGGTTCCCATGCTGTCGATCTATCCTGTTCCGGGGGGCGGCATATGGCGCGGAGCAAGTTAGCGCGGCTGCATTTGCCGCCGCCACCGCTGCCTCCTTCTTCGCGGTCAGCGCGCTGATCCGGGTGGCGCAGACCCCCGGTCAGAGCCGCAAGAGCCCCCGGACAGGCCCAAATTGCATGACGCAAAACCGGCGCAGCCCGGACCAATTGCATTTCACGTTTTTGCCAGGCGCTTGCTCTTCCCCGGCCCTCTGGGTAACGCTGGGTTCCGCGGCC
This sequence comes from Cribrihabitans pelagius, assembly GCF_048820915.1. NCBI lineage: Bacteria > Pseudomonadati > Pseudomonadota > Alphaproteobacteria > Rhodobacterales > Paracoccaceae > Cribrihabitans > Cribrihabitans pelagius. The sequence goes on along the minus strand of NZ_JBMERR010000011.1, from coordinate 144,173 downwards.
CGCATGGGAACTCTTTTTCATGCTCAATAGTTGGCCCTATAGACAGAACAGACGATTTTGCCCTTTGGTCACGGAGCCCACTGATATGCTGACAAGACGCCACTTCATTTCGACCACAGCAGCTCTGTTTTCCGCGCCGCTCGCGGCTCCCGCGTTTGCCAAGGGCCGGCCGTCAGCGGCCCAGAAAGCGGCTTGGGATGCTCAGGTGACCCCCGCGGGCTATGACCCCGCGACAACCAACATCTGGGGATTGCACCCGCGGTTCCTGCCGCAGCGGGTCGCGGCAAACGGCAATCTTGTTCCCGGCGACATTCATGTCGATGCCGTCGCCCGGTATCTGTACCATATCGAGGAAGGCGGCACGGCGATGCGGTATGGCGTCGCCATCGCGAAGGGCAATCTTTACGAACCGGGCACCTACACAATCCGGCGGAAGGTCGAATGGCCCACCTGGACGCCAACCCCGGACATGATCAAGCGGGATCCGGAGGCTTATGCGCAATATGCAGACGGCATGGACCCGGGCCCGCGCAATGCGCTGGGGTCACGCGCCTTGTATCTCTTTGACGGGAACCGCGATACCTACCTGCGTATTCATGGCACGCCGCATCCCCGCTCGATCGGCGGCCGGGCAAGCTCCGGCTGTGTCCGGATGGTGATGGCGCACATCAACGGGCTTTACCCGCATGTCGCCACCGGCTCGACCGCGTATCTGTATCCCGCCGAAGACTATGTCAGCGCCCAAAGCTGAACCCGCGGCAAGATCAGGGTCAGGCGTATAGCCGCAGCCCTGGCGCCTCAGGCGGTCACCCGGCGCGCTGGACGCAAATCGGGTTGCCGGAGGCGGTGCGCAAGGGAAGCAGGGTCGTTTCGACCGGGCCTTCGTGCATGTACCAGTAGCAGCCGTCCTCGGGCATGAGGCGGGCGGTTGCGAGGTTCTGGTTTGGGCCGGCCAGCGCGGCCACCTCCTCAGGAAGTCTGCCGCCGCCTCCTTCGGATATCGCGCACGCGCCCAGAAAAATAGCGGCCGAACACGCTAAAGCTGCCTGACGTCTCACTGTAAACCCCCGTCGAAATTCATTTTTGTGTGCCCCATACTGTCATTGAATGATCCGCGCCGCAACGCTTTGACGCCGGGCTGCCTGCACTCCCGCTGCGCCTCCGCTGAGTTCAGGAGAACGGAGGGCGGAAATCGGAGCGAGGCGGCCAAAACCCGAGGATACAGTCCCGCGGCTGCGGCGGGTTGAGCCGCTTCTCCGCCCGCCCGATGCGCGGCACGCGCTTGCGGCCCGATCCGGCCGGCGCGGGCGGTTGCGCCGCGGATTCCGGCCCCCGGTCCAATCAGGCTCTGCGCCGCGCCGCAACAGCCCGCTTCGCGCCACCGGGGCGGCGCCCCCGGTGCGTGGGGCCGGAGCGGGATTCTGCTGGCCGCGGTGCGAGCGAATCTGTCCCGGGCCCGTCCTCCTTTTCAACTCGCCGGACAGTTTTGTCTCCGTTCATCATAGATTTTGCATGTAAAATTAGCAGATTACGCAGTATATAATAAATAATTTGATATTTTATCGCGGGCCGGTACTCTGCTTGTCATCCAATGGGCATGAAAGGCACGCTTATGGCACCACGGTTGAAGCTGGGTCTGCTGACCCCCTCCTCTAACACCATCATGGAACCGCAATCGGCGGCGGTTCTGGCCGGACTGGAGCATGTCTCGGTGCATTTCGGGCGGTTCCGGGTGACGGAAATCTCGATGAGCGGCGATGCCCTGGGGCAGTTCAGGTTTGGCCCGCAGCTGGCGGCGGCGGAGCTGCTGGCGGATGCGCGGATGGATGTGATCGCCTGGGGCGGCACCTCCGGCAGCTGGCTGGGGCGGGCCAATGACGAAGAGCTGGTGCGCCAGATCGAGGCCCGCTGCGGCGTGCCCTCGACCACCTCGACGCTGGCGCTGTTCGCCGCCTTCGAGGCGCTGGAGGTGCAGAGCTACGGGCTGGTGACGCCCTACCTCACGGAAATCCAGGAGCCGATCCTGAAGAATTTCGCGGCCGAGGGCTACCGCTGCACCGGCGACCGCCGGCTGGAGGATCCCGGCAACTACTCCTTCTCCGAATACGGCGAGGAGAAGATCGCGGAGATGGTGCGCGGGGCGGCCGAAGGCAAACCGGACGCGATTGTCATCCAATGCACGAATTTCAACGGCACCCGGATCGCGCCGGCGCTGGAGGAGGAACTCGGGATACCCGTCCTCGACAGCGTCGCCTTCACGATCTGGCACTGCATGAAACTGGCCGGGGCCGATCCCCGCCAGGTCAAGGGATGGGGGCGCCTGTTCCGCGACGGCGGCGCCTAGGCCCCGCCCTCCAGGCGTTCCGGCACGGCCGCCGCAGAAGCGGCCGGCGGACAAACCGCAATCCAACAAGGAGATGACTATGAAGAAGACCATGCAATGGGTAACGGCAGCGGTGCTGACGGCGGCCGCCGGCGGCGCCATGGCGGAAACCTACGATCTGAAGGTGCTCGGCCAGCCGGTGGCAACCGGCCTGATCCAGAAGAACGTGGAGCAGCCGTTCTTCGAGAATTTCGCGGAACGCTCGGGTCTGGACGCTGCCGCCGACTACAAGCCGCTGGACGTGACCGGCATCAAGGACACCGAGCAGCTGCGCATCCTGAAGGCGGGTCTGTTCGACATCGTGTCGCTGCGGATGTCACAGATCTCGCGCGATGAACCGACCATTCTCGGGCTCGATCTGGTCGGGCTGAACCCGGATTACGAGACCGGCCGCAAGACGGTTGCGGCCTTCGAGGATGCGGTGGATGCGCAGCTGCAGACCAAGTTCAACACCAAGCTGCTGGGGGTGTGGCCGTTCGGCCCGCAGGTGCTGTTCTGCAAGCCGGAGATCGGCGAGCTGAGCGATCTGAAGGGCAAGAAGGTGCGGGTCTACGACCAGAACCTGGCCAATTTCGTCGCCTCGGTGGGCGGCACCCCGGTGCCGATCGGCTTCCCCGACGTGCATCAGTCGCTGGCCCGCGGCGTGGTCGATTGCGCCATCACAGGCCCCAGCTCGGCCAACTCGGCAGGCTGGCCCGAGGTCACCGGCTACATGCTGCCGGTCGCCTTCCAGCTGGCGCTGAACGGCTATGGCATCAACCTGGACAGCTACAACGCGATGGCGACGGAGGACCAGCAGAAGCTGGAGGCCGCCTTTGACGGGCTGGTGGACGAGATCTGGGCCTACTCGGAAGAGCTGTTCGACGATGCGGTGCGCTGCAATGTCGGCGAAAGCCCCTGCGAGACGGTCAAATCCTACGACCTGAAACTGGTGCCGGTCAGCGATGGCGACCGCCAGATCATCGGCAACGCGGTGACCGCGATTTCCTTCCCGGCCTGGGCGGAAGTCTGCGACGCGACCAATGCCAGCTGCTCGGCCGATTGGAAGGCCGCCCTGGGCCAGTCCAACTGATCAAGGACCGGAGGGCGGCCGCGCTGCCGCCTTCCGGCGTATCCGGAAAGGACGTCCCCCAATGAACTATCTTGCTCAGCTGGCCAGCCGGTTGTTCGGCGCCGCGCTGGTCGCGCTTTCCATCTTTGTCTCCATCGAAACCCTGTCCCGGAAACTGTTCAACTTCTCCTTTGAGGGCGCGGATGAACTGGGCGGCTACGTGCTGGCCGTCGGCTCCAGCCTCGCCTTTGCGGTGGCGCTGGTGGACCGGGCGCATATCCGCATCGACGTGCTGCACGCGCGCTTTCCGGCCCGCCTGCAGGCCATCATGGACTGGATCTCGGTGGTGTCGGTCGCGGGTTTCGGCCTCTTCATCCTCTATGTCGGGCACATCGTGATCGACGACACGCTCAGCTACGGCAGCACCGCCCCGACCCCCTGGGCGACGCCGCTGATCTACCCGCAGGCGGCCTGGTACGCAGCGCTGTGCCTGTTTGCGCTCTGCGCCATCTGGCTGGCCGGGAAGGCCACCATGATGGTGATGACCGGGCGGCTCGGCCAGGTCACCGATGCCTTTCACCCGAAAGGCGCCATCGAGGAACTCGAAGAAGAAATGAGCGACCTCGAACGCCGCTGACGGCACCCCGCCGGCGGCAAGGCCGGCGGGACATTTTCCGCGAAAGGGAGAACTATGGGAATCGGATCGGTATTTGTGGGCTTCTTCAGCATGATGGGCCTGCTGCTCATGAGCTTCCCCATCGCCGTCATCATGGTGGTGCTGGGGGTGATCGGCGGTGTGATGCTGTATGGCTGGCCGCTGCTCAACTCGATGGGCCCGGTGATCTGGGGCGTGCAGAACGAGAACATCCTGACGGCGGTGCCGCTGTTCATCCTGCTGGGCGAGCTGCTGCTGCGCAGCGGCATCGCCGACCGGATGTACGGGACGCTGGCGCTGTGGCTGGGGCGGCTGCCCGGCGGGCTGCTGCACACCAACATCGGCTGCTGTTCGCTGTTTGCGGCCACGTCCGGGTCGTCGGTGGCCACCGCTGCAACGGTCGGAACGGTGGCGCTGCCGGCCCTGAAGAGCCGCGGTTACGGCGCCCGCCAGGCGCTTGGCTCGCTGGCGGCGGGCGGCACGCTGGGCATTCTGATCCCGCCCAGCGTCAACCTGCTGATCTACGGCTCGCTGGCCAATGAATCGATCGGCCGGCTGTTCATCGCCGGCATCGTGCCGGGGGTGGCGCTGACGCTCTTGTTCATGGTCTACATCGCGCTGGAGTCGAAGTTCCTTCCGGGTGCGGGCGGCGAGGCCGAACAGAAGGTGCCGCTGTCCGAGCGTATCGCAGCACTTGTGCATCTGGTGCCGCCGGCGGTGATCTTTGCCATCGTCATGGGCTCGATCTATTTCGGCATCGCAACCCCGACCGAATCCGCAGCACTGGGCGTGGTGGCGGCGCTGGCGTTCGCCTGGCGCGAGGGCAAGCTGAGTGTCGAGTTCTTCGACAACTGCTTCCGCCAGACCGCCAAGACGACGGGCATGATCCTGCTGATCATCACCGCCGCCTTCATGCTGAACGTGACGCTGGCGCTTGGCGGCATCGCTCAGACGATGACCGGCTGGGTGGCCTCCTTCGGGCTGTCGCCTGCGGGTCTGCTGATGGCCTTGATCGTGTTCTACCTGTTTCTGGGCATGTTCATGGATGTGCTGTCGATGCAGGTGCTGACGATCCCGGTGGCGCTGCCGATCGTGACCGCGGCGGGCATCGACCCGATCTGGTTCGGCATCTTCATCGTGCTGATGTGCGAGCTGGGCATGATCACCCCGCCGGTGGGCATGAACCTCTATGTGGTGCAGGGGGTGCGCAAGGACGGCGGCCCGTTCCGGGACGTGGTGCAGGGCGCGATCCCCTATGCGCTGATCATGGTGCTGTTCACCCTGCTGCTGATCGCGGTGCCGGATCTGGTGCTGTGGCTGCCCAATTCGATGATGGGGCACTGAGCCATGGCAAGTGACTTCTGGCGCCTTGGCGCGGGCGGCTTGAGCGATGCCTACGTCCGGCAGGAGGCCTGCGCGCTGCAGGTGATCACCGAGCTGCGCGAAAGGATCGCGCGGCTCAACCCCGGGATCAACGCCTATGCGGCGCTGGCCCCGGACCTGGAGGCGCAGGCCGAAGACAGCGCGGCGCGGCTGCGAGAGGGCAGGGCGCGCTCGCCGCTGGAGGGCGTGCCGGTGGCGCTCAAGGACAATCTGGTCATGCGCGGGCTGCCCGCCGCCTGGGGCGGGGAGGTGTTCACCGAAGTTCAGACCCGCGATGAGCTGCCGGTGCAGCGGCTGCGCGCCGCCGGGGCGATCCTCATCGGCAAGACGAATTGCCCCGAATTTGCGGTGGAGGGCTATACCGCCAGCCGCAAGTTCGGCGTCACCCGCAACCCTTGGAACCCGGAGCTGACGCCCGGCGGCTCCTCGGGCGGCGCGGTGGCGGCGGTCGCGGCCGGGCTGGCGGCGGCGGCGCTGGGAACCGACGGCGGCGGCTCGATCCGGCGGCCGGCCGGGCACACCGGCCTGTTCGGGCTGAAGCCCACCATCGGCGCCATCCCGCGGCACGGCGGGCTGCCGCAGATCCTGATGGATTTCGAGGTGGCGGGCCCGCTGGCGCGCTCCGCCCGCGACCTGCGGCTGATGTTCGGGGTGCTGACCGGCGCCGGCCGGGCGGACCCGGCCTCGCGCGGGAGGTGCCCTTCTTCTCCGGCGCGGCGCGGCCTGAAGGTGCTGTTTGCCGAGCAGTTCGGGGACAGCCCCTGCGATCCGGCGATCCGCCGGTCGGCGCGAGGGGCGGCGGACCTGCTGGCCTCGCTGGGGCATGCACTGACGTCCGGCCCGTTGCCTTTCGATCTGGCGCCGCTCAACCGGTTCTGGGGCAGTTTCGCGCAGATCGGGCTGGCGCATCTGGCCGCAACGGTCCCGGCGATGGCACAGCGCGCCTCGCCGCAATACCTGGAGATGGCGGCCCGGGGCAGCGGCATTCCGGCGCCTGAACTGTTTGCGGCGCTGGAGGACGTGCGCAGGCTGCGCTCGGCGGTGTCGCAGGCATTCGGCGAATGGGATGTGATCATGACGCCCTCGGCTGCGGCGCAGCCCTGGCCTGCCGGCGAAGCCTATCCGCCGCTGATCGACGGGCGGGAGGCCGGGCCGCGCGGCCATGCGGTCTATACCGGATGGGTCAATGCCAGCGGCCATCCCGGGCTGGCGGTGCCGGTTCAGCCGGATGCCGCCGGGCTGCCCATTGGCATCCAGCTGGTCGGCGATCTGCACAGCGAGGACCTGCTGTTGTCGCTGGCCGAGGAAATGGAGCAGGCGGGCGGCGGCTGGCGCTGGCCGCGCTACGCGGAGGGCTGACGCCGGGCGCCGGGCCGCTTTCTTCGGCGGCAGCGGCCCTTTTCCTTCAGGGAAATGCAACCGACACTTCGCCCAGCCCCTCGATCCATCCTTTCACCCCGGTTCCGGCCTCGATATAGGGCAGACCGTTCAGCGAGCCGGTGATGGCCACCTGGCCCGGCTGCAACCCGCCGCAATGGCTGCCGGCCATTTCCGCCAGCTTGCAGAAGTTGTCAAAGGCGTCGCCGCCGGGCACCGGCACAGTGCCGTCCAGCACGCGGGTATCGCCGAAATCCAGCGTGGCAGTGGCTTGGGTGAGGTCCAGATCCTGCCAGTCCGCCCGCTCCGGCCCCGCCACCAGCCCGCCGTTCAGCTGGTTGTCCGCCAGCCGCAGCATCGGCGAGGCGGCCTCAGCATCCGCGAGCCGGGTCAGCACCACTTCGATCACCGGCACCAGCGAGACGCAATCCCGCAGCCGCTGCCGGAAATCACCCGTGCCGGGCGGCGGCAGCGGGCGCAGGATCTTGAAGCCGATCTCCAGCTCGATGCCGATCGGCTCGCCCTCCGGCGTCGGGAAGCTGTGCCCCGAGGGCCGGATGTCCGCCGCATAGACCGGCGCCATGATCACCGGCTGGCCCGGCTTGCAGGCCACCTTGAAGCCGCCAACGGGTCCAAAACGCTGAGCTAGCGCTTCCTGCACCCGGTAGGCATCGGCGGCGCTGAGCGCCCCGTTGCGCCCGCTGCTCAGGTCCGTCCTGGGGCCGCCCGCGCGGCTGCGGATCAGCGCGGCGGCCAGCGCCTCCGCCGTGTCTGTAAGAGGTCCTGTCATGTTTGCCTTTCTGTCTTGCGGCTGCTGCCAGTGGAGTTTTGATTAGTGATACGATTGGGGTCACTGCATTGATAAGCCGGGACAAACAGCCTATTTGACCAGGCAGGACCTAGATGCGTAAATGTCAGCGTGCCCCGGGGCGCCCGGGGCCGGAACAGGGAAGACACGGTATGGACGGAAAGCCGGCGCCGAAAAAGCGCAGAGGATACAATGCCCAGGGCAAGCTGACCATCAGCCGCCTGTCCCTGCATGAACAGGTGGTCAACCAGCTGCGCCAGATGATCGTGTCGGGGGTTTTGCCGACCGGCGAGAAGATCCGCTTCAACGAGCTGGCGGAGGAGCTGCAGGTGTCGCTGACGCCCTTGCGCGAGGCGCTCAAGGTGCTGGCGGGCGAGCAGCTGGTCGAGCTGATGCCGAACCGCGGCGCCCGCGTCGCGCCGATCACGGTCGAAGGCACCAAGGAGCTGTTCGAGGTAATCGCGGGGATCGAGGCGCTGGCGGCGGAGCTGACCGCCACGCGCATCACCGGCGATCAGCTGGCCGGTCTGGAACAGCTGCACGAAACCATGCGCGGGCATCATGAGCGCGGCGAAAAGGAGCCGTATTTCGAGCTCAACCGGGAAATCCATGACAAGATCGTCGAGTTTGCCGGCAATGACATCCTGCAGGACATGCGCGCGCAGCTGGCCCGCCGGGCGGAGCGGGCGCGATTCATCTCGGTGGCCTCCGGGCCGCACCGTATCGAGGCGATGCAGGACCACGACGAGCTGATGCAGGCGCTGCGGGCGGGTGACGCCAAGGCGGCGCATCTGGTCTGGCGGCGGCATCTCCTGAGCTCCGGCGAGGAGACCTGCCGGATCCTGAAGGACTGGGAAGCGGAACGGGAACACGCGCAGAGCTGACGGCCACCTGGCCGCAGCCGGGCAGGGCCGGGCCGCGCGGGGCGGCCGGCACAGGCACAGCGGCCGGGCAATGCGGCCGCTGTGCAGGCTGGGAGGGCCGGCGCTATGCAGCTTGCGCACCGTGCGCGCCGGACGCGGCTTCCGCCAGATAGTCGAGCGCCGCCTGCACGCCGCCGGTCCGGTGCGGAACCCCGGCCAGCCTCAGCCCCATTTCCACACCGCTGAGCGTGCCCGCCAGCATCAGGTCGTTGAAATCCCCCAGATGGCCGATCCGGAACACCCGGTCCGCCAGCCGGCCCAGCCCGTTGCCCAGCGACATGTTGAGCTGCTGATGCACAACCTTGCGGAAGGCGTCGGCGGAGTGGCCTTCGGGCATCAGCACCGCGGTGAGCGCCCCCGAATAATGCTCCGGCGTGCGGCACAGAACCTCCAGCCCCCAGGCCCGCACCGCGCGGCGGGTGGCCTCGGCATGGCGCTGGTGGCGGGCAAACACGGTGTCCAGACCCTCGGCATGCAGCCGGTCAATGGCGGCCGCCAGCCCGTAGAGCAGGTTGGTGGCCGGCGTGTAGGGGAAGAAGCCGGTGCTGTTGGCCTTCAGCATCTCCTCCCAGTTCCAGTAGGCGTGGCGCATGGAGCCCCCGGCGGCGGCCGCCCTGGCCTTGGCGCTGACCGCGTTGAAGGAGAGGCCCGGCGGCAGCATCAGCCCCTTTTGCGAGCCGCCGACGGTGACATCCACGCCCCATTCGTCGTGCCGGTAATCGATCGAACCGAGCGAGGAGATCACGTCCGCCATCAGCAGCGCCGGGTGGTCCGCTGCGTCCAGCGCCGCCCGCACCGCCTGAATGTCCGAGGTGCAGCCGGTCGAGGTTTCATTGTGCACGACGCAGACCGCCTTGATCCTGTGGCCTGTGTCCGCTTCCAGCGCCGCGGCAATGGCGGCCACGTCCGCGCCGCTGCGCCAGTCTGTTCCGATCACCTGCGGCTCCAGACCCAGACGCTGCGCCAGCCTGAGCCAGAGAGCGGCGAACTGGCCGGTTTCGCACATCAGGACGACATCGCCGGGCGCCAGCGTGTTGGCCAGCGCCGCCTCCCAGGCGCCGGTGCCGGAGGCCGGGTAGATGATGACATCGCCGTCCGTCTTGAACACGGTCCTGAGGCCGGAAAGCGCGCGCAGGCCCAGCTCGCCGAATTCCGGGCTGCGGTGGTCCATGGTCGGCTGGTCCATCGCGCGCAGCACGGCGTCGGGTACATTGGTGGGGCCGGGGATCTGCAGAAAATGCCTGCCTGGCTTGAACATGGTGAAGGCTCCCTGTTTGGAAAAATTATTGTATTCCAGAAGGCTGCACCAAATATGATAAATAATCAAATACTATGTAAGGCACTGAAATTGCGATGAAAATTGCGCTCTAAAATGGCCGCGGAGGGCGGCCGGCACAGAATCAAACAAAGCGGCCGCCTTGCGGCAGCCGCTGTTTCAGGCGCGGCGGGGGCGGTCAGACGAATTCGGACGGTCCGCGCGACAGGTAGGTGCCATCGCCGGGCGCGCCGGTGACCGCGCCGTCCAGCGCCACGGTCTTGCCGCGCAGGATGGTGCGGACCGGCCAGCCGGTGATCTCCATCCCCTCGTAAGGGGTGTAGTCGGCGCCGTGGTGCAGATCCTGCTGGCGGATCGGCGCGGTCTTCTGCGCGTCCCACAGCACGATATCGGCATCCGCTCCGACCATGATCGAGCCCTTGCGGGGGTACAGCCCGTAGGTGCGGGCCGGGTTGGTCGCGGTGAGGGCGACAAAGCGTTCGGCGGTGATCCGGCCCTTGCTGACGCCCTCGGAGAACAGGATCGGCAGCCGGGTTTCAATGCCCGGGATGCCGTTGGGCACCCATTTGAACGAGGTGCGGGCGTTGAGATTGTCCTTGCCGGTGTTCTCCGGCCCGTCAAAGCGGAACGGCGCGTGATCCGAGGAAAAGACGTCGAAGGTGCCGTCGCGCAGCCCCTGCCAGATTGCCTCCTGGCTGCTGCGGTCGCGCGGCGGCGGCGAGCAGACGTATTTGGCGCCCTCGAAATCCATGTTGAGCCCGGCCAGATCCGCCTTGGTCAGGGCGATGTACTGCGGGCAGGTCTCGGCCAGCACCTTGAGGCCGCGGCGGCGGGCCCATTGGATCTGCTCCATTGGGTCGGGGCCGGAGACATGCACGATCATGATCGGCGTATCGGTCAGCTGCGCGTGGCTGATCGCCCGGTGGGTGGCCTCGCGCTCGGCGATCTCGGAATGGGCGATGGCGTGGTAGTAGGGCGCGGTCTTGCCCTGCTGCTCCAGTCGGCGGGTCATGTGCTTGATCGCGTCGTGGCCCTCGGCGTGGACCATCACCAGCGCCCGCTCGCGGCGCGCGACCTCGAAGACCTCCAAGAGCTCGCCGTCGTCGAGCTTGAGGTCGTCATAGGTCATGAACACCTTGAAGGAGGTGTAGCCGTCGCGCACCAGCGCGGGCAGCTCCTGGCCCAGCACCTGCGGGGTGGGGTCGCTGACGATCAGGTGGAAGGAGACGTCGATGACGCAGTTGCCCTCGGCCTTGGCGTGGTAGTCCTGCACGCAGGCGCGCAGCGACTTGCCCTTTTCCTGCAGCGCAAAGGGCAGCACGGTGGTGTTGCCGCCCGCCGCCGCGGCGCGCGTGCCGCTGGCAAAATCATCGGCCATCACGGTGCCGTCGCTGGTGGGCTGGGACAGGTGCACATGGGCATCGACGCCGCCCGGCATCACCAAGAGGCCGCTGGCGTCGATCTCTCCGGCGGCGCCGGTGATGCGGCTGGCGATCTGCACGATGCGGCCGCCGCGGATGCCGATATCGGCGGTGTAGCGGTCAGAGGCGGTGACGATGGTGCCGCCGCGGATGGCAAGGTCGAATTCAGGCATGCCGGTTGCGGTCCTTCTGGTCAGGGGGGGATTGGTCGCGGGCGGCGAGAATGCGGCAGACTTCGGCGCCGGAGTTCAGCAGATGGATGCGCCAGGCGCGGCGGGCCGCATCAGGGTCGCCCGCGCGGAACGCCGCCATCACCTGTTCATGTTCCTGCAGCGCCGCTTCGCGGCGGCTGCCGTCATTCACCGCAACAAAGCGCACCCGCCGGGCCAGCAGCGACAGCTTGGCTCGCACATGGGCCAGGATCGGGTTGCCGGCGCTGTCCGAGATCAGATCGTGCAATTGGCTGTTGAGCGCAAAATAAGCCTCGTTGTCGCGCCGGCGGAAGCATTGCAGCATCTCGGCGTGCAGCGCCTCCAGCCGGACCAGATCCGCCGGTGTCATGCGCTGTGCGGCCAGTTCGGCAGCCTGGGATTCAATCCCTGCCATGACCTCGAACAGCGCACGGGTATCCGCCACCGTGACCGGCGCCACCCGGGTCGGGCGGTTCGGGGTCAGCTCGATCAGCTGCTCTTCGGCCAGGATCTTGAGCGCTTCGCGCATCGGGGTCAGCGACACGTCCAGCTGCCGGGCAAGCGATGTGATCTGAAGCTTTTCGCCCGGCGCCAGGCGGCCGGTCACGATCTGGCCGCGCAGCAGATCCGCCACCTGCTCATGCAGCGGCGTCCGGCTGACGGAGCCGCGGCGGCGCGGCCTGGCCAGAGGCGCTGCGGCTGCGTCACTGTGCGGGGTCATGGGCGATACGGGCCGACAGCGCCGGGCTCAATCCGGTGGAGGGCTTGGCGGCGGGGCGGCGGAAGCTGCCGCTGGTCGCCTTGGCGGGGCGGAGCCGGGCCAGCGTCTCGGCCTGGCCGATCGCGGCTTCGGCGCAGTCCACCAGCGGCACCGGCACCTGGTCGCGCAGCTGCGCGGCGAGCCCGGCCAGGGGCGCGCCGGCCAGCACGATGGAATCCGCCTCGCCGCTGGCCGCCACCCGGTTGCACAGCTCGGCCAGGAGGCCTGCCTTTTCGTCCTGCACATCGTTGATCGAGCGGAACGCGCCGGAGAGGGTATGCACGCCGGCACAGCGCGCCTCCAGCCGGTGCCAGGCGACGCATTCGCGGTACCAGGGTTCCAGCGCGGCGGCAAAGGTGACGATGGCAAACCGCCCGCCCAGCATACAGGCGGTGAGCATGCCCGCCTCGGCCAGCCCCACCACCGGCAGGTCGAACAGCTCGCGCGCCGCCCCCAGCCCGGGGTCACCGAAGGCGGCGACGATGGCGGCGTCATAGTCCCGGTGGCGCTCCGACAGGATCTCCAGCACCGAAACGCCGCCGATCAGCGATTCTGTCCGGGTGGAGATATAGGGCACGCCCGCGGGCGCGGTGACGGTGTCGAGCACCGTCTGCGGGGCCATCACCCGCCGGGCCGCCTGTTCCAGCCGCGCGGTCACCCCGTCCGAGGTGTTGGGATTGATCATCAGAATACGCATTTGATTTCCTTGCTCGTCCTGGGCCGGCCCGGGTGCGGGCCGGCATGTTTGTTTCTGCGTGTCTTGCCTGTTCACGGGATCAGTAGCCGAGGGTGCGCGGCAGCCAGGTGACGATGCCCGGGAAGGCCAGGCACAGCGCCAGCACCACATATTGCAGCGCGACGAAGGGCCAGACGCTGGCGATCAGCCTGGTCATCGGCACCCGGGTCACGCCGCTCATCACGAACAGCACCACGCCGACCGGGGGGGTCATCATCCCGATGATCAGGTTGAACACGAAGAGGAAGCCGAACAGCAGCGGATCAATGCCGAAGCTGAGGGCAACCGGCGCGAACAGCGGCACCAGCATGATGTAGGCGGCGTTGGATTCGATAAACATGCCGACCACGATCAGGATCACCATCACGATCAGAAGGAAGATCATCGGGCTGGAGGTCACGTTCTCCAGGAACCCGGCCAGCGCAGCGGGCACCATGTCGATGGTGAACAGAAACGTGACCCCGGCGGCAAAGGCGATCAGGGCGCCGACCATGGCGGCGCCCACCGCGGCGTTGAACAGCGACGGCAGCAGGTCTGCGACCTTCAGCTTGCGGGTGACGAAGAAGCCGATCAGCATCGCATAGGCCACGGCGATGCCCGCGCCCTCGGTGGCGGTGAAGATGCCGCCGACGATGCCGCCCACGACGAGAATCGGCATCAGCAGCACCGGCAGCGCCCGCCAGGTCTCGCGCAGGGCATGGCTGATGCGGAAGCTTTCGCCGGTCAGCTGATAGCCCTTGCGCCAGCTGACCCAGGACCCCAGCGCCATGAAGCCGACGGTGAGCAGGAGGCCGGGCACGATGCCCGCCATGAACAGCCCGCCGACCGAGACGGTGGAGCCAGCCATCAGCGCATAGACGATCATCGCGTTCGATGGCGGGATGATGGCGCCGAGGTTGGCGGCCGAGGCCACCACCGCGCTGGAGAAGCCGTCGTCGTAGTTCTGCCGCAGGGCAGGCACCAGCGTCGACCCCAGCGCCGAGGCTGAGGCCACGGCAGCGCCGGAGACCGCCGCCAGCATCATGCCCGCCACGATCGCCACATGCGCCATGCCGCCATGCAGCTTGCCGACGATGGAATTTGAAAAATCGACCAGCCGCTGCATGATGCCTGCGCGCACCATCAGCTCGCCCGCCAGCATGAACAGCGGGATCGCCATCAGCGGGAAGGAGTTGACCGAGTGCATCATGCGTTGCGGCAGCACCGACAGCTCGATGCCGCCCGCCAGGAGCCCGCCCAGCGAGGCAAAGCCGAGCGCAAAGGCCAGTGGCATGCCCAAAAGGGCGAGCCCGAAGAAAATGAGAATAACGGTAAGGGTCATTGCGCGGCCTCCGTGGACCAGGTGCCGCGGCCGCCCCAGGCCAGCAGCATCAGATGCAGCACCGAATGCACCGCGGCAATCAGCACGGCGATGTAGTAGACGGCATTGGTCAGCGGCAGCGTCGGCATCATCTCGGGCCAGGTGTAGAGGGTGACATCGACGCTGACGCGGAAGATCACCATCATCAGGATCGCGCCCAGCACCGCCGACAGGCGGAACAGCGTTTCCTGCGCGGCTTCGGAAAAGCGCACCACCAGCGCGTCGATACCGACGTGGACGCCGTGGCGGATGCCGTGCGGGATGGCCAGGAACATGGCCCAGACAAAGGCCAGCCGGGCGACCTCCTCGGACCAGTCGATGGCGCTGGAGAAGGCATAGCGGAACACCACCTGGATGATGACCAGCCCGGTCATCACGGCCATCGCGGTGATGACGGCGCCCTTGGACAGGGTGTCGATGCGGGTGAGGGCCGCCTTGCAGCGGCCGAAAACGGGGCCCGCCTGGACGGGCCCCTGCTGTACCTGGGCAGACATCAGCCGCTCACTTCCTCAAGCACGGCGTCGATGATGGCCGGGTCGATGCGGGTCTTCAGCTCTTCAATCACCGGCGCGGTCAGGCTGCGCAGCTCGGCGCGGACCTCTTCGGGGATGGGGGTGAAGGTCATGCCGGCCTCGACCAGCTTTTCGCGCGCCGCCGCATCCTCGGCCGCGGCCTGCGCCCGCTGCCAGGCGACCGCTTCTGCTGCGGCTTCGCGCAGGGCGGCCTGCTGCTCTTCGCTCAGCCGTTCGAACTTGCGCTTGTTCACCACCAGCGCGATGTAGTCGAAGAAGTGGTTGCTGTCCGACAGGTAGGTCTGCACTTCCTCGAACTGGCGGCTCTTGATGATCGAATAGGGGTTTTCCTGGCCGTCCAGCACGCCTTGCTGCAGGGCTGAATAGACCTCGGAGATGCCCATCGACACCGGGCTGGACCCGATGGCGCGGAAGGTGGCGAGATGGGTCTCGTTCGGCTGCAGGCGGATCTTGAGGCCGCCGAAATCCTTCACGGATTCGATCGCGCGGGTGCTGTTGGTCACGTTGCGCGAGCCCAGCTCCATCCAGCCAAGCGCGACAAAGCCCTGTTCGGCGAGCTCTTCGGCCAGCAGCGCGCCGACCTTGCCGTCGATCACCCGGAAGGCGGTTTCGCGGTCCGGATAGGCAAACGGCAGCGAGACGGCCTCCAGCTCCGGCACCGTGCGCGACAGGTAGGCGGTGCCGATCCAGGTGCCGAAGATCACTCCGGTGCGGACCTGATCGACGTTCTCCTTGGCGCCGCCCAGCTGCATGGCCGGGAAGCTGGCGATTTCCAGCTCGCCGCCGGTGGCTTCCGCGACGGCTTCGGCGAAACGGCCGATTGCCTTCGAGCTGGAATGCTCGGCCGGGAAATTTCCTCCGATGCGCAGGGTTTCCGCAAACAGCGGCGATGCCGTGGCGCAGGCCGCGATGACGGCTGCAATGCAAGTGTTCCTGAGGTTCATGGCTTTGGGCTCCTCCCTCGATCCCGGTGAAGTCATGTGGTGCGAGGAGTATTCGGGAGGGGCTCTCAAATCTCAAGATTATTTTTTGTTTTTTATTTTTTACATACTAAACATCAGAAAACACGTTATAAAACTTTGAAGAATAGGAAATCTCGGGCGAGGCGGTACGGTGGGGCGCAGGCCGGAAACCGCCGCTGCCGACGCAGAAGCAGAGCGGAGAAACGGCCGGATCCTGACCCGGGCGCGGTGATTCCCTGTCCAGAAATGCCTGTGGAGAGGGTCTGAGCCGCGGCTCTGAACCGGCCCGGAGGCACAGCCAAGCGGCGGCGGACATCGTTTGCGCGGCGCGGACCTGTTCTGGAGGCGAGTGGCCGCCGGAGGCCCGCTTGCTCCGAAAGGCGGCGCCGGCACCTTTCCGGTGAACCCTCAGCGGTCCTGCGCGCGCATCAGGCTGAACACCTGTTCCCTCATCCAGGCGGCGAGGGGCGTCGTATCGGACCGTTTGTGCCAGATACCTACGATCAGCGGCGGATCGATCGGCATGGGCGGCTCGAATACCCGCAGGTCAAAGGTATCCGCCACATCGGCCGCCAGCTGGGACGGCACGAGTGCGATCAGATCGCTCTCCCGCACCGCACGGCACACCCCGGAAAAGACCGGGACCGTCATGGCAACGCGCCGCTGTCTGCCGGCTTGCGCAAGGGCGGCGTCGCCCATGGCTGCAATGTTGCCTTCCGGCGAGAACAAGACGTGGTGCAGTGCGCAGAACAGGTCCAGCGGCATGGTCTGCCCCGGCTCCAGCCCCGCGATCCCCGGGTTGCCGCGCCGCGCGATAACCTGGAACGGCGAGTGGAAAAGCGGCTCGCGGCTGACCCAGTCAGGCAGCGGCGTGTCGGGGATCAGCGCCATGTCCGCGTTGCGGCGTTCCAGGCTGGCAATATAGTCGTGCGGCACAAGATCGACGAGCTGCGCCCGGATGCCCGGAGCCTTGCGTTGCAGCAGATCGCCCAGCGGCGGCATCAGCAGCTCGGCGAAGAAATCGCTCGCCGCGATCCGGAACGTCCCCGTCGCGGTCTGCGGCTCGAAACAGGCGGGCGGTGACAGGATGGCTTCGATCCGCTCCAGCTCTTGCCGGACCGGCTCCTTCAGCCCGGCGGCATAATCGGTCGCGATCAGCCGGTTGCCCTGGCGGACGAACAGCGGGTCGTCCAGGGCATGGCGCAGGCGCGACAGGGCGCCGGAAACCGCGGACTGCGACAGCCCCAGCCGGGCGGCGGCCTTGACCGTCGAGCCTTCCCGGAAGATTGCGTCAAGCACGCGCAGCAGGTTGAGGTCGAACGTCGCGAAATTCATTCCAGCGATATCCTATATCAGGAAATACACTTTGGCCGATACCCTGTGTTCAGTTTATCATCTTGAGACCGAAAGCGCTTTCGTTTCAGTTCCCAGTTCAGGAGTGAAACGATGAAGGACCTCGCCACAGACAAAGACGCCCTCGAATGGCTCGGCGTCAGATACAAGACCATCCTTTCGCGGGAACAGGCCGGGGGCGCGATGTCGATCGTGGACAGCTGGTCGCCGCCGGGAAGCGGGCCGCCCCGGCACATCCATCAAAGGGAGGACGAGGCATTGGTGATGCTCTCCGGGACCTGCAAGGTCTGGATCGCAGGCAGGGAGGCAATCGCCGGGCCGGGGGAAAGCGTCTTCATTCCGCGCGGCACGGAGCACAGTTTCAAGGTCGCGGGCAGCGCGCCGTCCCGCCACCTGGTGATCCTGACGCCCGGCGGGTTCGAAGGCTTCTTTGCCGAGATGGCCGCGGGCCGGTTCCGTATTCCGGACGACATGGCCGCAATCGAGGAGTCGGCCGGGCGCCATAACCTCACCTTCACCGGACCGCCTCTGGAGTGACCCGATGACCGCCAGGCATACCCTCTATCACATCCCGGTCTGCCCGTTCTCCCAGCGGCTTGAGATCCTGCTGGCCTTGCGGGGCCGGGAGGAGGCCGTGGAGTTCCGGCCCGTCGACATCACCAAGCCGCGCGATCCGGAGCTTCTGGCGAAGACAGGCGGCACCGCCGCGCTTCCGGTTCTGGAGACGCCGGACGGCATCATCCTGAAGGAAAGTCTGGTGATCCTGCGCTATCTCGATGAGCTGATCGAAGGCCCGCGGCTGCGGCGCCCAGACCGGGCGCAACATGCCATCGAGTCGATGCTGATCGCCCGGGAGGGTCCGTTCACGATGGCGGGCTATCATTTCGTCATGAACCAGGAGCGCGCGCGCCGCGGTGCCTGTGCGGAAAAGCTGCTGTCTCTCTATCGCGATATCAATGGCTTCCTGCTCGAACACAGCCCCGCAGGGCGATATCTGTTCGAAAGCTTCGGTCTGGCCGAGGCGGTCTACACGCCGGTCTTCATGCGGTTCTGGTTTCTTGGCTACTACGAGGGTTTCGAGTTACCCGCAGAGCCGGGATACGAACGGGTGCGGGAATGGCAGGAGGCTTGCCTGGCTCACCCGGCAGCCCGGCAGGTCACCCGGGAAGAGATCGTGAAGCTTTATTACGATTACGCCCTCGGGGCGGGAAATGGCGCGCGAGCCGATGGCCGTTCCGTGTCCAGCTTTGCGGTCACGCCGCATTGGCGGGACCGCCCATGGCCGCCGCGGGACAAGTACCGGGGCACGGCCAGCGACGCGGCGCTGGGTCTCCTGGCCTGAGAGCTGCGGGCGTATGCGGATGGGGAAGCGGCGCTGCCGGGATGCGTGTTTAGCCGGATTTGCAGCGGTCTTCCCCGGTGCGCAAGCCAGGCCGCAAGGGTCGATCCGGGCCTTCGCTGCAGGCGGGCGAAGCGGCCCGCGCTGCCCGTGCTTCCCGCGCGCCATGCTTCAGGCGGGCGGCGCGGTGCGCAACCGCCGGACCGGAAGCGCGGGCCGCCCCGGTGGGCGGCCCTGAGCCTTGCCGGCGTCAATGCGCTGCGGCGGTCTCGTCGCTCTGGCCGAACAGATGCGCGCGGGCGGGGTCGAACTTCAGGTCGATGGCCTGTCCCGGCGCAAAGACCTTGTCTTCGTCGAAAGCGGCGATGAACTTGCTGCCGTCCTTCAATGTCATGTCGACCACCGTCTCGGTGCCCAGCCGCTCGGACAGGTTCACGGTGCCGTGCAGCATCCCCTGGCCGGGACCGGTGGCCGAAACGTGCTGCGGCCGGATGCCCAGCACCGCGCCGCTCTGGCCGCCGATGCGGCCCTTGTGGGCGACCGCGACCGGCTCCAGCGCGGCGTTCGAGACCTTGGCTTGGGTGCCGTCCTTTGCATCGACCGAAACGTCCAGGAAATTCATCGACGGCGCGCCGAGGAACCCGGCGACGAAGCGGTTGGCCGGTTCGTGGAACAGCTCCATCGGCGCGCCCGCCTGCATCACCTTGCCGTCCTTCAGCACGACGATCTTGTCGGCGAGCGTCATTGCCTCGACCTGATCGTGGGTGACGTAGACCATGGTGGCGCCGAGCTGGCTGTGCAGCTTGCCGATCTCCATCCGCATGTCCATCCGCAGCGCCGCGTCGAGGTTCGACAGCGGTTCGTCGAACAGGAACACCTGGGGCTTGCGCACGATGGCGCGGCCGATGGCGACGCGCTGGCGCTGGCCGCCGGAGAGCTGGCTGGGCCGCCGGTCGAGAAGGTGCTCCATCTGCAGGATGCGCGCGGCCTCGGCCACCTTTTCCTCCTTCTCCTTCTTCGGAGCGCCGGCGACGGTCAGACCGAATGCCACGTTCTCGCGCACGGTCATGTGCGGGAAGATGGCGTAGGACTGGAACACCATGGCGATGCCGCGGTCCTTCGGCGGCAGGTCGTTCACCGTCTGCCCGTTGATTTCGAGTGTGCCGGAGGTGATGTCCTCGAGACCCGAGATCATCCGCAGGAGCGTGGACTTGCCGCAGCCCGAGGGGCCGACGAAGACGCAGAATTCGCCGTCTTCGATCTCCAGGTCGACGCCCTTGATCACCTGGGCATTGCCGTAGCTCTTGCGCACGTCCTTCAGTTTCAGAGTTGCCATGCCCGTCACTCCGCTGCTTGCGGCGGCCGCCCGACGCGGAGCAGGCCGTTGGGATCGAGGACGACGGGTTCGGGGTCCATGACGTAGCCGCCGAACGCGCCGTCGGGGGCTATGTCGTTGAACCCCAGGATCACCAGCCCCTCGCCGGTGTCGGCGATCCGCGCCGCGTAGCGCAGGCAGGGCAGGGCGCCATCAAGAAACCCCGGCGCAATCCGCCACGGCCCGCGCGGGCCGTCGCCGGTCAGGTAGTGGCTGCCGGTGACCGGGCCGCCGGGCGTTGCCTCGGCCTGGCCCTTGGAGAAATGCTCGGCGGCGGTGCAGAACAGGCAGAACCACCGGCCCTCGTGCCGGAACACCTGCGGCACTTCCAGCTGGCCGAAGCCGCCGGTGAAGACCGGGGGCTGCAGGGTCCAGGACATCAGGTCGGGCGAGGTGGCGAAACCTATGGCGCCGCCGGCGTTCGGCTCCGCGATCCCGGCCGCGCGGGCGGTGAAGAACATCAGCCAGCCTTCGCCCTCCGGGTCGCGCATCACCCAGGGGTCGCGCATCGCGCGGTCGTGCCAGAACCCCTTCATGTGATCGGTCTCGTAGGCCCCGGCATTGGGGCCGGTAAGGTCGAGGCAGAGCCCGCCGCCCACCCGTTCCCAGGAATGCATGTCGGTGGAGGCGGCATGGCCGATGCGCTGATAGAGCCCGTCCTCGGACCGCGAGGTGCCGGTGTAGAACAGGTGCCAGAGCCCGTCATCATCCTTGATCACAGATCCTGTCCAGGTGGTGTAATCGTCCCAGGCCGGCCCTTCGGCGGGCTCGAAACAGGTGCCCTTGTGCTCCCAGGTCACCAGGTCGTCCGAGACCGCGTGGCCCTGGCTGACGTTGAAGTGGCGCAAATCGGGGTTTTCCAGCGACTTCGGCGCTTTCAGGAAATAGCCGTGCCAGCGCGCGCCGTCATGGGCATACCAGCTGTCCCAGATCCAGTCTTTTTCGAGTGCGATAACCATGTTTGAAGTCCTCAGCCTTTGACGCCGGTCGATGCGATCGACGAGATGAAGGCGCGTTGCATGACAAGATAGAAGGCGATGACCGGGACCGAGATCAGCGTGAGATAGGCCATCACCTCGCCCCAGGCGATTTGCAGCTGGAAGAAGTAGCCAAGCCCCACCATGACGGGGCGGTGCGCCTCGTCCTGGACCACGATCAGCGGCCACAGGTATTGCTCGTTGTACATCTTCAGCGCTTTCAGGATCGCGGCGGTGGCCAGCACCGGGCCCGACAGCGGCATCACGATCTTGCGGTAGACCAGGAACCAGCTGGCGCCCTCCACCCGCGCCGCCTCGATCAGTTCGCGCGGCAGGTCCTTGAAGAACTGCACGAAGAGAAAGATCGTCAGCGCGTCCACGATCCACGGGATCACCTGCACCCGGTAGGTGTTGAGCCAGCCCCATTCCAGCCCCTCCCAGCCGATCCACGGCAGCTTCGAGACGAACAGCAGGAGCGGCACCGCGATGGTCTCGAAGGGGATGATCAGGGTGGCGACGATCACCGAGAGCAGAACGCCGCGGCCCTGCCAGTCGAGAAAGACGAAGGCAAACGCCGCCAGCGAGCAGAGCAGGACCGACAGCGCCACCGTGACGATGGTGATGCCGACCGAGTTCAGCATGAACAGCCCGATCGGCGCGCGGCTGAACGCCTTGTGGTAGTTGTCGAGGCTGATGTCGCCCACCGGCAGGAAGGCCCGGAAGCTCGACGTGTCGGCCAGAAGCTGCTGGTCGGGCTTGAGGCTCGACACCACCATGAAGACCAGCGGGAAGAGGAAGATCAGGGCCACGACGGACAGCGTTGCATAGCGCGCCGCCAGTCTCAGGCCGCGGTTTTCGGAAGTGACGAGGGCCATTATTTGCGCTCCCGGGTCAGATAGGCCTGCAGGGCCGAAATCGCCAGGACCATCAGGAAGAGAATGACCGAGATGGTCGCGCCCCCCGAGATGTCCTGCTTGCCATAGCCGCGTTCCACGGTCTGGAAGACCAGCGTCTGCGTCGAATCCAGCGGTCCGCCATTGGTCATCACGTCGATCTGCGCGAACACCGCGAAGCTCTGCATGGTGATGACGATCAGCACCAGCACGGCGGTGTTCCTCAGTCCCGGCCAGGTGACATAACGGAAGGTCTGCCACTTGCTGGCGCCCTCGATGGCGGCGGCCTCGTAGAGCGTGGGAGAGATGGTCTGAAGCCCGGCGAGCCAGATCACCATGTGGAAACCCACCGCCTGCCAGGCCGACATGGCGATGATCGAGCCGAGCGCCGTTTCGGGCGAGCCCAGCCAGTCTTTGGGGGTGAAGACGCCGAAGGTAAGGGTTTCGAGAAGGTTGTTCAAAAGCCCGTCGTTGCCGGAATAGAGGAACCGCCACAACAGCGAGATAACGACGATGGAAACCACCACGGGCATGAAATAGATCGTCCGGAAGGCGTTGATTCCGCGCAGTTTCTGGTTGATCAGCAGCGCCAGCAGCAGCGCGCCGCCGCCCTGGAGGGGCACGATGAACAGCGCGAAGGTCAGCGTGTTGACCAGCGCCTTCATGAACACCACGTCCGACGCCAGCACCACCTTCGCCTTGCCGCCCCAGTGCCAGCGGAACCATTCGCGCATCCCCTTCAGATGCGGAAAGTCGCCGCTGCGGGTGATGGTGCGGACACGGGGGTATACGGCCTGGCCGTCCTCATCGCGCTGCACCTCGCCGCCGGCGCCGCGCTCGGGCTCCAGCGTGATCACCGAAACGCTCAGCAGATCGGCATAGTTCTTCAGCCCGACGAACTCGGCGGGGTTGGGCGAGACCAGCCGCTGGTTGGTCAGCGACAGCCAGAAGGCGAAGAAGAACGGCACGATGATGAACAGGAACAGCAGCGAAAATCCCGGCAGTGCGAATAGCCACCCGGCACGGTTCGATCGTCTCAGCTTGCTTGACATAAGTGTCCCTCGGAAAGGCGGGGCCGCGGGGGTCGCGCGGCCCCGGCAGGATCAGTGGCCGTAGCCCCGGTTGGCTTCGATGTCGCTGTCGATCTCGTCGACCGCGCCATCCAGCGTGTCGGCGACGTCGGCGCCATTGGCGATATCGGCCAGCGCCTTTTCGAACACCTTGGCGGCGACGACGTAGCCCGGGGTCACCGGCCGCACCTGCGCCTGCTGCTCGGAGAGGTCGAAGAACACGGCCATCGGGCCGCCATCGGCATAGTTCCCGGTCATCTGCGCCGCTTCCTTGGTCGACGGGATCAGGCCGATGCCGTCCGAGAAGTCCGCGAGGTACTTGTCCTGCAACGCGTGTTCGACGAAGGCCGCGGCGCCCTCGGGGTGGCCGCAGGCGCTGGAAACGCCGAATTGCCACGACGCCGCGCCAATGACCGGGCCATTGCCGAAATCGGGCGCCGGCAGGAAGACCAGATCCTCCACCGCCTCAAGTGCCGGGACAGCCGCCCAGTTGCCATTCCACGAGAACGCGTATTTACCCTCCGTGAAGCCGGAATCCCGGTCGGCAGGGTCCTGGCTGGTGCCCGGGGCATAGCCTTCGGTGAACAGCGACTGCCACCATTCGCCGAACGCGATCGCCGCATCGCCGTTCAGCGCGCCTTCGGCGGTCTGGTAGGTTTCGCGGTCGACGATGTCGCCGCCGAAGCTCTGCAGGAACGGCGAGAAGGCGTATGGGTACCATTCGCCGGTCCAGGCGGTGCCGAGATCCAGCGCATAGTCGTATTTGCCGCTGGCCTTCGCGGCTTCGAGGGCGGCCATGAATTCCTCCCTGCTCCAGGGCTCCTCCAGGGTCGGTGTGCGCAGGCCGAATTCGTCCAGCGTCGACTGGCGGGCAAAGAGCGCCACGGCCGCGTCCCAAAACCCGGCCGAGTAGACCTCGCCGTTCCAGCGGCCGATGGTGGCGTCGAGATGGCCCTCCAGCGCCTCCTCCCGGACCGGCAGCGGCTGGAGATAGCCGGCCCAGGCCCAGTTCGGCATCACCGGCCCGTCGACATCGAGGATGCAAGGCAGGTTGCCGGCCAGCGCCGCGGCGACGACGCTGTCGTTGTAGCTTTCCTGCGGGAAGCTCTCGACCGTGACTTTCCAGTCGCTCTGGGCGCCGTTGAAATCTTCGATGATGCCGTTCAGGATCGTGCTTTCGGCTTCGTTGCCGGCGCCGTGATACCACAGGCTCAGCTCGGTCTGGGCGCTGGCCGCCCCGGCCAGCGCGGTGGACGCGGCCAGCGCGCGAAGGGTCAGTTGGGGCAGTTTCACGAATTTTCCTCCCGTGAGATCAGACTTGGGTGAGGGCGGTCACCGAGGACCGCCAGACGACGGATCCCTGCACCAGCACGGGACCCTCCGGAGCCGGGGGCTTGCCCCCGGTCATCCCGAGCATCAGCTCCGCCGATTTCAGCCCGATCGCGCGATAGGGCAGTTCGACGGTACTGAGCGAGGGGTAGAGCATTTCGGCGATCGAGCGGTGATCGTCGTAACCGGCCACCGAGATGTCCTCCGGCACCCGGAGCCCGCGGCTGCGCAGCAGGCCGTAGACCCGCATCGCCATTTCATCGTTGCCGCAGCAGATCACGCTCGGCGCATCGCCCAGCGAAAGCAGCTGCTCGAGCGCCCCGGTCAGCTGCCCGCTGTGCATGTCGCGCCCGATCACGTGGCCCGGGGCAACCAGTGCCGGGTCGAAGGCCATGCCGGCCCCGGCGAGCGCCGCCCTGTAGCCTTCGAGACGCAGCCGCCCGGCCGGCATCTCCGGGTCCAGCGTCAGGAAGCCGATCCGCCGGTGCCCGGCCGCGATCAGCCGGGCCACCAGAGCTTTCTGCCCGGCGGCGTCATCCGGCAGGACACAGGGCGTGCCGCGGTCATCGTAGCAGTTCGCCAGCAGGACCGGGCATTTCGCGGCGCCAAGGTCCAGGTCCACCCGGCTGTGGTGATCGGCGACGTATATCAGGCCCTCGACGCGGTGCTGCGCGAAAGTCGCCGCCAGCACCGGCACGGTTTCGGGGCTCTCACCGGTGTCGGCGATCATCAGGATCCTGCCGCCGGCCGAAATGCCCTGCTGTATCGCCTGCACGATGTGCAGATCCGGCAAGCCCTTTGCCCCGGCCACTTCAGCGGCGCCCGAGATCGCTCCGGTAATCAGGCCGATCAGCCCGGACCGGTTGGAGCGCATCATCCGCGCTGCTTGCGAGGGCACGTATCCAAGGGCCGCGATGGCCCCGGTCACCGCGGTGCGGGTTTTTTCGTTGACCGGGGCATCGCCATTGAGCACGCGCGACACCGTCTTTGGCGACACGCCCGCCAGTTTTGCGACATCGTAAATGGTTGCCACGATTCCGTCCTCCCGGCCCGCATGACATCGGTGTCATGACATCGGTGTCATACGTGAGTCCGGCCGGGCGTGTCAACTTTTTTGTCCTGTCGGCCGCGGCAAGCCCGAAGGGTGCCTGCGCTGCCGAAACTCCGCTCGCGGTGCAAAGCGGCGGATGCTGCGGGCGATTACGTGACTCCTGGTGGCCGGGTTCAGGCGCAGCGGCGCCACATCTGCCAAAAAGGGTGGCCAGATTGGCCGCGGAGGGTTCGGTCGGATCATTTGGTCTTTACTTTTGGTCCATATGATCCAATATTGAGCCCAAGGAGCAAGATCATGCAGATCACCGCAAGAACCCGTGAACCGGCAGAACTCACCGCAGTGGCGCTGAAGGCATACGCCCGGGCCGCCGGGGCCTGGGGGCTGACCTTGAAGGAGGCGGCCGCCTTGGCCGACATGTCGGAGAGCACCTGGAAGCGCGCGCGCAAGCCGGGCTTTTCCGGTGAGCTGACCAAGGATCAGCTGCTGCGCCTTTCCGCGATCATCGGCATCTACAAGTCGCTGGAGCTCTATTTCTCCGAACCGCTCGCCAGGGCATGGATCACCCGGCCGAACACCGGCCCCCTCTTCGGCGGCGCGCGCCCGGTCGATACCGCGATCGAGGGCGGCCTGCCGCAGATCCTGAATATCCGGACCTACCTGGATGCGCTGCGGGGCGGTGCATGAAGCAGACCGGTATCTCGGACCGGGGGCTCATCCGCCTGCTTCCGGCCACCTACCACAAGGCTCCCGCCCTGCGCGGATTGGTGGATACCGATGAGGAGGCGGACATCCTTGCCGAAATCGAAGGGCTCACCAGCGCGCGCCTGGTTGCCGAGGCCGGCAAGAGCCCGCATCTCGACCCGCGGGAGCTTGCCTGGCACCGCCGCAAGGCGGACCTGCGGGTCTATGGCAACACCCATGTGAACGCGGCCTTCACCTACACGCGGGCGGGCGGCAACCGCTTCAACGGAGAAGACCGCGGCGCCTGGTATTGCGCCTGGGATGTCATGGTGTCCGTTGCCGAGGTCGCCTTCCACCGCACCCGCGAGCTTGAATACACCGGGAGTTTTCACGACACCGCGCGCTATGTCGAAATGCACGCCGATTTCATCGGCACGTTCGATGACATCAGTGACGAGCCCGGGCACGCGGCGCTGCACCCCGATCCGGCCATCGGTTACCCGGAAGGTCAAAGCCTCGCGGAGGGCCTCCGGCGTGCGGGATCCCGGGGGCTGATCTACCCGTCGGTGCGGGCGCCCGAGGGCAACTGCCTCGTGTGCTTTGACCCGCAGGCCATCCAGAACGTCCGGCCCGGGGCCTCCTGGGAGCTGAGCTGGGAAGGCACGCCGGATTACGCGATCCTGCAGGTGGCCTGACCGGCGCTCCAGGATCGGGCAGCAGCGCACGGGATGCGGCAGCTGGCAGAGACCCGGACTGGAGCCGGGGCGCAGGCCGAATACACCATCTGACCTTGGACCAGCCTCCGCCAACCCCTGTGCCGGCCCGCAGCATGCCTAGGCGTTGCCGCAGGAAGTCATCCGTCTCCGCGCAAAATTGCCCGGCGCAGGCGGCCGAACGGACGCTCGTGTTCCTTGCTCAGATAGTCGCTGCTGAGGGCGGTGACCGGTGCCATGGAGAGGGCAAAGCAGGCGCCCTGCTTCAGCTGATCCGAAAACCACGGCGCCTCATACTGGGGTGTGGTCGACCAGCTTTCCCGGATCGCCGCATTCTGCATGTTGACGATATTGGTGAACGCCGACGCCGGGTCATCCGGGTTCTTGCGGTAGCTGAGGGCGATGGAGGAGAGCTCCACCAGTTCGGCATGGGTGAACGGCAGCGCCGCGTTGCGGATCTCGACCGCCGGGTGCTCCTGGCGGCGCATGATGCAATAGACGGTCTGCCCGCCGCAGGTCGGATCGCGGTCGGTGAGTTCGAGCGCATAGGGCTGGTTCGAAACAACTATGCCGCCCATATCATCGACGCCGATGCCGAAATCGCCGAGGTTGTCCTCGCGCGGGCTGCCTTCGAGCAGGTACAGATCCGCCGCCGCCAGGGTGCTGCCGAGGGCTTCGGCAGAGGCTTTGAGCTGGGTGGCGTTCTTCCTTGCGGTTTCGTTGTCCGGCGGGTTGGCGCCCTGGGCATAGATCTGGACGCTGTCGTAGTTTTCGGCCGTTACATCATGGAAGAAGGCCTTGATGCATTCGGGGCTGTCCAGATGCGCCAGGGTGGCCGAGATCTCCTCTCCCTTCTGCGCAACAACAATCGTGATGATGCAGGAGGTGGCGCTGTCCGAATACAGGGTCATCCCGGGAACCAGCGCGGATTTCAGGTAATTGCCCTGATCGACAAAGCGAAAACCGCCGCCGGGCTTCGGCGCTGGCGGATTGCTGGTGCGGTTGATCGTGACAGGTATCATGCGGCGGCCCCCTCATAGGTTTGCAGCGGATTGGTCAGCGGGTTGCCGTTGACCTGGTATTCGCAGACTGGCGCCAGACCGGGACCGGCGGAAAACAGTGCTGTGGCCTGGGTCTGGAATTCCTCGTTCGGATAGTGGGTCTCGCGGCAGATCGAGAGCTCGCACCGGCCATAATACTGATCGGTCAGCACAGACATTATCCCGGCATGGGTGGGGTCCTGCTGCAGCAGGAGCTCGGCCCTGGAGAGCCGCAGATAGGTCGAGTGGTTGGCCGGGTAATGGACTGCCTCCGGCTGAATGCGGAAATGGTTGGCCGAAGCGAAATGCCCGGCGTGGCGGATGATACTGCGCACCGGAGCGTGCAGAAAGGGGCGCGGCATGTATTCGAGGAAGATCGAGACCGGCCGGGTCTGCGCCTCATCCGCCCATCCGGTCAGCAGGCTGATATCGGGCGCCGGGAATCCGGTTCCGCTGCCCATGTCTTCGTAGAACCCCGCAAGGAACTCCGCCGCCGCGGTGGCGGTGGTGAAGCTTGAGACGCTCTTCTCATAGGCCGCGAACAGGGCATCGGTCTGCGCATCGGTGACAAAGTAATTGGCCGATGTGGTATAGGCGTCGGCGGCCACGAAGGACACGCCCGAGCTGTTGCTTCCGGCCCAGAGCCGCCCGCTGCCGTCCCCCCGGGTCAGGGCGGTGTAACTGACAACGCCATTGCTGCCGGCCCTGGTCTGCGGCGCATTGAATTCGGTAACCGGGATCAGGTCGCATTGCTTGAACGTATGGATGGTCTGGCCGTCAAAAACGGCTCCGATGGTACACATGGCGGTGCCTTTCGCTGAAATTCCGGGAGCGCTCAGATGATGTCCGCCGTTCCATCGGGCACATACATGTAGCAGTAAAAGCCGTAGGTCACGACGTATTCGTTGAAGTCGCTGCCGGTGCCGCCGGTGCCGCCGGTCCCGATCGGACCCTGGTTGACCCGCCAGTTGGCACTTGCCGGATCGGTGATCGGGTTGCCGGCAAAGTCGAAGTTCGTCACCTGATCGCCGCCATCCTTCTGCGACCAGGACATGGGCGACAGGCTGTCGCACCGCGCCCAGTGGTAGTCCCCGGGCCAGTTGGCCTCGGAATCGCCGCCAATGGCGTTTTCCGGCGGCGAGAACATCAGGGCGGCGTAATGCCCGCCCGCGCCGGCTGTGGCCGCATGTTTTTCGATATCAGCGAGCGTGGTGCCGACATAGACCAGCCCGTCGCTGACGGCATTGTCGCGCACATGTTCGGCGGTGAAGTTTTCCGAAAGCGCCGGGGCACCGCTGGCGCGGCCGGGCTGGGGGAAGGAGTTCGAGGCGATGTTGCAGCCATAGGCATAGCAGTTGTTGTTGGGCTGGTATTTCGCCGACATGAAGGACCCCTGGCAGTCGCCGGCCGGGTCATAGCCGGTATTGGTATCGCGGACCGTGGCGGCGTATTGCGGCACGCTGCCCCAGGCGGTCTCGACGTAATTCGGGGCGATCAGCGCCCCGTCAGGCGCTTCCTCCCTGATGGAGTGGCGCTGATCACCTTCGGCAATGCGGCCGCTGAATTTGAATACAGGCGTCATAGTATTCTCCCGGGTTGTGAGATCAGTTTTGCGAGTAGAGCGTGGTGGAGAGCGTCTGGCCGGAGTAATTGCAGACGCTGAGATTGAGGTCGCCGCTGCCATAGGAACCGGAGATCATCAGCACGGATGAGGCCCCGCCGCTGACACCGGTATTGGTGGCCCAGATGGGTTCGTTACCGGCGCTGCGCAGCACCAGATTGCCGTCATTCTGCATGACCAGACTGCCGGGGTGGCCTGCGGCCTGGCTTCCGAAGGGGGCCCACAGGAAAGTCCCGTCGCTGGCGCAGAGGACCGGGCCGGAGATGGGATCGTTGCTGAGAGTTGCGCTGCCATCCAGCGCCATGATCGACTGGCCCGCCAGCAGCCGGCTGCTGGTGCGGCTGTCCAGGCGGCTGACATTCCGGATTTCGCCGAACAGGTTGAGCTGGATGAGATCCTTGACCTGATCCGCAGACCAGCCATTGGCGGCGGCGGCGGCCTGCAGGATCATGGTCTTGGTAAAGGCCGCCATCGGTGTCATGTCAGAGGCGCTGAGCGCCCCCGCATCGGGCAGCCACGCGCCCGACGCGTAAGCCGAGTCATTGACGGTTCCGGCGATAACCTGGGTGCTGTCGACAATCACGATACCGGCGTCATTGGCGGCCTTCAGCGCGGCATAAATTGCGCCTTCTTGGGCGTTGTCGGGATTGCCGGACGGGAAGTTTCCTTCGCCATAGGATTGCAGCACCAGCCCCTTCAGGCCGGTGCCCGCCGCCGCAGTGATCAGATTGGCGATGATGGCGGAGCTGCTGGTTGGGCTGTAGGCGGCTGGGAAGGCATTGAACTGCATTACCGGGAAATCATCGATGGCGTCTGAGATGGCGGTCAGCTGCGCCTGCGCCGCCGCCAATGCGGTGGCGTTGTCCAGGCTGACGCTGGTGCTGACCGGATCCGGCAGCATCCGGTCGGGATATTGCGTCAGCCGGATGCCGTAATGGGCCAGCGGCGGGTAGTTGGGCGAGTTGAACGCCACGAATTCGCTGGCATTCACTTTCAGCACCCGGTCGCCGCGGTACAGGTAGCTGTCGAAATAGACCCCGACTTCGGGAATGCCGAGCCGCGCGCAGGCCACCGCG
The DNA here is from genome assembly GCF_048820915.1 of Cribrihabitans pelagius. Lineage (NCBI taxonomy): Bacteria > Pseudomonadati > Pseudomonadota > Alphaproteobacteria > Rhodobacterales > Paracoccaceae > Cribrihabitans > Cribrihabitans pelagius. The sequence goes on along the minus strand of NZ_JBMERR010000011.1, from coordinate 113,833 downwards.
CCGCAGAAGTTCTGAAAGGCATCGGTGTTGAAGTTGAGCGTCAGGCCTGAAGCGTCTCCGGGGGTGGTTTCGGTAAACATTGGCACCTGCGAACCGGTGATGATCACCGGCTTGGAGAGCAGGGCGGTCCCAAACCCCTGGGCATCGAAGACATTCAGCAGAAACGGCAGGGCGGAGCCGGTGAAATCCATCGAATCGGTGCCGTGCAGGATGACGAACCCATCGTAATCAGCGTAATTTTCGAGAATGTAGCCTGCCATCAGGCACCAGTCGCTTGGCTGCAGATTCGTGCTGTCGAGTGTTCCGGTTGTGCTTTCCGGAAACACCAGATCGGTCTCGTAAACCAGCGTGGTGTCCGGGAATTCCTCGGCCAGGACCGGGTCGAGGATTGTCTGCGAAGCGGCCGCGAAATCAGCCGCGGACATGGGGGCGAGCGGGTCGCCGACACAGCTGATAGTTCCGCCGGTGTTAATGATGCAAATCTTCATAGCTTCAACCTCCGCAAAGCAATGCAAGCATAAGATGATTCTTGCCAGTCATTTGCAATTGATAAGCGCATCTTCTGCTTGGCCTCTCAATCGGATTGACGTTCATTTTTTAAAGAAAGCGGGTTTTGGGCGTTAAGCGTGCGCTCCGGTCCCGGAAACGCCGTCGCCATCGGCTCGGATTCCGGGCACCGCCGAAGTGAGCTGGCAGCCCGGATCAGCGGGGACCGCCGGTGCGGCAGCCCGTTTTTTCCGAAGCCGTTCAGATGCGCCGCCTGGCTGCCGCGCGAGACGTCCTGCAAGAGGCAATTCCGCGGGTTGGATCCTGCGGGGCCGATTGTACTTGATACACGCGGCGGTCAGCGTCCGCGCAGTGTGGATATTCTCACGATGATGCGCGGCAATCGCCTGGAGCGAGTTCGCTTCGGAGTTTCTCAAGGCTGAAGCGCAGTTCCTGTTCCGAGATGCCGCCAAAGGCGAGCCTCATGGCCTGAGGAACGGCATCGCCAACCGCGTAGGGAGCCGCGGACGAGACCGCAATGCCTTGCTCCGAAAGCCGCGCGATCACTGGTTCGGCCCGCTCGCCTTTGGCGAGAGGCAGCCATGCGAAGCTTGCGTTCTCATGTGCAACCATCGGGATGCCGGCCAGAATCTCTTGGCACAGCTTCTGACCCGCGGCACCCGAACGCCGCCTCTCAGCCTCGAATCCGGCAACAGTGCCATCTTCGATCCAATGGGTAACAAGTGCCGAAATCAAAGCTGGAGTGTTCCACGTTGTCGCTCTGACCACGCGGGAGACGGCGCTCCTCCAGCGGTCCGGAACGATGAGGTATCCGATCCGCAGCCCCGTAGCGACGCTTTTTGAGAAGCCTCCCGCGTGGATGGTCCGGTCAGGCGCCAGCTCGGCGAAGCCCGGCGGAGGCGATGTTTCAAGGAACGCATAAGCGCTGTCTTCGATGATGATGAGATCGTGCCGTTCGGCAACAGCCGCGATCTTCCGGCGCGCCTCTTCCCCCATGACGGTTCCAAAGGGGTTATGAACTGTCGGCATAAGATAGATGGCTTTCAGCGCTTTCTGGCGGCACTGCCTGTCCAGGTCATCCGGATCCATGACCCCTTGCTCCCCTTGCACCGCGCACAGCGACAGGCCGTGCAATGCAGAGACGGACTTGAAGCCGGGATATGTCGCCGGGTCTGTGCCGACGGCATCCCCTTTTTGCAGCAGGCCCATAACCGCGATCATGAGCCCGTGCTGGCCGCCGGAAGTGATGAACAGGCTTTCGGGATCGACCGGCGCGTGAACCGAAGACAGATGACTGGCGATGATCCTCCGTTCATGCGGACGGCCGCCGTGCGGCTGATAGCGCAGCATGGATGCGAGATCCCCGGACGCGGCAAGCCGCTTCAGTCCTGCCCGCAGCACCTCTGAATCGTTCGGGCCGCCCGGGATGTTGAACACCAGGTCGATGAGGCCGTCGCTGCCGTCCTGCTCCAGGCCAAGCGTCAGGGGCAGTGCCGGATCGCGGACGAACATTCCCCGCCCGGCCTCGCCGAGGATCAGCCCCCTGCGCTTCAGCTCGTTATAGGCCCGGGTGGCGGTGGCCAGAGCGACCCGGTGCTGCTCGGCGAAATGCCGGTGGGTCGGAAGCCGCGTGCCCGGAGGCAGCTCTCCCGCCTCGATTTGCAGCGCCACGGTGTCCGCCAATTCTGTGTATCGCATCTAGTGCAGCACCCAGCTGTCCTTAGTACAATAAAGTAATTGTAATGGTTTGAGCCCTGTGTCAACCAAAGAGCATCCTGAAGGGCGCGGACACACCTATGACGAAAATCATCCCCTCCTCTCTGCTCGCTGCGGCGCTGTTCACGGTGACTTTTGCCGTGAACCTCCAAGCGCCCCTGTACAGCGTTTACGCGGCAGAAAGCGAGGTTGGCGCAACCGCGGTCACCTTTGCATTCGCAGCCTATGCCGCCGGCTTGATGCCGGCACTGATGCTTCTTGGCGGCCTGTCGGACCGTATCGGACGCCGGATTCCGGTCGCGGCCGCCCTCCTGCTCGGCCTGACCGCCACGCTGCTGCTGGTCATATATCCCAGCTGGCAGGTTCTGGTTGCTGCCCGTTTCATGCTTGGTGCCGGCACAGGTCTGGCAACCACCGCGGGCACGGCGTACATGGTTGAGATCCTTGGTGAAAGCAAAGCCAAGGAGGCCGCCCTTCTGGTGACGTCGGCGACATCTCTGGGATTTGGCGGCGGCGCCCTGGCTACTGGTGTCAGTCTGGATCTGCAGGGGCCGGCAACCCTGCCGGCCAGTTTTGCCGCGCTTTTCCTGCTTGCGCCGGCCCTTGCTGTGTCCACGCTGCTGTTGCCGCGGACTGACCTTCGCAAGGCCGTGCCGTTGTTGCGCTTGCCTGTGTTTCCGCCGCGGACCTGGCCCTTTGGCGTTGCGCTGGCCCTTGCCTGGTCAACGACAGGCATGACGATCGCCGTGGTTCCGCTGCAACTGGAAGAGCAAGGGTTCGGCGCCTACACCGGGCTGGTTATCTTCCTTGCAATCTTCATCGGTTTCCTGTGCCAGCCCGCGGCCCGCAGGATGAGCAATCCGGGATCTCTGCTCGCGGGGTACATCCTGGTTCCGTTCGGCTTTCTCATGCTTCTGGCAGGCGTCTGGTCCCAGTCCATCATTCTGATCCTGGCCGGAACCTGTACCACCAGTTCGGCCAGCTATGGCTTCACCTACCTTGCCAGCCTTTCCGAATTTTCTCTTCGTGCCCCGGAGAACCGCGCCCGGGCAACAGCTGGGTTATTTGTATACGCTTACGTGGGCTTCTCCCTGCCGGTCATCGCCAGCGGCGCGCTCGCCGACGCGTTCGGCCTGCTGACAGCCATGAGCGCTTTCCTGGCCTTCCAGCTGACGGTCACGGTATTTGCGGCCAGCATCTGGCAGATCCGCCACCCGCGGGCGGAGGTCAAGCCCGCGTAAACACCGCAGGGCAACTGCCCGCCTCCGGAAGCGGAGGGCAACAGCTTCCATCTTCCATTCTCCTTGGTTGCCAGCAGGATAGGGGACGTGCCGCAACCCGGAATGGAATGCGCCCCCGGGTACAGCAGCAGGCTGCGTAATGCGAATTATGTTATTTTTACGCCCGGTACAGTGACGGAAGCGTCCCGCCAGGAAAACAGTTTGGCCGCGCCGCCGCGCGCTCTATCCTATGGCGCAAGGGGAAACTGTTTTGGACACGTCATGTTACAGGACAAGCGCAAGGATCTGGATTCGGAGAAGCAGAAACAGCTGCTGCAACGGCTTCTGGAGGAGCTCAGCCGGACAGAGCCGGACTTCTACTACCGCTCCACCAGCGAGGTCGCGGCGCTCCTGCAGCAGCGTATCGACGGCGGGGCCCGGCTTTCGGCGGAGGAAAAAACCCTGCTGAAACGCCTGAGCCGCCGCGACATCGGAATGCTGCTGAGCCTGCACTGATCCCGCCGGGCCCTGGCCGGCCAGTCATACTGCGGCCCGGTGCCCATGGCGACGGCGCCGGTCAGGCTGATCGAGCCGGAGCGCGCCCCGCCGGCATCGCCGGTTTCGCCCTGTTTGCCGTGTGTGCCGTGTCCTTCCGTCATGGTCCCGTCCCTCTTTTCCGTTGCCGTTCCGTCCGCCGCGCCGTCAAATGCGGACCCGCCGCAGCCGCAGCGCGTTCACCACCACCGACACCGAGGAGGCGCTCATCGCGAAGGCGGCGAACATCGGGCTGATCAGGAGGCCAAAGACCGGATACAGCAGCCCGGCCGCAACCGGAACGCCGGCGGCGTTGTAGATCATCGCAAAGAACAGGTTCTGGCGGATGTTGCGCATGGTGGCGCGGGCCAGGCGCCGGGCGCGCACGATGCCGTCCAGGTCGCCCTTCACCAGCGTAAGGCCCGCGCTTTCGATGGCCACATCGGCGCCGGTTCCCATGGCGATGCCGGCATCGGCCTGGGCCAGCGCCGGCGCGTCATTGACCCCGTCCCCCGCCATCGCAACCTTGCGGCCCTGGCCTTGCAGCTCCTGCACGATGCGGGCCTTGTCCTGCGGCAGGACGCCGGCCCGGATCTCGTCTATGCCCAGCGGCCCGGCCACGGCGCGGGCCGTCCGTTCGTTGTCGCCGGTTGCCATGATGATGCGGAAGCCGAGACCGTGCAGCGCCTGCAATGCCGCGGGCGTGGTTTCCTTGACCGGATCGGCAACCGCCACCAAACCGGCGACGGCACCGTCGAGAACCACGAACATCACGGTTTCGCCCTTGTCGCGGCGGGCGTCTGCCTTGGCCTCCAGCGCTGCCGCCTCCAGCCCCAGGTCCTGCACCAGCCGCAAGTTGCCAAGCGCCACGGGCCGTCCCTCGACCCGCCCCATGACCCCCTTGCCGGTAACTGCCTCGAAATCCGTGACCTTGCCCAATTCCGTGCCCAGGTCCGTGCCCCGTTCCCGCGCGCCGGCCACGATTGCCTCGGCCAGTGGGTGCTCGGAGCCTTTTTCCAGCGCCGCTGCGAGGCGCAGGACCTCGGCCTCCGCGTGACCGGGCTCGGGCAGCACCGCCACCAGCCGCGGCTTGCCCTCGGTCAGGGTGCCGGTCTTGTCGACGATCAGCGTATCCACCTTCTCGAACCGCTCCAGCGCCTCGGCGTTCTTGATCAGCACCCCGGCCTGGGCGCCGCGCCCGGTGGCCGTCATGACCGACAGCGGCGTCGCCAGACCCAGCGCGCAGGGGCAGGCGATGATCAGCACCGCAACGGCCGAGACAAGCGCATAGCTCAGCGCCGGCGCCGGTCCCCACAGCGCCCAGGCAATGAAGGCCAGCACCGCAACCGCGATGACCGCCGGCACGAACCAGCCGGCCACCTTGTCGGCGTATTTCTGGATCGGCGCCCGGCTTTTCTGGGCGTTGGCCACCATCCCGACGATCTGCGACAGCAGCGTGTCGGCACCGACGCGGGTGGCTTCGATGATCAGCGAGCCGGTGCCGTTGATGGTCGCGCCCGTGACCGGATCGCCTGCGGTTTTCTCCACCGGCACCGGCTCGCCCGAGATCATGCTTTCATCGACCGGAGAGCGCCCCTCGAGCACCACCCCGTCCACCGGCACCTTGCCGCCGGGCCGCACCCGCAAGCGGTCGCCCGGATGCACCTCCTCCAGCGGAATTTCCTCCTCCTGGCCGTCCGGGCGGATCACCAGCGCGGTCTTGGCCGCCATGTCTAGGAGCGCCCGGATCGCCTGGCCGGTGCCCTCGCGGGCGCGCAGCTCCATCACCTGGCCCAAGAGCACCAGGGTCACGATCACCGCTGCGGCCTCGAAATAGACGCCGACATGGCCTTCGGCATCGCGGAAACCCGCCGGGAAGATGCCGGGCACCAGCACCGCCACAACGCTGAACAGCCAGGCGGCCGTCACCCCCATAGCAATCAGGCTGAACATGTTGAGCTTCAGGGTGCGGAAGGAATGCCAGCCGCGCACCAGGAACGGCCAGCCGCACCACAGCACCACCGGCGTGCCGAGCACCAGCTCGATCCACTGCGCCGCCCGCTCGCCGAAGAGGCCGCGCACGCCTTCGAGTCCGAGCATAGGGCCCATTGTCATGAGCAGCAGCGGCAGGGTGAGAACCGCGCCCGCCCAGAAGCGGCGGGTGAAATCCACAAGTTCCGGGTTCGGCCCCTCCGCCGCCGCCGATCCGGCCTCCAGTTCCAGCCCCATGCCGCAGAGCGGGCAGGCGCCGGGTTCTGTCTGCCGCACCCCGGGGTGCATCGGGCAGGTGTAGACCGGCCCGTCCCAGCCCGCGGGCACGGTGTCATAGGCGCCCGCCGCCGCGGGCTCCGCTGCGCGATGCCCATGCCCTGCGTGATGAGTGCCGCCGTGTCCGGCCGCCTCGCCTTCGGGCACCAGATGCATGCCGCACACGGGGCAGTCTCCGGGACCCGGCGCGCGCACCCCGGGGTGCATCGGGCAGGTGAACACGGTGCCTCCAGCCGTCCCGGCATTCGAGCCGCTGTCAAAATTGGTCATGCGGTTACCCTCCTGTGCGAAAAATGCCGGCGTCCCTTCCAGCCTGCGGGCGGCCGCGAGCCAGGCCCGTCTTGCGCCCGGGCCGCCCGCAGGACCTGGAGGCCCGTGAGCGGCCCGGGTCCGGCCCCGCCGCGCACAAACGCACCGGGCCGCGCCCGGAGATCCCGCTTCCAAGGCGGACGAGGATGAAACCTGGAGGCAGTATCCCATCGATGGCCGCGAGCGGGAAGCGCCGGCAGCCCGGCGGCACAGCTGATCAAGCCAATTGAGATGCACGGCACTGGACGGCTGGCAGCGGCGGCCCCCAGCAGCGCATACTTGCCTCTTCGGCCCGGGCTCAATGCCAGCGGAAAACCATTCTGAGCCATGCCGCCTGCCCGAAAGTTATGCTGCGAAAAAAGGTGTTACGGCGCGATCACAGGTTAGTAGGCGCAGATCCGGAAGTGCCAGATGACGCACTTGCGGATTTGTACCGGCCTGTCGCAGCCGGGGCGGCTGCGACACCATGTTACAAAATCAGCCGCACCGGGCGCGGCGGGATATCACTCCGCCGCGCTGCGGGTCTGGTCGACCAGCTGCTGCAGCCGGCTCTGCTCGGCAAGCCCCGGCACCAGATTGCCGCCCACCACGAAAGAGGGCGTGCCGTTGAAGCCAAGCGCGCCCGCCAGCCGCATCGAGGCGGCGATGTGCGCCTCCACCTCGGGCGCTTCCATGTCGCGGCGCAGCTGTTCCGTATCCAGGCCAACCTCCTGGGCCGCACGCATCACGGTGGCTTCGCCGGCCCGGCCCTCCATACCCATCAGCGCCCAATGAAACTCCTCGTATTTGCCCTGATTGCGGGCCGCCAGCGCCGCCCGCGCCGCAAACACCGAGCCTTCGCCCAATATCGGCCACTCGCGGTAGACGACGCGGACGTTTTCATCAGCCTCAAGCAGCCCTTGCACATGCGGCATCGCCCGGCGGCAATAGGGGCAGTTGTAGTCGAAGAACTCGACCACCGTGACATCGCCCTCCGGATTGCCCAGCACCGGCGCGTTGGCATCGCGTTCCAGCATGTCCCGGTTGTCTTCCAGGGCGTTTTGCACTGCGGCATCCTGAGCCGCTGCTTCGCTGCTCCGCAGTTTTTCGACCGCCTGCATGATGATCTCGGGCCGCTCCATGATGGCCTCATAGACCAGTTGCTTGATCTCTTCCTCGCTCAGGTCCGCCGCCGGGGCGAGCGAAGGCAAGGCTGCCAGGCTCAGGGCGAGGGCTGCGCGTTTCATCCGGGTCATCGGTCTGTTCCTTCCTGTCCGGCTTGCGCCGCTGTTGCGTCCGCCTGCATCTGCCGGAGCTCCTCCGGCCGGGCGGGTTTGATGTGCCTGAAGCTGCCGCGGGGCGCGGCACAGCCGGCCTCCCCCGCTCATCCCTGCACCCTGAGCCAGGTCATCATGCCCGAGGCCGCATGGGACAGCATGTGGCAGTGAAACGCCCAGTCGCCGGGATTGTCCGCGGCAAAGGCGATCTCGGTGGTCTCCCCGGCCAAGCTCAGCACCGTGTCGCGCAGCGGCCCCAGCGTGCCATCCGCCGCAATGGTGCGGAAGTGCATCCCGTGCAGATGCATCGCATGCGGAAAAGCGGTGGCGTTGCGGATGGACAGCCGCACCGTCTCCCCGCTGGCAATGATGGCCAGGGGCGCATCGGACATGCCGACCACCCCGTTGAAGGCCCAGAACCGGTTCGCTTCTGCCATCTGGCGGAAGCTGGCCTTTTCCCCGTCCATCACCGCACCGCGCAGGGAGCCCATCGCGCCGCCCTCCATATCGAGGTGCAGAACCCGCGCGTCCGCGAGCCCTGTCACCGCCATCTTCGGGTTCGGCGGCAGCGGTGCGGGCGCTGAGCGGCGGGCGGTGCTGGCGGTGCCGCGCACCGGAAATGCCGCCTGGGCATAGCCGCCGTCGCGGTCTGCCCGCACGAGGATTGCCTCTTCGCCGGCTTCGGCGGTGACATCGGCGATCAGGTCGGCGCGCTGGCCAGGGCCAAGCACGAGCGGACCGGACACAGGCTGCGGCTGCACCAGCGGCATCCCGTCCAGCGCCACGATCCAGCCGTCGAGCCCGGCCAGCGCCAGCGGAAACACCCGCGCGTTGGCGGCATTGATCAGCCGCAGCCGCAGCCGCTGATGGCGCTTCACCTCGAATGACCAGGAGGGCTGGCCGTTGGTGGCAACGAAATTGCCCATCCGCCCGGCGTGCGAGCGGTCGCGGGGCGCGCCGAACACCGGATGCACCTGCCCGGTCCCGGGGTCCAGAAGCCAGTCGTCCAGCACCAGCACCGTATCGGCGTCCACATCCGGCGGCGCCGCTTCCTCGACGATCAGCGGGCCGTGCAGCCCGCGGGCCACCTGTTCCGCCGAGCGGTTGTGCGCGTGATACCAGAAGGTGCCCGCGTCCGGCAGCGCGAAGTCATAATCGAAGCTGCCGCCGGGCGGCACCGGCTCCTGGGTGAGCCCCGCCACGCCGTCCATCGCGTTGGCCGCCCGGATGCCATGCCAATGCACCGTGCTGGCCTGTGGCAGACGATTGACAAAGCGCCGCTGCACCCGGCCGCCCTGCGGCACCCGGATCTCCACGCCCGGCGTGCGGCCGCCGTAGCTCCAGATGCGGGTTTGAGGATAATCCGGCGGCAGCAGCTGGAAGGCGGCCTCCGCCGCGCGCAGCTCTTCCATGCCGGCCAGAGCCGCCCTGCCCGGGCCCGGCAGTGCCGCCGCAAGCCCCGCGGCACCCGCGGCGCCAAGAAATTTCCGCCGTGAAAGCATCGCTTCCCCCTTGTTCAAAAACGCGGGCCGCTGGCGGCGGCCCGGCATTTGTTCAGCCGCCGGCCGGTAGGTCCATCAGATAGGCTGCCATCGCGCGGCGGTCCTCGTCTGTCAGGAAGGCGGTGCCCTGGAACACCACCTCTGCCATGGAGCCGCCCATCGCATCGCCCGAAGGCGTCAGGCCGGACTTCAGCCCATAGGCCAGCGCATCCGCGTCCCAGCCTTTTGCGCGCAGGCTGGCCGGGTCGATTGCCGGCGCCCTGGAGCCGCCCGGCAGGCGGTCGTTGCCCTTGAAGCGCAGCTCCGCGTCCCGCGCCCCGGCCAGGTTGCGGCCGGTGTGGCAGGCGGCGCAATGGGCCGCGCCTTCGACCAGCGCGCGCCCGCGGTTCCACTGATCGCTCCTGCCCGGCACCGGCGCAGTTTCCGGCGGCTCCAGGAAGGCGGCCCGCCACAGCTTCAGCCCCCAGCGCTGGTTGAAGGGGAAGCCGGTGTCATGCGGCCGGTCCGGCTCCGCCACCGGCGGCACCGTCTGGAACGCCGCCCAGAGATCGGCGATCTCCTGATCCGTGAAGTTGGCGTAAAACGGATAGGTGAAGGCGGGGTAGTAGGGCTCCCCCGCGGGCGAGATCCCCTGACGCACCGCGCGGGCGAAATCCGTCTGCGTCCAGGCCCCGATCCCATGCTCGGGATCGGTGGTCAGGTTGGGCGGGTAAAAGGTGCCGAAATCGGTCGCCAGGGGGGCACCGCCTGCCAGCGGCTTGCCGCCGCCTTCGGTGTCCGTGTGGCAGGCGATGCAGCCGCTGGCCCGGGCCAGATAGGCCCCCCGCGCCGCATCCCCTTCCAGTTCGGACAGGGCGGGCTCCTCCCCGATCGGCCAGGCCGCAAGCGCGGCGATCACCGATCCTCCGAAGACGGCAGCGGCTGCCGCTCCGGTCACGATCCAGCGCATGTCACTTCGCCTCTGCGCGGAATTTGGAGTGGCAGGCCGAACAGGTCTGGCTGAGCATCGTGAAAACGCCGTCGGCGGGCATTTCCGCAAGCTCCTCGCGGCCCGGCGCGGCGTGCATGGGCGCCCCTCCCATCATCGAAGACACGCCCTGCATGCCCGAGCCGCCCATCATCGTGGCGCCGCCCATCATGCCGCCGCCTCCCATCATGTCCGGGGTGCTGTGCGAACCTGCCATCATCAGACCGTTGTCCGCAGCCAGCGCCAGCCCCTCCGAGAGCGTCTCCAGCTGTCCGGCAAGCGCGCTGAACTCGCCCCAGTTGCTCCAGATCGCGGGTTTGGCCTCGGAGGGCATGCCATCCGTTCCCTCCGGGAACAGTTCCGTCATCGTTTCACCAGCGTGGCCACCGATACGTCCGGCGGCGGCGCGCACGGCGTCCGCATCATAAGGCGCCTTGCCCTGCATCATCGGCGTCAGCGCCTTCATCGCCTTGCCCATGTCCGCCATCGCGTCCATGCGGTCCTTGACGATTCCGGTGGCCCCGCCGTGTGCCCAAACCGCGCCAGCGGCAGTTCCGGCGGCCACGGCCGCGATCGCAATCTGCTTGAGTTTCATTCTGCTTGTCCTGTCTTTGCCTGATTGAATTTACCGCAACTCAGACCAGGACTCGCGGCGGCGGCGGGTCGAAACAGGGACCCCAGCCGCAGGCGCTGCGGGGCAGCCGCCGGCTCAGGGGCTTGAACCGCGGCGGCGCCGCGGGCTGCTCAGCAGGGGCCGCAAATATGGCGAAGACCGAGCAATCCAGCCCGGCATGGCAATGCCCCAGGCGCGCGTCTCCGGCAGGGTCATCCAAGGCGCCGGCGTCCAGGTGTGCCGCATTCACGCTCCGGTCCACCGGTTGTCCGGCATGGGCGTGCGCTGCCTCCGGCGCTGCCAACAGCGCCAGGACCCCGGCGGCAAGCGCCAGGCGGATCCAGATCAGCCAGTTTGCTGCCAGGCGCACCGTCACCGGATCCCGTTCTCCTCCTGAAGCTCCCGCACGTAGCGCACAACGTACTGCACTTCGGCATCGGTCACACCCGGCACCGGCGGCATGTTGCCAAAGCGCCAGTGGTGCGCCCGCACGCCATTCTTGGCGGCCAGCAGGAAAGCTGTGTCGGAATGATGGCTCGGTTCGTAGATCTTGTGCACCAGCGGCGGCGCGGTGCCCTCCTGACCGGCGGCATCGGCGCCATGGCAGCTGGCGCATCTGGCCTCGTACACGCGCTTGCCGATCTGCGCGTCTTCCGACAGCGCGGCGGGAAGCCTGACTTCGGCCATCGGCGCGCCTCCGGCACTGCCGCCGCCTGCCGGAGCCGGGGCCCGGCCCCGCGGCTCCGGCCCCGGGCGCAAAACACCCCACAAGGCCATGCCGCCAATGAGAATTACTGCCGATGCTGCCGCCAGCTTCGTCCTGTTCATGCCCTTGCCTGCTCTCGTTGCTCCTGCCGGCCGCGATGCTCCGTCCGTTTGACACCGGCAGCGGCCGCCCCCGAAATGCCGGCTTCCAGCGCGGGAAGGTCAACCGCGCACCGCCGGGTTTTGTGTATCCGAATGTAACCGTTCCCCTGTGCCGTCCGTTCCGGCCGCCAGCGGGATCGCAAGAACAGCCTGAAGACCGCCGCCGGGTCGGCTGGCAAGCGTGATGTCGCCGCCATGCGCCCGCAGGATGGTGCGGGCAATCGACAGGCCCAGCCCGTGGCCGCCGGTTTCAAGCGAGCGCGAGGCCTCCAGGCGCAGGAACGGCTCGAACACCTTCTCGAGGTCCTCTTCGGGGATGCCGGGGCCGCTGTCGGCCACGGTGATCACCGCACTGCCGCCCTGCTGCCCGTAGCTCACGCAGGCCGAGCCGCCATAGCGCAGGGCGTTCTCGATCACATTGCGCAGCGCCCGGCGCATCGCGTTCGGGCGCAGGCCAACGGCGAGGCGCTTGCCGGGCTCCAGTTCGAACTGCTCCAGCATATCCGCTTGCAGCTGGCCCAGAAACGCCCCGAGCTCGCAGGTCTCGAACGGCTCTGTCCCGGCCAGCCCGCGGGCGAAATCGAGCGCCGAGTCCACCATGCCCTGCATTTCCCCGATGGAGGATATCAGGCTCTGGCGGGTCTCTTCCTCCTCCACGAACTCCGCCCGCACCCGCATCGCCGTCAGAGGCGACCGCAGATCGTGGCCAAGCGCCGCCAGCAGCCGGGTGCGGTCGGCCACGAACCGCGTGAGCCGCTCCTGCATGCGGTTGAAGGCGCCGGTCAGCTCGCGGACTTCCGGCGGGCCGGATTCGGGCAGCGCCGCCACGTTGTCCCCCCGGCCAAGCCGGTCGGCCGCCACCGCCAGCCGCCGCAGCGGGCCGGTGACCCGGGTGATCAGGAACCAGAAAACGGCAATCAGGATGGCAGCGGCACTCAGCGCAAAGGTCAGCGCCGACTGCCGGGGCCATTGCAGCGGCGGCCGCTCGAAGCGGGTGCCGACATTGAGCCACTGGCCGCTGGACAGGGCAATGGAGAGGGTCATTTCGATGGCGGACATCTGGCCGCGCATCATCTCCCGGTGCATCTGCGCCATCTCGGGGGCGAGGTGCGGCAGCGGCAGTTCCGCGCTGTCGACCTCATGCAGCTCGACACGGATCTCGCGGCTGTAACTGTCCCCCAGAAGCGCCCGCACCCGTGCCTCCACCGCGCCGGTGCCGCCATGTGAGGTGTGCTGAACTTCCGGCAGCCGGGAAAGATCGAACCGGACAAGCGGCGAATCCGCCGCCCGCAGGATCGACGGGTGCAGGCTGGGCGGCGCTTCTTCAAGCAGCCGCGCCACATTCGCGGCCCGTCCGGCGGTTTCGGCACCGATTGCGGTCCGCACTGCCAGGCTGCGCTCGTCGACGAACAGCCACAGGCTGACTGCCTGCGCCGCCATCAGCGCCAGGATCACCAGCAGGATGATGCGGGCGTGCATACTGGCGAAGACCCTGCGCACCGGGCTACTCTGCCTCGACATCGGCCGCCAGGCTGTAGCCGCCGTTGCGCACCGTGATGATCAGCTGCGGGCGCAGCGGGTCGCGTTCCACTTTCCGCCGCAACCGGCTGATCTGGTTGTCTATGGTGCGGTCCAGAGGCGCCGCCGGGCGGCCCGCGGTGAGCCCCATGAGCTGGTCGCGGCTCAGCACCAGCCGCGGGCGTTCGAGCAGCACGGTCAGCAGCTTGAAGTCCGCCCCGGTGAGGGCGGTTTCGCGGCCGTCGCCGCCGGTCAGCACGCGGCGGTCGCAATCCAGCACCCATTGGCCGAACCGCACCCTCTTGCCGGCCAGGCTGCCCGCCAGCGGCTCGGAGCGGTCCGCGCGGCGCAGGACCGCCTTGATCCGCGCCAGCAATTCGCGGGGGTTGAAGGGTTTCGGCAGATAATCGTCCGCGCCGATTTCCAGGCCGACGATCCGGTCGGTCTCCTCGCCAAGCGCCGTCAGCATCAGGATCGGGATGCGGCCCGACAGGCGGCGGCACACCGACAGCCCGTCCTCGCCCGGCATCATCACGTCGAGCACAATGAGATCGAAGTGCCCGGCGGCCAGCTGCGCGTCCATCTCGGCCGCGTCCTTTGCCGCCGCCGCGCGCATGCCGTTCTTCTCCAGAAAGCGCGTCACCGCGGCCCGGATTTCGCGGTGGTCATCGACCACGAGGATATGCGGCGTCTCGTTCATCGGCTTCACAATAGGTTGTTGGCGCGGGGCCGGCCGCCCCGAATTTGTCACTGTCTGTATCAGCCGCATGATCTGAGACAAGGCGATACAAACCTGAAATCTGGCAGGCTGGAAGCGCCAGGCTGTGCAGCACAGATTGGCCATATCGCAACTCCAAGGAAAGGTCTGAAGATGAGAATGCTGAAAACTCTGGCGCTCGGGCTCGCGGTTTCCGGATCGATGGCGGCGGCCGCAGCGGCGCAATCCAGCCATGGGCACGGAAAGGCGTCCGGCGCCGGTTCTCCGGGAATGATGCAGCAGGGCATGATGCAGGGCAGCGAAACCCAAGGCGGCATGGCGGGCGGCATGATGCAGATGCACCGCAAGATGATGCAGATGCACGGCCCGCACGGCATGGCGTCCATGATGGACCGCCACATGATGGGCATGGGCATGGGCAACCCCGGGATGATGGCGGAAAAGCTCGCCGCCGCGCTGCAGGAGTATGACGCCGACGGCAGCGGCACCCTGTCGCTTGCGGAGTTCGAAACCTTCCACAGCGCCCTGATCCGCGAACAGATGGTGGACCGGTTTCAGCATCTCGACGCGGACGGGGACGGTGCCGTGACAGAGGAGGAAATCGGCGCCCAGACCGCGCGCATGAAGGAAATGATGCAGAAGCGGGGCATGCAAGACGGCGGCTCCGCGATGCCGCAGGAGGAAGGGGCGCAGGACAACTGAAGCGCAAGCCCCCCGCCGCGCCGCCCTCCCGAGGGGGGGCGGCGTCCGCCGGATGAAATGTATCCAAGTGTATTCTTGAGTCATGAACCCCTTCGCCGTAACACATCCGCATGGAAGCTGAGTTGGATCGTGAATGATGCGCGCCCCGGGACATCTGCTGCTGCGCTTGATGGCGCTTGCGGCCGCCCTGCTGCTTAGCTTCTGGACCCCGCCCCTGCATGCGGGCGGGATGCACCAGAATGGCGTTTCGCTGGGGATCCTGATGGAAGGGAACGGGCTGGGCGCGGATGAACACGCCAATCCCTGCGCTCCTGCCCTGCACTGCGACGCGCCCGCCGCTCTGGCCGCGGCATGGGGCGAAACCCGCCTGCCGCCGCCGGTGCGGACAGGATACGCGATTGCCGGAATGGCCTTTCCCTCGGCGGCACTGGATCCCGCGCTGCCGCCTCCCCGCATCCGCCCCGGCGCCTGACCGGCGCCGCCTTCTCCCGCACGGCACAGGTTTGGGCGGTTCCCGCCCCGGCGGATGATGCGCCCGTGGCCGCGGGATTTTCTCTGACGACAATTTGACAAATTTAAAAAAGGACTGCTGATGAGACCCATCGCATCCATGCGCTCCGCCTTGGCCGGAGCCATTCTTGGCGCGTCTGCCGCCACCGGCGCCCTGGCCGGTACCTATGACATCTCGGTCGACCAGGTCCGGCTGGACACCGGCAGCTTCCGCAAGAAGGGAGTCGCCTACAACAACAGCCAGACACCTACCGTGCTGCGCTTCACCGAAGGCGAGACCGTCACCGTCAACGTCACCAACAATCTGCGCGAAAGCACCTCGATCCACTGGCACGGGCTGATCGTGCCCTTCCGCCAGGATGGCGTGCCCGGCATCAGCTTCAACGGCATCAAGCCGGGCGAGACCTTCACCTACAGGTTCCCCGTCGTGCAGGCCGGGACCTACTGGTTCCACAGCCATTCCGGCTTCCAGGAGCCCGACGGGGCCTATGGCGCGATCGTGATCGAACCCAAGGGCAAAGATCCGGTTAAAGCCAGCCGCGATTACGTTGTGCAGCTGACCGATACCCACCCGCACCAGGGGTCGCGGGTGATGCGCAACCTCAAGATGTCGGCGGATTACTACAACCGCTCGCAGCGGACCCTGATGGACCTCATCGAGGACGCCGGGAACATGGGCCTGAAGGCCGCGCTTCGCGAACGCGGGATGTGGGGCCGGATGCGGATGATGCCCACCGACATCGAGGATGTTCAGGGCTTCACCCCGCTGATCAACGGCAGGAGCACGTCCCAGAACTGGACCGGTCTGTTCAAACCCGGCGAAAAAGTCCGGCTGCGGCTCATCAACTCCTCGGCGATGGCCTATTTCGATGTGCGCATCCCGGGGCTGAAGATGACCGTGGTGCAGGCGGACGGCAACGATGTGAAGCCGGTGGCGGTCGACGAGCTGCGCATTGCGGTGGCCGAGACCTATGACGTGATCGTGCAGCCCCGGGAGAACCGCGCCTACAGCATCGTGGCCGAATCGATGGGCCGTACCGCCATGGTCCGCGGCACCCTGGCCCCGCGCGGCGGCATGGTCGGCCCGGTGCCGCAGATGCGGCCGAAACCGCTGCTGACCATGGCCGACATGGGCGGCATGATGGACGGCATGGGCATGGAAGGCCACGGAATGAGCATGGGCGGCCATGTCATGCGAAATGCCGGCGCATCGGCAGCGGACATGCTCAGCATGAGCGGCATGGACCACAGCCAGCATCAGATGCCGGCCGCCGAGCCCATGGACCACAGCCAGCATCAGATGCCGGCCGCCGAGCCCATGGACCATAGCCAGCACCAGATGCCGGAGGCGGCGGCCCCCGCGCAACCCGCGCAACCCGCGATGCCGGCCGGCATGGATCACGCCCAGCACCAGATGCCAGCCGCCAAACCCGCCGGCAGCGGATCCTCCGGCGGCGCCGGACACGCGGGCCACGCGATGGCCGGCACCGGCGGTCCGGACCCGTTTTATGCGCCGGGCAGCGGTCTCATCCCCAGCGCGGCCAATGGCGGCAAGTTCCTGTCCTACCGGGACCTGTCCGCGCGCAAGCCGCTTTACCGGGACCGCCCGGCCACCCGCGAGATCGAGCTGCGGCTGACCGGCAACATGGAACGCTATATCTGGTCGATCAACGGCAAGAAGCTCTCCGAAGCCGAGCCTCTGCGGCTCAAGTACGGCGAGCGGGTGCGGTTCAAGTTCGTCAATGAAACGATGATGAGCCACCCGATGCACCTGCACGGCATGTGGTCGATCCTGGACACGGGAAAAGGCAAGTGGGACCCGATCAAGCATGTGATCAACGTCGCGCCCGGCACCACCGTCTATTCGGAAACCGAAGTCGACGCGCCCGGCCAGTGGGCCTTCCACTGCCACCTGTCCTATCACGCCGAGGCCGGCATGTTCCGCAAAGTGATCGTCGAAGGCGGCCCGGCGTGAGCAGCGCCGCAAGAGCAAGGAAATACAAGATGAAACCATTCCTTACCGCGCTGCTCGCCGCGGCGCCGCTGGCCGCCTGGGCAGCCGCAGCCCAGGCCGAGCCGCTGATCTACGGCATTCAGGCCGAGCAGTTCGAATACCGTTCCTCCGATGACGGAGACGCCTATGTCTGGGATTTCGACGCGCTGGTTGGCACCGACGAGCTGAAGCTGGTCTGGCGCAGCGAAGGCGAGCGCGGCGTGTCTTCGGGCGCGTTCGAGAGCCTCGAGAACCAGCTGCGCCTGCAGATGCCTATCTCTGCCTTTTATGACGCGGTGGCGGGCATCCAGGCCAGCACGCCGGACGGCCTGCCCGACCGCTACAACGGCGTGATCGGCGTCAAGGGGCTCGCGCCGCAATGGTTCGAGATCGACGCCGATCTCTTCCTTTCCAGCCGCCCGTTCTTCCGTTTCGAAGCCGAGTACGAGGGCATGATCACCAACCGGCTGATCCTCACCCCCAGCCTGGAGCTGACGGTTCCGCTGGAGGATGACCCGGCCTACGATCTCGCCTCGGGCGGCGTTGTCCTGGAGGCAGGCGCCCGGCTCAGCTACGACCTGATCGACCGGGCCGTCTCCCCCTACATTGGCGTGAACTACGAAAAGGCGTTTGGCGGCACCTCGGACATGATCGAGGCCAGTGGCGAGGACAGCGAGAGCTTCGCCGTCGTCTATGGCGCGCGCCTCATGTTCTGAGACGCCTGACCGTGAACCAAACCGCGGCCGGCAGCACGCCCGCCTGAGCTTGAACAGCTGCCGGCCGCCCGGAATTTCAGGAGAAAAGTGAAATGAAGCAGGTTTTGACCCCCCTTGCATTCTTGCTGGCATCGGCCGGCGCCGCCACGGCATCGCCCGGCGGACACGGCACGGAGCATCCGGCCGGCCTCCCGGCCAGCCCGGAACATGCTGCGCGCACGGTCGAGATCACGATGCTGGAAACCGGCGGCGGCGGCATGATCTTCGAGCCCGCGGAACTCGCCTTCCGCAAAGGCGAAACGGTGCTGCTGAAGGCCGTGAACGGCGGCGAAATGGTCCACGAGCTTGTGCTCGACACCAAGGCACGCAACGCGATGCATGGGGAAATGATGAAGAAGGGCATGGAAGGCAGCCATGCCTCGGCGAATGCCATCACCCTGGCGCCGGGCGAAACCGGCGGGATCGCCTGGACCTTCTCCAACGCGGGCACTTTCGAGTTTGCCTGCCTGATCCCCGGGCACTACGAGGCCGGCATGTCCGGCACCATTGCCGTGGAATAACTCCCTCCGTGCGGCCGCGCGGCAGCTGCCCTTTTGGCTGCCGCGCCACCTTTTCGAGCAGTGCAGAACAATGCCGGCAGGCAAATCTCTCCCCGAATACCACGGTTATGCACATCGCGCCGCCGGGTGGCTCGGCTTCGAATATGACCCGACGGTGCCGGAATGGGTGCATCCGGTGATGCATCTCATCCTCGTGCTTGCGCCCGCCGTCCTGGCGGTGACGCTCAGCGTTCTGCTGGCGCGGATGGCCCGCGGCTTCCTGAAGGCGCGCCTGCGGCGGCCTTCTCCCCGGGCGCCGGTGAAGGTGGACGGGTTGCATTCCAGCCTTCTGCAGCAAGTCTGGCACGCCACCCGGGCGCGGCAGACCGGTCTGGCCGCGCTCAGCCTCTCCTCCATGCCGCTGCTCTATCTGTCGCTGGAGCTGCCCAAGCGGATCGTGAACAACGTCCTGGACGGATACACGGCCCCGGTGGCCTTTCTGGGAATGGAGCTGCAGCAGGTCAAGGTGCTGGCCCTGCTCAGCGGCGCCTATTTCCTCACGATCCTGCTGCATGGGGTGAACAAGTACTGCCTGAACGTGCTGCGCGGCCGGGTGGCGGAGCGCTTCCTGAGACACATGCGGCTGCTGATCTACCGCAGCTGGCGGCGGCGGGCCGAACCGGCGGGACAGGCCGAGATCGTCCAGGTCCTCGGGACCGAGGCCGAGCCCCTGGGCGGTTTCGCGGCCGAGCTTCTGACCCTGCCGCTGACCCAGGGCGGCACGATGGCAACGATCCTTGTCTTCATGTTTATCCAGGACCCGATCCTGGGCGCCGCCGCGCTCGCCGTGCTGCCGGCGCAACTGGCGATCCTGCCCCGTCTGCAGCGCGTGATCAACCAGCGCAGCCGCGCGCGGATCGCGGAAATGCGGACCCTCGCCCGGCTTCTGGCCGGTGAAATGCGCCCCCGGCCCGGCCCGGACCACGGGGTGCGCGCCGCCGCCGCTTCGCTCAGAAAGCTTGAGCTCCTGCGCCTGGACATTCACCGGATCAAGTTCTTCACCAAGGCCCTGAACAACTTCCTCACGGCGCTTACCCCGTTCCTGTTCTACTCCCTCGGCGGGTATTTCGTGATCGAAGAGCGCATCAGCCTGGGCGCTTTGGTCGCCGTGCTGGCAGCCCACAAGGATTTCTCGGCCCCGCTCAAGGAGCTGTTCCGGTTCTATCAGCAGATAGAGGACACGCGGCTGCGCTATGGCGGGATTCTCGGCTTCATTCAGCCGGAACTTGCCCGGCACTGGCGCCGGAGCGAGTGACCGTCAGAAATGCCGGCCCCCCGCGGCTGCCGGGCGTGCGGGGGGCCGCCGAGGGGAAAGTGATCCCCTTATGCCAGATCAATCCAGCAGGCCGCGCTCGGTCAGCACCTTGCGCGCGACGCGGAAGCACTCGAGAGATTGCGGAACGCCGCAATAGATGCCGATCACGTGAATGATCGACCGGATTTCCTCCTTGGTGACCCCGTTGTTCAGGGCGCCGTTGCAGTGAACTTCCCATTCATGCATCTTGCCCAGGGCCCCGATCATGGCGAGGTTCATCATCGAGCGGGTCTTGTTGTCGATGGTGTCATCCCCCCAGCCGAACCCCCAGCACCAGGCGGTCATCGCTTCCTGGAACGGGCGGGTGAAATCATCGGCGGCTGCGAGGTTCTTTTCGACATACTCCGCGCCAAGCGTCGACTTGCGCTGCGCCAGCCCGAGTTCGAACAGGTCGTCGTCCATGGTTTTTCTCCTTGAGTGAACCGGCCGCCCCGCGCGAGGCCGGCCGCGTTGATTGGTCTATTCGTCCGGCGCGTCTTCGCGGCGGAGCAGTTTCATCCTCCCGGCAGCCGGCAGCGGCGCAAGGCCGATGCCGGCCAGGAAGAGGAACGCCAGGGCGCCGGCGCAGCAAGTACCGAAAGCGCCCGGAAAGATCGGCGTCGGGTCCGGGAGCCCGGCGGACGCGCTGCCGGGAAAGGCAGCGGCCCGGAACACCAGGCCGCCTGCACCGGCCAGCGCTTGCCGGGCCAGCGCTTGCCGGGCCAGCTTTTCGCCGGTGCCCGGGTCGATCACATCGATCCGCCCTGCCCCGCCGCCGGTCCGGTTGCCGTCCGCGTAGTTCTGCCAATATGGCTTCACATCTTGCCTGCCGCGTATTTACATTGCTTCGGGGAGGCGGGATCCCGCCCGCCGAGGCATCGCTCGTTTGCTTCACTGGGTCTTAGTCCACGGCCTCGCGCATCCATTGCTGGAGCTTGGCGACGGAATGTTCGCTCATCACGCCACAGGCGGGATCAAGCACCAGGGGGCCGGGGACATAACCTCTGGACTTCAGGCCGCGGTGCACGGATTCCACCAGCCGGATGTCTTCCGCCACGGTGGTGCCGCGGTCCTGCGCGGCCAGGCCGCGGATCATGTCGCTTTCAAAGCCGCCTTCGGTATACCACCCGCGCCAGACGGTGCAGCTGTCCACCGAATTGGCCCGCCAGTGGTAGGTGTTCAGCACATTGCCCGGGTAGCACTGGAACGAGAACATCGGCCACAGGAACCAGCTCCGGTAGCCGCCCGCATGCTCGTTGCTGTCCAGATCGACCGGATAGGTCATTTTCTCCAGGCTCTGGCATTCCGTCGTATGGCGCAGCACGTAACCGCCGCCGGCGTCGGGCTGGATGTCATAGGTTTCGGGTTTGATCACACCTTCGGCAAAGGTCGGGTGATTGGACGGGCAGTGGTAACATTCCGAGTAGTTTTCTATCGAAACCTTCCAGTTGCAGTTCTCGTGGATCTCCACCCATTCCAGGGGGGCCAGATCCCGGATCTGCGGCACGAATTCGGCGATTTCTGCGCGCACGCCCGGGTACCACTCGTCCATCGGCGCGGCTTCATTGTCGAGATTGACGAAGAGGAAGCCGAGGAACTCCTCGGTGCGGACTTCGGTCAGGCAGATCTTTTCCCGGTCAAAGCCCGGCACCTTCCTGATGTTGGGTCCCGCGCGCAGTCCGCCGGTCAGCTCGTAGGTCCACTGGTGGTAGGGGCAGACCACCACACGGGTATTGCCGGTGCCGGACACCAGCTCGTGCGCGCGGTGCTGGCAGACGTTGTAGAAGGTGCGGATGACGCTGTCGCGCCCGCGGATTGCGAACAGGCTCTGGCCCGCGATCTCGAAGGCAAAGTAATCGCCCTGATTGGGGATATTTGCCGCGTGGCCGGCATACTGCCAGGTCCGGGCCAGCAGGCCGCTCCTCTCCCGGTCAAAGATCCCGGGGTCGACATAGTAACGGGCGTCCAGCGAACGGATAGGCGAGAGGGTCATGTCACGTCCTCATGATAAAGGCCAAGCTGGTGGCGGCGGTTGTGAAACTGTTCGACGCGTTCCGCGACATCTTCCGACGACATCGCAATGACGAAACTCAGGAGGGTCTCCAGAAGCGCGATTGTGGAGACGGACGACGGGAAAAACTGCGGCGTTTCCGTCGAGATGACAAACCCGTAGTCGGCCGCCCGGACGATGGGGGATACCGGCGAGTCGGACAGGGCGATAATCTTGATCCCCTGCGCCTTCGCGATCTGCACCGCCTCCACCACTTCGGTCCGGTACGGCGCACAGGTGATCGCGATCAGGCTGTCTCTCCCGTCGGCCCCGGCCAGATCGTCCACGCCCGTCGAGCCGGGCCGCGGAATTGCATGGAAATCCGTCATGCCGGTGGAGGCGAGGTAGGAAAAATTGCTGGCGTTGGCATGGTTCACGCCGACGCCAAGCGTGAAGACGTTGCGGGATTTCCAGAGTGCCTGCGCCGCCGCCTGCAAGTCGGCTTCATTGGCGGCCGCAAAGGTCGCCTCGATGTTGCGCAGCGCGCTTTCCGCCATCTGGGCGTACAGCTCGCCCATACCGCCGCGCCTCTGGACGTCCTGCAGCCAGCGCGCCCTGCCGGAGAGCGATGGGCCGCCGGATCGGATCGCCTCCCGGAAATGCTCGCGGAATTCATCGTAGCCGTCGAAACCGGCCTGCCGGGCCATGCGCACCATCGTGTTGGGCTTGACGCCGGCCGCTTCGGCCGCCTCGCGCACGGTGGAAAAGCCAATGTCCCGCGGGTTTTCCATCACGTGGCGCGCGGCCTTGCGCACCTGAGGCGTCAGATCGTCAAGCACTGCCGAAAGCGCCTCCAGGCCCGGATTTGGCACAGCAGTAAAGTTCATGAGATCCCCTTGCGCAATCGTGCGTACCATTTTGTGTTGACTTTGGTACAGATGTACAATTACCAAGTCCATTAAATTCCGCGAGTCCCGAACAGGAAAACCTGCGATGTCCAAGAAAGAACTGCCGGCGCGCGCCAAGGTTGTCATCGTGGGCGGAGGGGTCATGGGCTGCGGCCTGGCCTATCACCTCGGCCACGAAGGCTGGGGGGAGGACACGGTGCTGCTGGAAAAGGCGGAGCTGACCTCGGGCTCGACCTGGCACGCGGCAGGCCAGATCACCCATTCCACCAGCTCTTACGGGCTGGGCAAGATGGTCGATTACAACATCGGGCTTTATTCGAAGACTCTTGAGGAAGAGACCGGCCAGGCGGTCACTTGGCACGGTTGCGGCTCTTTCCGCCTGGCCTACACCGACGACGAAATGGACTGGCTGCGCCACACGCTGTCGGTGGGCCGCGCGCTCGGCTTCAGCATCGAACTCGTCGGCCCCGGCTTCATCGCCGAAAAACACCCGTTCTATAATCTTGAGGGCGTGGTCGGCGCGCTCTACACCCCGGACGACGGCCACGCGGACCCGTCAAACGTGACCATGGCATTGGCCAAGGGCGCCCGGCAGAACGGCGTGAAGATCTTCCGGCGCTGCCGCGCGACCAGCATCACCCAGGACGATGCCGGCGCATGGGTGGTGGAAACCGAACAGGGCACTATCCTCTGCGAGCACGTCGTCAACGCCGGCGGCACTTACGCGCGGCAGATGGGCGAGTGGTCCGGGCTGCAGTTGCCGATGACCTCGATGACCCACCACTATTTCGTCACCGAGGACGTGCCCGCGTTCAAGGAGTCCGGCACCGAACTGCCGGTCATCCGCGACGACAGGATGGTCTCGGGCTACATCCGGATGGAGCAGAAAAAGGGCCTGATCGGCATCTACGAAAAGGAGAACGCGAACTCCGTCTGGCACGATGAATGCCCCTGGGACTACGAGAACTGGCTGTTCGAGGCCGATTACGACCGCGTCATGCCGTGGCTGGAAAACGCGCTCGAACGGATGCCGGTGCTGGCCGAGCTGGGCATCACCCGCGAAGTGCACGGCGCGATCTCGCATCCGCCGGACGGCAACCCGCTGGTCGGCCCGGCGCCGGGAGTCAGGAACTACTGGTGCTGCTGCGGCACCCAGATCGGCATCGGCTGGGGGCCCGGCCTGACCCGCGAGCTGGCGAAATGGATGGTGCATGGCGCCGCCGACATCAACATGCGCGACTATGACCCGCGCCGCTTCGGCGCCTATGCCAGCAAGGAGTGGCAGGTCGTCAAGGCGCATGAGGACTACAAGCTGCGCCACGAGATCCCCTTCCCGCATTTCAACCGCCTGGCCGGCCGCCCGGTCAAGCCCTCGCCGCTCTACGAAATCCTCAAGGAGAAGGGTGCGGTCTATGAAGAGGTCTTCGGCCACGAGCGCCCCCGCTGGTTCGCCCGCGATGGCGTCGCGCAGCGCGATCACTACTCGTTCCGCCGCAACGCGGTGTTCGGCATGGTCGCGCAGGAATGCAAGGCCGTGCGCGAACGGGTCGGCATCATGGACGTCACCGCCTTCACCAAGGCCGAGGTCTCCGGCCCCGATGCGTATGCCTATCTCGACAGGCTGACCGCCAACCGGATGCCGCAGAAGGACGGCTCGGTCACGCTGACCCACATGCTCAACCGCCGGGGCCGGATCGAGCTGGAAACCACCATCGTGCGCATGGCCGCAGACCGCTACTACCTGGTCTGCGCGGCCTTCTTCGAACAGCGCCTGCTGGATCACCTGGCCCAGAACCTGGCGGGAGAGACGGTCTTTGTCAAAACCCTCTCTGAGGATTGGTCCGCCCTTGCCCTGAACGGCCCGCGCTCCCGCGAGGTGCTGGCCAAATGCACGGATGCGGACCTGTCCAACGCGGGCTTCCGCTGGCTGTCGGCGCAGGAGATCACCGTTGCGGGCCACAAGGTCTGGGCCTTCCGCATGTCCTACGCAGGCGAACTGGGCTGGGAGCTGCACATGCCGGACGCGGCCTGCGTTGACGTCTACACCGCGCTCTGGGCCGCTGGCGAAGAACACGGCATCGAAAACTACGGCTCCTTCGCGATGAACAGCCTGCGCATGGAAAAAGCCTTCCCCGGTGCCGGCGAACTGACCAACGAAGTCACCCTGCCCGAAGCCAATGCCGGGCGGTACGTCAAGCTCGGCAAGGACTACCTGGGCGCCGAAGCAACCCGCGCCAGCGCCGCGCAAGCCGAAGCGGGCACCCTGCCCTGGATCTGCGCCTATCTGGAGATCGACCCGAACGGGATCGAGGACGGGCACGGCGGCGAAGCCATTCGCGTGGATGGCAAGGTCGCCGGGGCGACGGCCTCGGTCGCCTACGGCCACACCGTCGGCAAGATCCTCGCCTTTGCCTATCTGAAGCCGCAGGCCGCCGCGCCCGGCACCGAGGTCGAGGTGATCATCGCAGGCAAACCCCGCAAGGGCCGTATCCTCGGCGCGCCGGCCTATGATCCCGCATCCGAGCGCCCGCGCGCGGACGCCAGCCTGGTTGCGGCGCAGTGACCAACGGCGGCGGGGGGTGCCTCTCCGCCGCGTCAACAGCGATGGGTCCATGATGAAGATCACACGTATCACCGCCTGGGAAGTCCCGCTGACCAGTCACGAGACCTACTTCATGGCCGGCGGCAAGACCTGCGGCACGACGCTTTCCGTGGTCCTGCGCCTGGACACCGATACCGGGCTTTCCGGCTGGGGCGAGGTCTGCCCGATCCCGCATTACCTGCCCGCCTATGCCAAGGGGGTGATCCCGGCGCTGGAGGACATGGCGCCGGTCCTGATCGGCGCCGATCCCATCGGGCCCGAGGCGCTGATGGAGCGTCTGAACAGGCATCTGATCGGCCACGGCTACGCCAAGTCGGCCATCGATACCGCCCTCTGGGACCTGACCGCCCAGTCCGCCGGCCTGCCGCTCTATACGCTCCTGGGCGGGCGCGCGGTGGCGGACATGCCGCTCTATCACTCGATCACCTGCGCGGCCCCCGGCGAAATGGCCCGGATGGCGCGCGAGGCCTATGACCTCGGCATGCGGCAGTTCCAGGTGAAGCTCGGCGCAGACGGGGACTGGCAGGCCGATGTTGCCCGCCTGGCCCAGGTGCGCGAGGCGGTGGGGGCCGGGCCGCTTGTCTATGGCGACTGGAATTGCGGCGCCGATGCGCTGACCGCAACCCGGGCGGGCCGGGCTGCGGCCCATCTCGACATCATGCTGGAACAGCCCTGCGCCACGATCGAGGAATGCGCCCATGTGCGCGCCGCCACCGGCCTGCCGATGAAACTGGACGAAAGCGTGCACGGCATCCATTCGATCATGGCCGGCCACCGGGCCGGGTGCATGGACGCCGCCGCGCTGAAACTTTCGAAAATGGGAGGCCTTTCGGCCACGCGCCGGACCCGCGATCTCTGCCTCGCTCTCGGCACGCAGATGTGCATCGAGGACACCTGGGGCAGCGACATCACCACGGCCGCGCTGCTGCACCTCGCCGCCTCCACCCCGGCGCGCGGGATCATGAATACCTGCGACCTGTCCCACTATGCCGGGCCGCGCCTTGATCCCAATGCCCCCGAACGCCGGAACGGCCGCATTGCCCCGCCCGAGGGCCCGGGCCTCGGCGTCAGCCCTGATACCGGCGCACTCGGCCAGCCCAAATCCATCATCGGCTAACGCCCCGATCCAATGACAGGGACCAGACCCATGGATGACCGCTCCAACACCTGCCCCTCCCGCGATCCCGCCTGGGTCCAGGACATGCACGCCAGCCACTACCTGCAAAGCTGGTCGAAACAGGGCGGCAAACCGCGGGTGATCACCGGCGCCAGCGGCTCGTGGTTCTGGGACAGCGACGGCAAGCGTTATCTCGATTTCCAGTCGCAGCTGGTCAACGCCAACCTCGGCCACCAGCACCCGAAGATCGTGCAGGCGATCAAGGATCAGGCGGACAAGCTCTGCTACATCGGCCCGGCGATGGGCTCGGACGTGCGGTCGGAACTGGCCGCCCTAATGCACGAGATCACGCCCGCCAGCATCTCCTCGACCCTGTTCACCACCGGCGGCGCGGCGGCCAATGAAACCGCGATCCGCCTGGCGCGCCACTACACCGGGCGCTCGAAGATCATCGCCCGCTACCGCAGCTACCACGGCGCCACCGGCGGCACGCTGTCGCTGACCGGCGATCCGCGCCACCATCTGACCCGCGGCGACATGCCGGGCGTGGTGCGGATGCTCGACCCCTATGTCTACCGGCTTCCGACAGGCCACAGGGACCCCGCCAACTGCCCGGTAGCCCGGGGCGGGCCGCATCTGGAGGAAATCCTGATGTATGAAGATCCCAACACCGTGGCGGCGGTCATTCTGGAACCCATCGTCGGCACCAACGGCATCATCGTGCCGCCGGACGGCTACCTGCAATCAATCAGGGAAACCTGCGAGAAATACGGCATTCTCCTGATCGCGGATGAGGTCATGGCGGGCTTTGGCCGCACCGGCAAATGGTTTGCCGTCGATCACTGGGGCGTGCAGCCCGATATCATCACCTCGGCCAAGGGCATCAATTCGGGCTATGTGCCGCTCGGCTGCATGTCGGTGAGCACCGAGCTGCATGACTGGCTGCGCGACTATCCGCTGCCGGGCGGGCTGACCTACGCGGGCCACCCCCTCGCCTGCGCGTCCGGCGTCGCCGCGATCCGCGCCATGCAGGAGGAAGACACCCTCGCCCATGCCGCCGCGATGGGCGAAAAGATGCGGGCCGAGCTGCACCGGCTCGCCGAAAAGCACCCCTCGATCGGGGATATCCGCGGCAAGGGCATGTTCAACGGGATCGAGCTGGTCAAGAACCGCGAAACCCGCGAGCCGCTGGTGCCGTTTGCGGCCAAGGGCCCGGATGCCGGACCGATGACCGCCATGATGAGCTTTGCGATGGACGAAGGCCTGTACCTGTCCTTCTTCTCGAATGTCATCCGCCTGACCCCGCCGCTCAACCTCAGCGAAGAGGATCTGATGACGGGTCTCGAAATTCTCGGCCGGACCCTGGAAATCGCTGACCGGGAATGCGTTTAAGCGCTTAAGCCACGGGAAAAACCACGTGAGCGGCCACGCGGTTGTCATCGCCAGGGGGGCCAGACCGGCTGTTCCGGGGCGAAAGGCCGCGCAATCCCGGAAATGACAAGCCGGTCACCCGGACCGGCGCCCAGGCCCGCATTCGGACCAGCATCAGGAATTTCACCGGGAAGGCCGGGCGCGGCGCGGCCCTGTGCTGCGTGACCATCCGGCACGAGCAGCTTCCGGAGGATGGAGCGCCTGCCCCGGCCGAAACGCACGGCATCGTCTGCCGGGATGGACCCCTTCCACATCGAAGGCACCCGCCAACGCGGTACCATGCGGCTGTGGGCCTCCGTCATGACGGAGGCAAGGCCCTGCAAGCCACCGCAACTTTCCGAGGTCCCGGGCAAGGCAACCGGCCTCTCGCTTTGACCGCCCTGGCAAAGCCCAACGTTCTGAACTTCTGCGAACGGTTCGCGGTATGGGCAGCGCCTGCCGTCTATGCCTCCTCCGCCTTGCTGGCCCGGATCGGCCATGACACCAAAGCGCATCACACGCGAATGGCCGCCGGCAACTGCAACTTGTGGGGCTCCAAGTTCGGCCGCATCAAGGTCTTCGGAACACCGGACTCCACCGGGTTCCGGCAAATGACGAAGACGATGGAGCCGGGCCAGGCCGTCAACCGGTACCCTGCCGGTCGCAAGCTCCCGCCCGGCTGCCGCTGTCCGCGGCGCCCCATCTACGGCGCAAGCGAACTCGGCCGGCAGATCGTCAGTCCGGATGACATCGAAGTGATCACGATCCGCATACCGGCGCCCTTCCTCCCGGTGGCAGATTTTGGCGTGCGCGGCAGCAGCGCCGGGGCGCGTTGTCCGGTCCGCTGCCGCGCAGCGGTCGGCCTGCTGGAAGGCCGGGCGCCGATGGCGCGGGCCGGAAGGATAATGGAAGCCTGCGAAACGTCCCTGGCTGACGGTCTCGGCGCGTGTTGCGGGCGGGCGGGCAGGTGTGATGAAAGGCCTGCCCTCTGCCCTTGCTGCTTGCGGGCCCCGGAGCCCGAGGCTCAGGCAGGCCGGCCGGTCGAACTCCGCAACACCAGACGGGACTCCAGCAGGACCGGCTCGGGTGCGGTTTCGGTTTCGAGCCAGGAGGACAGCGCATCCGCCGCGGCGATACCCATCCGGCACACAGGCAGGTGGACGGTGGTGAGCCCCGGCGAGGTATGGGCTGAGCCGGGCAGGTCGTCGATCCCCATCACGGACAACCGGGCGGGCACGGGGATGCCGCGCCGCTGCAGCTCATAAAGCGCGCCCGTCGCCTGAACGTCCGACAGGCAGAGGATGGCGCTGGTCTCCCGGTGCGATTGAAGCACCCTCTGCACACCCTGGCAGCCGCCCTCGATCGAGAGCGGCACGGCGTGGAAGTCCAGCTCGGCACCGCCGGCCTGGCGGCGCAGCGCCTCCACCCGTGCGCCGGTCCGGTCGTTGGTCCGAGTCGGCCCATGCACAACCGAGATCCGGCGATGGCCAAGCCCGGTCAGATGGGACAGCGCGGTCAGGGCCGCGGCGGCATTGTCGTAGCCGATGGTGGGCAGAGCGAAATCCGGGGCGAAGTAAGATGTGGCGACCGCCGGAATCTGGCCGCGCTCGATCAGGGCGTAAAGCGCCGGGTCGTGGTCCACCCCGGACACGATCAGACCTTCCGCGCCGATATTGACCAGGGTCGCTGCTTTCTCCGCTTCCACTCCGGGAAGGCCCTCCGTGGTGGAGACCACCAGCGACAGGCGCCGCCTGGCGAGCTGGCCTTCGAGGTTCGACAGGAAGCGCGCGAAAATCGCATTGTCCAGCGTCGGCACCAGCGCGCCGACAAAGCGGGTCCGGCCGGTGCTGATCGCGCGGGCGGCGGCACTGGGGATGAAGCGCAGGGTGTCCATTGCCGCCTGAACCCGCTGGCGGGTCGCCTCCGATACCGCGTCGGGTGAGTTCATTACCCGCGACACGGTCGCCACGGAAACGCCCGCCGCGGCGGCGACATCCCGCAGATTTGCCCGTTTTCTGGTCAACTTACCGCTCATGCCAGCCCGCCCGTTTTTCCATCTGGACCCTTTGTAAAAGAAAATCTTGACGTATGTAACCGGTTTCATCAACCATGTAACCGGTTACATCACTCAAGATTCGGATATCGAAATGACCGGCTACGCAGTGCTGCACGCCTTCGGCAACATCGGGCATACCACCGCCGCCAGGGCCTTTCCCGGCTTTGCCAAGACACAAAGCGGGGTGACGCGGGTGCTGGCGCCGCGCGCGCTCTTGAAGCAGGAGCTGCGGGCGGGGGACCTGCTGTCACTGGACGGGCCGCCGGGGCCGGGAGGCGTGCAGATTGCCGCTTTTGATGCGGCGGGGCGGCCGGCGCTGGCAGCCCTTGGGCTGGATGCCGGCGCGCCGCTGGCGCTGGAGGATCTGGACGCGGCGCCGCTGCTCGGCTGGATCGGCGCACACGGCGGCGATGCCGCCGCCGGCATCCCGGCCGCCGCCCCCGCGATGCCCGCCGGACCGCTGGTGCTGAAGGCCTCAGGGGCCGTCACCGCCTGGATCGGCTGCCCGGCCGGGCGGCAGCAGCTCGCCTTTGGCGGCGTGCCCGGCAATGCCTCCGTCACCTGGCAGCCCGCAGCGGGCGCGCCGCCGCCGCTGCCGCCGCTCCTCGGCGACACCCGCGAGGAGTTCACCGTCAGCCGCGCCACTGCCATGGCCTACGAGGTGAAGCGGGGCGAGATCGTCCAGATCATCGACGTGGAGGGGCAGCAATGCTCTGATTTCACTGCCTTCAACGCCGGCGCGCTCCAGCGCGGCGCGGAGCTGATGATCGACGGCACCGCGACCCGGTCGATGGTGCGCCGCGCCTACCCGGGGCCGGGGCTCTTGGACAAGTTCTTCGACCGCGATATGCGCCCGCTTCTGAACGTGGTGCAGGATACCTGCGGGCGGCACGACACCTTCGGCCTCGCCTGCACCGCCCGCGGCTATGAGGAGCGCGGCTTCCCGGACCATGTGAACTGCTCCGACAACATCTCCCGCGCGCTGGCGCCCTTTGGCGTCGCCCCGCGCGCGGCCTGGCCTGCGGTCAACTTCTTCTGGAACACCTGGGTGGATCCGCATTCGCACCAGATCCTGACCGAGGAATCCCACTCCCGCCCCGGCGATTACGTCGCGATGCGGGCGCTGGAGGATCTGGTCTGCGTCTCCACCGCCTGTCCGGACGACATCGACCCGATCAACGGCTGGAATCCCACCGATGTGCACGTGCGCATCTACCGCCCCGAGACCCCGCTGCGCCGCGCTGTGGCCTACCGCGAAAAGGAAGACGCCCCGATGTCGATCAGCCAGAACTCCGCCTTCCACCCGCGGCTCGAACCGCTGACCGAGCATTTTGCGCCGGCGCGCGATCTCTGGGCGCCGGTGAGCTTCCCGTCGCACGGGACCACCGGCGAATACTGGGCCTGCCGCAATGCGGTGACGGTGCAGGACATGAGCAGCCTGCGCAAATACGATATCGCAGGCCCGGATGCGGAGAAACTGCTGCAGCAAGCCACCACCCGCAACGTGGCCAAGCTGGCGGTCTGGCGCGGTTCTTACACTTTGATGTGCGACGAGGCCGGCACGGTGATCGACGACGGCACCCTGTTCCGGCTGGCGCCCGATCTGTTCCGCTGGTGCTGCGGGTCCGAGGAAAGCGGCCGGGTGCTGGAGGCACTGGCACAGGAGACGGGGCTGCAGGTGCGCATCCATGACATGCGCGGCGCGATGCCCAATCTGGCGATCCAGGGGCCGAAATCGCGGGATCTCTTGCGCAAAATCGCCTTCACCCAGCCGCATGTGCCCGCGCTGGATCAGCTGAAGTGGTTCGGCGTCACCGTGGCCCGGCTGCATGACCGCGAGGGCGCGCCCTTCATGCTGTCCCGCTCCGGCTACACCGGCGAGCTGGGCTACGAAATCTTCTGCTCCCAGGCCGATGCGCTCACCATCTGGGATGCGGTGATGGAGGCGGGCGCCGAATTCGGCATCACCCCGATGGGTTCCGCCGCGCTGGAAACCATCCGGATCGAGGCCGGGCTGGCCGCCGCCAACGCCGAGTTCGCGCCGGGCGTCGATGCCTTCGAGGCGGGGCTGGGCTTTGCCGTCGACCTGACCAAGCCTTCCTTCACCGGGAAGGCCGCGCTGGAACGCAACGCGCGCGCGCCGCGCCGGATGCTGAAGGGGCTCTTGCTGGGCTGCAACGACGTGCCGCATCACGGCAGCCCCGTCTACGACGGCGAGCGGCAGGTGGGCACGGTGACCTCGGCCACGCGCTCGCCCTGGCTGGAGCACGCCGTGGCGATTGCCCGCCTGGGCATCGAACACGCGGAAAACGGCGCCCGGCTGGAGATCGGCCAGCTCGACGGGCGGATGAAGCGCCTCGGCGCTGCCGTGACGGACATTCCCTTCATAGACCCGCAGCGCAAGCGGGCCCGCGCCTGAGGGCGCATATCCATCCCCAACAGGAGAGAGAAAACATGAAACCGCTGAAAACCCTTACCGCAATTGCAGCCCTCGGCGCCGGCACCGGGGCACTGGCGCAGGAAAAGATCATGGTGGGCGAGCCGAGCTGGCCCGGCGCCAAGGTGATGAGCCGGGTGATCGGCCAGGTGATCGAGACCCGCCTCGGCGGTGAGGCGGGCTATGCCCCCGGCGCCAACGCGGTGATCTTTGCCGCGATGGACGGCGGCCGCGGCGACATCGACGTGCACCCGGACGTCTGGCTGCCCAACCACCTGTCCTTCACCGAGGAATACGTGGACCAGAAAGGCACCGTGGGCCTGTCCTCGGGCAGCTATGAGGGCCGCACCGGGTTCTGCACTCCGACCTACATGACCGAAAAGCACGGCATTTCGTCAATCTTCGATCTCGCCACCCCGGCCGCGCAGGAACTCTATGACACCAATGGCGACGGCATGGGCGAAATCTGGGTCGGCGCCACCGGCTGGGCCTCGACCAACGTGCACAAGGTCAAGGTGCGCGACTACGGGATCGAGACCTTCCTGGCACCCTCGACCGAGGATGAGACGGTGTTCTACGCCCGCCTCAAGGACGCCATCGCGCAGGAGCAGGGCGTGGTCTTCTACTGCTATGAGCCGCACTACGTGCATGCGCTCTACGATGTGACCATGATCGAGGAGCCGGAGCACGACCCGGCTGCCTACACCATGCTGCAGCCGGACCAGGATTCGGACTGGTTCAACAAATCCGCGATCACCTCCGGCGATCCGGTAAAGACGGTGACCGTGGCCTATTCCAAGTCGCTGGAACAGCGGAACCCGGCGGCGGCGGCCTTCCTCAGCAAGATCGACATGGATGCGGGCGAGCTGTCCAAGCTCACCTATCAGGTGGTGATCGAGGGCCAGGAAATTGACGCCGCCGTGTCTGATTGGCTGGCGGCGAACGGTGCGATTGTTGACGGCTGGCTGGGCCTGAACTGATCCCATCCTTTGGCCCTGCTGCCGGATTGGCGGCAGCAGGGCACCAGACTTCAGAAGACAGGGGGAGGCCATGGCGGGTGACATCGCAATTGACGCACGCGGCGTCTGGAAGATCTTCGGGGCACGCGCGGATGAAGCGCTGCGGGCCATTCACGCGGAAGGGCTGAGCAAGCCGCAGGTGCTGGAGCGGTTCAACTGCGTGGTCGGCGTGGCGGATGCCAGTTTCCAGATCGAACGCGGCGAGCTGTTCTGCGTGATGGGGCTCTCGGGTTCCGGCAAATCGACGCTGGTGCGGCACGTGAACCGGCTGCTGGAGCCGACGGACGGGCATATCTACATCAACGGCGGCGACGTGATGGGGCTGAACGCCGAGGGCCTGCGCGACCTGCGCAACCGCCGGGTTGCCATGGTGTTTCAGAACTTCGGCCTGATGCCGCACCGCACGGTGCGCGACAATGTGGCGATGCCGCTGGAGATCCGCGGCACCGGCAAGGCGCGCCGCTGGGAGGAAGCCGACCGGGTGCTGGAACTGGTCGAGCTGAGCGGCTGGGAGGACAAATATGCCCATGAGCTGTCCGGCGGCATGCAGCAGCGGGTCGGGCTGGCGCGTGCCATAGCTTCGAACCCGGAGATCCTGCTGATGGATGAGCCGTTCTCGGCGCTGGACCCCTTGATCCGCAAGCAGTTGCAGGACCAGTTCATGGAGCTCAGCCGCAAGCTCGGCAAGACCACGATGTTCATCACCCATGATCTGGACGAGGCGATCCGCATCGGCCACCGCATTGCGATCATGAAAGACGGCCGCATCGTGCAGACCGGCACGCCGGAGGAGATCATCCTGAACCCGGCGGACGGCTATGTGGCGGATTTTGTGGCGGGCATCTCCAAGCTCAACATGATCTTTGCCCATTCGGTGATGAAGCCGGTGGCGGAGTTCGAGGCCACCCACGGCGCCCTGCCGGCGGATGCCAAGGTGGCACGGCCCGACATGGACCTGAGCGGCCTGATGGACCTCGCCGCCGACGGCCACGGCATCGTCAAGGTCGCGGATGCGGGATCGACCGTCGGGGTGATCAACCGCGCGGGTCTGATCCGCGCCATCCAGGACAGCCAGGGGTAAGGAGGCGGCGATGAAACACTTCGACCGGTCACAGATCAAACCGGAGACCGCCGGGCGCCTGAACGCGCTGGTGGCGGAATTCACCGGCCGCTCGCAGGCCTATTACCAGCGGGTCTTCAGCCACATGATGCAGGCGCCGGGCTACCGGTTCACCGTGAACCGGGCAGCCGGTTTGCTGGGGCCGGTCTGGTTCGGGGCGCGGGGGCTGTGGTCCTGGTTCCTGAGCTTTCTGCTGCTGGAAACCCTTGCGTTTATCCAGATCGCCCTGGGTCTATTCGGCGATCTGGGCCGGGATTTCCGCATCCGGGCCGAGCAGATCGCCCAGACGCTGGAGCTGCGGCATCAGCAGATCGCGGCGGCGGAGGCCTCGGGCGCGTCTTCGCTGGACTCGCTGAAACGGGCCGCGGAGTCGCTGGAAGGCGCGCTGGCCGGCGCGCAGCAAGCAGCCGAGGCGGCGAATGCCAGCGGGGTCACCTACCTGATCGTGGGCGCAGCACTGCTGCTGGCGGTGAAGTTCCTGGCCGCCTCGCTCGCGAACTGGACGCTGGAGGGGCAGTTTGCCCGCTGGCGCTCGGACCGCAGCGTGGCCAGCGGCTGGTCGGTGCCGCGGCTGGTCGTCTCCGCCATTTTGGCGGCGGCGGTTGTCGGGCTCTCGGCGCTGAAATTCGCGATGCCGGATGCGTTCGCGCTGCTGAACGCCTTCCCCACCAACCGTGACTGGCGGCTGAACGCGGGCGACGGGGTGCAGGCCGCATTCGACTGGACCAAGACCTCCGGCCGCGGTTTCTTCGACGGGCTGACCGCGGGGATGCGCACATTGCTCGACTGGATCGAGGTGGTGCTGGTCGATACCCCCTGGCCGGTTGTGGCGCTGGTGATCGTGATGCTGGCTTATCTGTCCGCGGGCGCGCGGGTGGCGATCTTCACCGCTGCGGCGCTGGCCTATCTGGGGATCTTGGATTTCTGGGAGAAGGCGATGACCACCATCGCGCTGCTGGGCGCGGCGGCGCTGATCTCGATCACCCTTGGCATTCCGCTCGGCATCTACTGCGCGCGCAGGCCCAAGGTGTTTGCAGTGGTGCGTCCGGTGCTGGATTTCATGCAGTCGATGCCCTCCTTCGTCTACCTGATCCCGGTGGTGGCCTTTATCGGCTCGGGCAAGCCTGCGGGGGTGGTGGCGACGATGATCTTCGGCAGCCCGCCGGTGATCCGCTTCACCGTGCTGGGCCTGCAGCAGGTGCCGGAAACCGTGCGCGAGGCCGCGCTCGCCTTCGGTGCCACGCCGCGCTACCTGCTGTGGCGGGTCGACCTGCCGCTGGCGCGCAAGACGATCATGGCCGGCGTCAACCAGACCATCCTCTTGTCGCTGGCGATGGTGGTTGTGGCCTCGCTGATCGGCGCCAAGGGGCTGGGCGAGGACGTGCTGGAGGCGCTGCAGTATGCCGCCGCGGGCCAGGGCATTCTGGCCGGGCTGGCGATCCTGTTCTGCGCCCTGATCCTCGACCGGATCGTCGCCGGAAAGCGATGACACGCGGCCGCCGCGGCAGCACTCATAACGCGCAGGAACTGGCCGCCGCGGCGGCCAGTTCCGCTGGCTTGGCTTCAGAGGTCCCCGGGCAGCAGCGCCGCGGGCATGTTCTGGTAGCAGACCGGGCGCAGGAAGCGCCGGATCGACAGCGTGCCCACCGAGGTCGCGCCGAAGTTGGTCGAAGCCGGGTAAGGCCCGCCATGGACCATGCTATCGGCCACCTCGACCCCGGTCGGGAAGCCGTTGACCAGCAGCCGCCCGGCCTTGCGTTCGACGATGGGCATCAGGCGCTGCGCGGCCCCGGTGTCGCCCTCCTCCATCTGCAGCGTCACGGTGAGCTGGCCCTCGAACCCCCGGGCCAGGGCTTCCATCTCCCCGGCATCCGCCACCCGCACCACGAGGCCCAAGGGGCCGAAGACCTCTTCGCCCAAGTCGCGATCCTGCATGTAGGCGGCGGCGTCGGTCTCGAACAGGCTGGGCCGTGCCGAGCGGCCTTCGCTGTCACCCCCAACCACCGGGCGTACTGCGTCGCGCCCGGCAAACCGCGCCGCGCCGTCGCGATAGGCCTGTGCAATGCCATCGGTCAGCATCACCTGCGCCGGCACCTGTTCCAGCGCCCGCGCCGCGGCCTGCACGAAAGCATCGCCCTCCGGCCCTTGCATCACCACGGCGATTCCGGGGTTGGTGCAGAACTGGCCCGCGCCCATGGTGAGCGAGCCGGCCCAGCCTTCGCCAATCGCGGCCCCGCGCGCCCGCGCCGCCTCGGGCAGGACAAACATCGGGTTGACCGAGCCCAACTCGCCGAAGAACGGGATCGGCTCGGGCCGTTGGGCGCAGAGATCGAACAGCGCCCGGCCGCCGCCGAGCGAACCGGTGAACCCGACCGCCTTGATCAGCGGATGCTGCACCAGGCTCTGGCCCGCTTCGCGCTTGCCTCCCTGGATCAGGGAGAACACGCCCTTCGGCATCCCGGTCGTCTCAATCGCGGCGCGGATGGCCTCGGCCACGATCTCACCGGTGCCGGGATGGGCAGAGTGGCCCTTGACCATCACCGGGCAGCCCGCCGCCAGCGCCGCCGCGGTATCGCCGCCCGCGGTGGAGAAGGCGAGCGGGAAGTTGGAGGCGCCGAAAACCGCAACCGGACCGATCGGCCGCTGCACCATCTTCAGATCCGGGCGCGGCAGCGGCTGGCGGTCCGGCAGCGCCGCGTCATGGCGGCGGTCGAGGTAATCGCCGTTCAGGATATGTCCGGCAAACAGCCGCAGCTGCCCGGTGGTCCGGCCGCGCTCGCCATTGAGCCGCGTCTCCGGCAGGCCTGTTTCCCGGGTGCCGATTTCGGTGATCGCTTCGGCGCGGGCCTCGATCTCGTCCGCGATGGCGTTCAGGAACGCGGCACGGGCGCTGCGGGTGGTGCAGCCATAGGTCCAGAACGCGTCTTCCGCGGCGGCGCAAGCCTGGTCCACCAGCGCGGGCGTGCCCATGCAGAACGCCTGCGGCGTGCCGCTTGCGGGCTCCGACAGGAAGAGCTGATCCGAGCCAATCCATTCGCCCGCGATCAGGTGTTTTCCATGCGGCTGAAAGCTCATGCCGCTTCCTCCTTCTGCCAGTTGCTCACCATCTTGCAGGCGATTTCGAAGGCGGCGCGGGTGGCGCCGGCATCCGCCGCCCCCTGGCCTGCGATGTCAAACGCCGTGCCATGCGCGGGCGTGGTCACCGGCACCGGCAGGCCGCCCTGCACGGTAACGCCGCGGTCGAAGCCCAAGAGCTTCAGCGCGATCTGGCCCTGGTCGTGATACATGGTCACCACCGCGTCGATCTCGCCGCGGGTCACCTTGAGAAACACGGTGTCGGAGGGCAGCGGTCCGGTCACGGCCATCTGCCCGCCCGCCATGTGGCGCACCGCCGGTTCGATCACCTCGATCTCCTCGCGGCCGAAGTTGCCGCCGTCGCCGGCATGGGGGTTGAGCGCGGCCACCGCGATGCGCGGGCGGGCATAGCCGGCCCGGCGCAGGGTGCGGTCGATCAGCCGGGTGGCCTCCTCGATGCGCTCCCCGCCGATGGCCGCGGCCACATCCTTCAGCGCGATATGGCTGGTGACGCGGCTGGTCCACATGCCGTCAAGCGTGTTCAGCTCGGAAATATAGCCAGTCACGCCCAGCTTTTCGGCCATGTAATGCAGCTCATCCGAATGGCCGATCCCGGCCATATGCATCGACGCCTTGTTGAAGGGGGCAAAGACGATGGCGTCGATCACGCCGCTTTCAGCAAAGGCCAGCGCCTGATCGAGCACCCGAAGGGTCGAGCGGCCCGAGGCTTCTGTGCTTTGCGCCAAAACGATCTCATCAGGGGCGATGGTCTGCATCTCGTGCAGCGCCGGGCCTTCGGCGGCGGTCCAGTCGCAGGTCCCTGCATCGACCGCGGTCATGTCATGGCGCAGCCCGGCCTGGGCCTGGCCCAGCTCGAACACATGGCGGTCGCCGATCAGCAGGATCTGCGCCTGCGCTGCACATTCGTCTGCCAGAAGCCGGGCAACCAGCTCCGGCCCGATGCCGCTGGGGTCACCGGGGATAACTCCGATCCTTGGGGGCATGTCTACTCCGTTTCTGCGGCCCGGGCGGTGTCCCGCAGGGCGTTCCTGATATTGCTGACGGCCGAGGCCAGGTGGCGGCGCAGGGCCTTGGAGGTGGTCTTGGCATCGCGGCGGCTGAGCGCCTCGACGATGGCGCGGTGTTCGGCCAGCGTCTGGCCAAGGCCGGAGCGGCGCTGCGAAGACTGGAACCGCGCCCGCCACAGCCGGGCGTTGTACTTGCGGTGGGTGTCGATCAGCGGCGCGTTGCGGCTGGCCTGAACGATGATTTCGTGCATCTGCATGTCGAGCCGGAAGGACTCCAGCGGCGGCAGCGTGCCCTCGCCTTCTTCCATCCGGCGCTGGCAATCGGTGACCCGGGCAATCTCGTCTTCGGTGATCGCAGCACAGGCCAGCTCCCCCGCCAGCGCCTCCAGCGCGCCCATCACCACCAGGTTCTGCTCGATCTCCTCGAACGGCGGATTGGCGACCTGCGGGCGGCGGGTGACGGAATATTCGACCAGCCCGTCCTGCTCCAGGATGGTCAGCGCCTTAGTCAGCGGTGTGCGGCTGATGCCAAGCGCCGCGGCCAGGTCCCGCTCGGAGATCCCCGCCCCGGCGGGCAGCTTCTCCAGCAGGATCAGCTCGCGCAGCTTGTCGGCCGCAATCTCGACCAATGTGGCGCGCGGCCGCGCCAGTTCCAGCTCGCCGGTATCCAGGCCGGAGAATTCAGCCTTCTTGCTCATGTCATTTCCCCCAGTTCAGGACCACAGGATCGAGTGGCCGGATCAGACGAAGCAGAGCCTCCTTCGTCTGCGGATGCAATGGCGGGATCGGGTGGCGGCAATAATCGGACGCAATGACGCCGCCTGCAACCATCGCCGCCTTGGCCGAGCGGAAGCCGCACTGGCGGTTCTCGTGGTTCACCGCCGGCAGCACGCGGGCATAGGCGGCGGTGGCGGCATCAATGTCGCCGGCCGCGAAATGAACGAGAACCGGCTTGATCTGATCCGGGATCATCGCGCTGGTCATCGCGCCGGTGGCTCCGGCCTCGAGATCCGCAAGCAGTGTGATCGCCTCCTCGCCGTCGAACGGGCCCTCGATGGCGTCGCCGCCCTCGGCCACAAGCGCGCGCAGCTTGGCCGCGGCCTGCGGGCATTCGATCTTGAACAGCTTCACCATCCCGATCTCGCGCGCCATCCGGACCAGCAGCGGCACCGGCAGCTCGACACCGGAGAGCGGCGCATCCTGCACCATGATGGGCAGGCCCACTTCGCCCACGCGGGCGAATTGCTCGAAGGTCTGCTCCGCCGTGCCCCGCATCAGCGCGCCGTGGTAGGGCGGCATCATCATCACCATCGCCGCGCCGTGGTCCTTCGCGTGCTGCGCCCGCTCCACCGCAATTTGCGTGGCGAAATGGCTGACGGTGACGATCACCGGCAGCCGCCCGGCCATATGGGTCAGAGAGATTTCGGTCAGCTTGCGTCGCTCCTCGTCCGAGATCAGGAACTGCTCGGAGAAATTGGCCAGGATGCAGATGCCGTCGCTGCCTTGATCGACCATGCAGTCGATCACGCGTTTCATGCCCTCGTAATCGACCGTCCCGGCCGGGTGGAACGGGGTCGGGGCGACGGGCCAGATGCCGGAATAGCGGGTCATTCGGTAATCTCGAAGTTGTGCAGGTGTTTATCGGAGATGGAGATGCCAAGCCCCGGCGTGTCATCGTCCAGTTGCAGAAAACCGTCCGCGGCCTCGGGGTCGCCGTCGAAGATGTAATAGAACAGCTCATTGCCGACCTCGACATCGAACACCGGGAAGTATTCGGCGATCGGGCAGTTCGCGCTGGCCATGGTCAGGTGGTAGTTGTGCATCTGGCCCGCGTGCGGGATCACCGGGATCTGCGCCGCCTCGGCAATCGCGTTGATCTTCTGCGCCGCGGTGATGCCGCCCACGCGGTTGGTGTCATACTGGAGCACGCTGACCGCGCGGCGGTTGATCAGCTCGGAGCAGCCGATGACCGAGAATTCATGCTCGCCGCCGGAGATCGGCACGATGCCCATGGCGTTCAGCTCGGCATAGCCCGCCACGTCGTCGGCGATCACCGGTTCCTCCAGCCAGCGCGGTTCATACCGGGCGAGCTTGGGCAGCATCCGCTTGGCATAGTCGAGGTTCCAGCCCATGTAGCATTCAAGCATCAGGTCGGTGTCGTATCCGATCACCTCGCGCAGCGCCTCCACCCGCTTGAGGTTCTCGCGCATCCCGGTCATCCCGTCCTTGGGGCCATAGCCGAACCGCGACTTGAAGGCGGTGTAGCCGTGGCTCATCGCCTCTTCGGCCTCGGCCTGCATGGTCTCCACCGGGCCTGCGTAGAGCTTGGAGTAATAGACCGGGATCTTCTCCTTGGTGCGCCCGCCCAAGAGCTTGAACACCGGCTTGCCGACCAGCTTGCCCATCAGGTCCCAGATCGCGATGTCGATGGCGCTGATCGCGGTCATGCCGATGCCCTTGCGGCCCCAGGCATGGCTGCGGCGGTACATCTTTTCCCAGATGTAGGCGCAGTCGAAGGGATCTTCGCCCACCGCCAGCGGCGCATACCAGTCGTCGATGGCCTGTTTCACCACCGTCGGCGCCAGCGCCGCGTTGCCGATGCCGATGGTGCCGTCCTCGGCCTCCACCTCGCAGGTCAGCCACTGGTGGAAGCGGAAGGAGGCCATCGCATCGCCCTTGAGCCACAGCGCGTCCGACGCGTTGGTGCAGAAGTTCCCGGCGGGCGGAACGGTTGGCCCCTTCCAGGTCCAGACCCGGGTCCGGACGGATTTGATCTTGGTCATCAAGGCTCCCCTCTCTCTCGTTTCGCTGGCGTCCCCGGACCGGGTTGGGCGGGACCGGGACACGAATCATGTTGACTTCGGTTGTAACATGGCAATGGTATTTTGGAATGCCAAAATTCTGAAGCGCCAAATTCGGGAGGAGGACGCGCAGCGCATGACACAGCTTTCCGTGCAGTGCGCCTGCCCTGTAGAAGCGACCCGAGGCGGCGCCGCGGATGCGGCATGACTTTCCAGTCCAACGGAGGAGACACCATGAAAACCCTGACCAGAACCCTGAGCGCCGGCCTCGCCGCCGCAACGCTGACGCTGGCGCTGCCGGCCGCCGCCGAGACCTATGTCGTGGCCGTGGGCGCCGCCTCGAACAGCCTTCAGGGCCAAAGCGCCGCGCGCTTTGCCGAGCAGCTGCAGGCCGAGCTCGGCGATGCGCACACGGTGGAGTTCTACGCCGATGCGCAGCTCGGCAACGAAAAGGAGCTGATGCAGAAACTGCGCCTCGGCACCGTCGAGTTCACCCTGATTTCCTCGATCATGACCAATGTCGCGCCCGAGTTTGCGCTGTTCGACATGCCTTTCCTGGTGCAGGATCGCGCCCACCTGAAGGCGATCGACGCCGGGATCGTGCAGACCGACCTCGCGCCGCTGGCGCAGAAGGCCGGGCTCACGGTGCTCTCCACCTGGGAAAACGGCTTCCGCCAGATCACCAACAGCACCCGCCCGATCACTTCGCCCGCCGACCTGGAGGGCCTGAAGATCCGCACGCCGTCGTCGGAATGGCGCGTGTCGATGTTCAAGGAATGGGGCGCCAACCCCACGCCGATGTCCTTCTCCGAAGTCTTCGTCGCCCTGCAGACCGGCACCATGGACGGGCAGGAGAACCCGCTGACCAATATCGTCGGCGCGAACTTCCAGGAGGTGCAGAGCTACCTCAGCCTGACCGGCCACGTCTACTCGCCCACCTATCTCACCACCGGGGCCCAGACCTGGAAGACGCTGCCCGATGACGTGAAATCCGCCGTCGCAGAGGTCGCCGCGTCGGTGCAGGACTGGGCGTTGGAGCAGGGCCAGACCGCCGACGGCGAGCTGGTCGAAAAGGTCCGCGCCGCCGGTGTCGAGGTGAACGAGGCCGACAAGGCCGCCTTCATCGCCGCCTCCGCCCCGATCTACGAGGCCTTTGCCGCCCAGGTGCCCGGCGGCGAAGCCCTGGTGCGCCGCGCGCAAGACCTGGCCAAGCAATAGAAACAGCGCTCCGGCCGGGCGACCCCTGTCCGGGCACTCTCAAGACAGGAGGAAGGCATGATCGCACTGACTGAGCGCATGCTGTTGCGGGCCATCGAGACGGTATGCCTGGCGCTGCTGGTGACTCTGGCGCTGTCCGTCGTCTATTCGACCACCATGCGGTATCTCGGCGCGTCGCCCGCATGGTATGACGAAATCGCCAGCGTGCTGCTGGCTTGGCTGACCTATTTCGGCGCCGCTTATGCTGTGTTCCTGCGCCAGCACATGGGCTTTTCCGGCATCGTCACCGCCCTGCCCAAGCCCTTCGCGGTGGCGCTGGCGCTGTTCTCCGAAGTGCTCGTCATTGCCTATTTCGCGGTCGTCGCCTGGTACGGCAACGCGGTGCTGGCGGTGGCGAAATGGGACTCGCTGCTGTCCCTGCGCTGGATGACCCTGGACATCGTGCAATCGGTGATCCCCGTCGCCTCGGTGATCATGATCATCGGCACGCTGCTGACCCTGCCCCGCGCGCTGCGCCAAGCCGCCGAGGGCATCGGCGCGGAGCATGCCGAGATCGAGCAGGCCATCGCCGAGGCCGAAGCCGAAACCGCCGCCCTGGCAAAGACTCCGCTGGCCCAGAGCTCGAAAAGACAGCCCCCGCTGGCACAGAAGGAAGCCGCGAAATGATCCTGCTCCTGACCACGATTGCCCTGATCGCGCTGATCCTCATCAACGTGCCGATCGCCGTTGCCATCGGCGCCGTGTCGATGGGAGGCTTCCTGCTCACCTCCGGGCCCGACAGCCTCAATGACATGGCGATCAAGCTTTACTCCGGCTCAACGTCCTTTCCGCTGATCGCGATCCCGCTGTTCATCCTGGCGGGCAACCTGATGAACACCTCCGGCATCTCGCTCAGGCTGATCAACTTCGTCACCGCGCTGATCGGCTTCATCCGCGGCGGCCTGGGCATGGTGAACATCGGCGTCTCGATGGTGTTTGCCGAGATTTCCGGCTCCGCCGTCGCCGACGTCGC
This sequence comes from Cribrihabitans pelagius, assembly GCF_048820915.1. Classification (NCBI taxonomy): domain Bacteria; kingdom Pseudomonadati; phylum Pseudomonadota; class Alphaproteobacteria; order Rhodobacterales; family Paracoccaceae; genus Cribrihabitans; species Cribrihabitans pelagius. The sequence goes on along the minus strand of NZ_JBMERR010000011.1, from coordinate 70,231 downwards.
CGCCACCGGCACCGTGCTGATCCCCGAAATGAAACGCCGCGGCTATTCGCGCCAGCTGGCCGCCGCAATCACCTCCTCGTCCGCCTCCCTCGCCATCATCATCCCGCCGTCGATCCCGATGATCCTCTACGGCGCCATTGCCGAAACATCGGTGATCAAGCTGTTCGTCGCCGGTATCGTGCCGGGCCTTCTGGGCGCGTTTCTGCTGATGCTGGTCACCTGGGTCATGGCGGTGCGCTACGATCTGCCCCGCGCCGAGGGGTTCGACGCGCGCCATGTCTGGAAGACCTTCAAGGAAGCCTTCTGGGCCCTGACCATGCCGGTGATCATCCTTGGCGGCATCTTCTCGGGGCTGGTCACCGCCACCGAGGGCGCCGGCCTCGCGGTGCTCGCGGCGCTGGTGATCGGGCTGTTCGTCTACCGCGACCTCGACCCGTCGCGGCTGCGCAAGACCATGCTCGAAGGCGTCAGCCAGACCGGCATCGTGATGCTGCTGGTCTCCACCTCGGCCGCGCTGGGGCTGTTCCTGACCCAGGCGCAGGTGCCGCAGCAGCTGGCGGCGCAGATCACCGAGGTCACCACCAACCCGCTGATTGTGCTGGCGCTTTTGAACCTCTTGCTGCTGGTGCTCGGCATGTTCCTGCACGGCGCGGCGGCGATCATCCTGGTGGTGCCGGTGGTGATGCCGCTGGTTAACGCGGTCGGGATCGACCCGATCCACTTCGGCATCATGGTGACGCTGAACCTCGCCATCGGCCAGCAGACGCCGCCCGTGGCCTCGGTGCTGATCACCTCCTGCTCCATCGCCCGCTCGGGGATCTGGGAGACCTCGCGCACGAACCTGCCCTTCATCGCGGTGCTCGCCCTGATCCTGCTTCTGGTCACCTACGTGCCCGGAATCTCCACCGCGCTGACCGGATATCTGGACTGACCGGTCTCCCTTGCCGGCGGGACGGCAGATCCTTTTGGTACCCGAAACCCGAATTCTGTTTTGGCGATCCGGCTTCTAATCGGCCGGGCCGCCATGGCCTAAATCGGCCGCATCAGATTTGGAGCAAGACCCATGAAAGACATCGCCGGCACCGCCCGCATCCAGGCCGAGATCATCGAGGCCTTCAACTTCCGCCACGCCACCAAGGTGTTCGACCCGGACCGCAAGATCAGCGCGGGCGACTTCGAAACCATCCTGGAGGCTGCCCGCCTGTCGCCGACCTCCTTCGGGCACGAGCCGTTCAAGATCCTGATGATCCAATCCCAGGAAAAGCGGGAGCTGTTCCGGGACTTCTCCTGGGGGGCCAACGGCATGATGAACGGCACCGCCGGCCAGCTGGGCACTGCCAGCCACTTCGGCATCATCCTGGCGAGCACCGCGGCAACCATGACCGCGGGCTCCGACTACCTTCAGGACTTCTACCGCAGCGTGAAGCAGCTGCCGGAAGATGTCATCGAAATCTTCAACGGCGCCTACGGGAAGTTCCAGTCCGCCGACCACAAGATCACCACCGAGCGCGAGATCACCGACTGGGCCGGCAAGCAGGCCTACATCGTGCTCGCCAACATGATGACCGCGGCGGCGCTGATGGGCATCGACTCCTGCCCGATCGAAGGCTTCGGCATGGCAGAGACCTCCGCAACGCTGGAGAAACACTTCGGCATCGACCCCAGGCAGTACAAGCCCGCGGTGATGTTCGCTTTCGGCCACCGTGCAGCCGATCCGCAGTTCCCCAAGACCCGGCGGACGATGGAAGACACCGTCAGCTGGTTCTGAAGCGCGCAATCCTGAACAGGCCGCGCCCCTGCCACGGGGGCGCGGTTTTCCTCATGCGGTGCTGCCGCCGGGCGCCTCCCACACCGGCGCCTTGCCAATGCGGGCGATCAGGAAATCCATGAAGGCCCGCACCTTCGGCGACAGCACGTTGGCCTTGGGATAGACCAGCCACAGCACCGACTTGTCGGCCACCTCATAGCCCGGCAGAACCTGCACCAGCGCGCCGGATTGCAGCTCCTGATGCACGCTCCACAGCGAGTTGATCGAAATCCCCGCCCCCGCGATGGTGGCCAGTTTCTGGGTCAGCCCGTCGTCCAGGATCAGGCGGCTCTGCGCCAGCCGCGGATCGAACTCCCCGGCCGCACCCTCCGGCCCGGCCAGGGGGCGCGCCGACTGGTTCCTGAAGCCGATCAGCTGGTGCCGGGCCAGATCGTCGGGATGCGCGGGTGTGCCGTGCCGGGCGAGGTAATCCGGCGACGCGCACAGCACCCGCCGGTCCTCCGCCAGCTTGCGCCCCTTCAGGCTGGTGTCCGCCAGCGGCGAATTGCGCACGGCAAGGTCAAAACTGCCCTCGATCAGGTCGAAGATGCTGTCGGACAGGCGCATGTCCAGCGTCATCTCGGGAAACTCCTGCAGAAAATCCGGCAGCAGCGGCGCCACATAGAGCTGGGCAAAGGTGCTGGGCGCGGTGAAGCGCAAAACGCCACTGGGCCGCGCCCGCCCCTGCCCCAGGGCGGCCCGCCCCGCGTCCTCCTGCGCCAGCATCTCGCGCGCGTAAGGCAGGAACTCGGCACCCTCCAGCGACAGCGAGACCTTGCGGGTGCTGCGATGCAGCAGATCTGCTCCCAGCGTATTCTCCAGCTTGGCCAGCCGCGCTCCGGCCACCGCCGGCGCGAGGCCAAGCTGCCGCCCGGCGGCGCTGATGTTCAGCTTTTCCGCCGCCAGAACAAACAGGCGAAGCGCGTCAGTGTCCATCTTTATACCCGAAATCCGAATTATGATTTCATCAATTGGTCATCTATATGCGAGCCGCAATGTATATTTGCTAAGGAGCAACACAGATGCACCGTCACACACGCGGGTCCCGGTGAGCCGCCCGACCGCCCGGCCGCCACCGCCCGCAGGCAGGAGGCCCCCATGCCCAAGACCATTCTCATCACCGGCGCCACCGACGGCATCGGGCTGCAAACGGCCAAGATGCTGGCCGGCCAGGGCCATACCGTCCTGCTGCATGGCCGAAGCCGGGCAAAACTGGACGCAGCCGCGGCCGGGGTTGGCGGGGAGACCGAAAGCTATATCGCCGATCTGTCCAGTCCGGGCGCCGCGGCTGCGCTGGCCGGGACGGTTCTGCGGCGGCACGCCCGGCTGGACGTTCTGATCAACAACGCGGGCGTCTACAAGACACCGGACCCGCGGACGCCCGGCGGGCTGGATGTGCGCTTTGCGGTGAACACGGTGGCTCCCTGGGTGCTGACCCGGCGCCTTCTGCCCATCATCCCCCGGGACGGGCGGATCGTAAACCTGTCGTCGGCAGCGCAGGCGCCCGTGGACCTGCAAGCGATGGCCGGGCACGGTGCAATGGCCGATTTCGCAGCCTATGCGCAAAGCAAGCTCGCCCTCATCATCTGGACGCAGGAACTGGCCAAGACCCTGCCGGAGGGCCCGGCAGTGATCGCGGTGAACCCCGGCTCCCTGCTGGCCTCCAAGATGGTGAAGGAGGGCTTTGGCGTTGCCGGGAACGACATCGGCATCGGGGCGGAGATCCTGTGCCGCGCCGCGCTGGATGCTGAATTTGCCACTGCCTCGGGCAAGTACTACGACAATGACGCGGGCCGCATCGCCGAGCCGCATGCCGCCGCCATGGACGCCCGCCACCGGAACGCCGTGATGGCGGGCATCCGGGCAATCGCGTCCCGGGAGGAGTGAGGCGCGGCGACTGGGGACCAGTACCCGGGAGCCGGGCGCCAGGCCCGCCTCCTGATTCCCCAGCCGGTGCTCTCCGCCGTTCCGGAGCACGTCCGGCGCCGGTCTGTCACACCGCACCGGGACGGGAGCCCCTATCCGCGGCCGGCCCACGGGGATGCCAGCCGCGCGCCATAGGCGCGGAGACCAGCTGCCTTTCGAACAGGCCGCCGCATCCGGTCGACAGAATCGCCCCGCGCCGCTAGCCTGACACGTGCAACGTGCGCCTGGGCTGCCCTCAGGCCGGTCCCGGTCCCGCACGGTGTCCGTTCCCGCTTCCGTACCGGCCTTTCTGACAGGGAAAATTCCAGTGACGAGGCCAGCCGCGCCCCCCGTCCAGACAACGAGGATCTCCGGTCTGCGCATCGGAGCGATGGCGTTCGACAGCCGCGATCCGGCGATGGAGGGCCTGCGGCGGAACGTGCAGAAGATCCCGGCGCAGAAGATCCTCCTGCATGACGGCGAAGACAGCGGCTGGGTGCTGGTGGTGGCCGAAGGCTGGCTCGCCGCCTCGAAATGCGCGCTGAACGGCGAGGTGCAGCTGATCGACTTCATCCTGCCCGGCGACATCGCCGACCCGACGGCGGCGGACGGCAAGACCGCCGGGCTGAGCCTGGAGGCGGTCACCGATGCGCGGGTCTCGGTCATTCCGCTGCCGGCCTGGCACCGGATGCTGGCGGACTCGCCGCGGCTGGCGCGGGCCAGCGCGCAGGTGCATGCGGCCGGCCGCGCGCGCCTGTCCGAACGGATGCTGCGGCTGGGGCGCGCCAGCGCGGAGAGCCGGATCGCCTATGCGCTGATCGAATTGTGCCTGCGGCTGAGGCCGCTCGGCCTGTCGGACGATTGCCTGTTCCACCTGCCCCTGACGCAGCGCCGCATCGGCGATTTCACCGGCCTCACCGCGGTGCATGTCTGCCGCACGCTGCGCCGCTTCGTGCGCAACGGGCTGGTGGAGACCGCCGATCACATGGATATCCGGATCACCGACCTCGCTGCCCTGGCACGGATCGCGGGCGTCGATCCTGCCCGCCTCGCCGCCGAGATCACCCCGGTTGCGGACTAGCGGAACTCGGCGATTTCCCCCAAAGCCTCCCCCGCGAGCCGTTCCGAGGCATGCACGGCAATGTCGCTGACCGAGAGCAGACCCGCCAGCCGCCCCGCCTCGTCCAGTACCGGCAGGCGGCGGATCTGGTGGTCGCCCATCAGCGCCGCGGCGGCCTCCACCGTGTCGCGGGTCCGGCAGCAGATCACCCGTGCCGTCATGCAGCGGGAAATGGCGAGGCCCGCCAGGGCGCTGTCCTGCCCGGCCAGCGCCAGGGTCAGGTCCCGGTCGGTCACCACGCCGACGATGCGCTCTGCCTCGACCACCGCCAGCACGCCGATGCCAAGCCTGCGCATCTGCCCGGCCGCAGCGGCAATATTTTCCTGCGGATGCACCCAGCGCAGCGGCGCGGACATGATCTCTTGCACCATCATCGGCTCTGTCTCCGCTTCACGCCGGCACGGGATGGCGGACCCTCCCCCAAGGGCCGCCATCCCGGCCAGGGCGGCGCCTGCGGCCCCTAGGGCGCGCTCTTGACGTCGATCTTCCGGGCCGGATTGCGCGCGTCCGGTTTCTTCGGCAGACGCACTGTCAGCACGCCATTCTTGAAAGTAGCCTCGATCTTGTCGCGGTCGATGCCCTCCGGGATGCCGATGGTGCGCTCAAACGAACCGAAGCGCCGTTCGCTGAGGTAGAAGCCGCCTTCCTCGCCGCCCTCCTCGTGCTCCTGCTTCTTCTCGCCGCGCAGGGTCAGCGTGCCGTCGCCGACCCGGAGGTCGATGTCCTCTTCGCTGAGACCGGGCAGCTCGGCGGAGAGTTTCAGCTCGTCCTCCTTGTCCACCACGTCCAGCACCGGCATCTTCCAGGAGAACTCCTGCAGCGGCCAGCGCAGCGGGTTGCGCCGCCCGCGGCCGCGGGAGCGCAGCGGCGCGAAGAAGCTGCCGGAGTGCAGATCCTCCAGCAGGTCGTCGATTTCGTCGCGGATGTTCCAGAGCGGGCCCCAGCTGCGTTCGGTCAGCGCCTTCTGCGGGCTGTCCTTTGCTTCGCTGCGGGTGTCTTCGCTGCGGGTGTCTTCGGGTTTGTCGGGCATTCTCCGGTCTCCATCGGTCAGGGGTTGAGTCGCGTCCCCCCCAGCCTCCGCCGATCCGCCCTGCGCCGCATTAACCGGCGTTAAGCCGCCCGAAGCGCCTCTCCGCCGCTGCCCCGATTGACCGGTGTCAAACCCCGGCGCGGCGGGATTTGCTACCCTGAACAGCGCGGCCCCGGGGCCTGCAACAGGGAGAGGAGGCCGAAACCCATGAGCTACAAGACAATTCTCGCCTGCCTGACGTCACAGGCCGCGGCCCGGAACCTGCTGCCTGCCGCCTGCGCGCTGGCCCGCCGGTTTGACGCGCATTTGACCGGCCTGCACACGCTGGAGGCCTTGGTGCCCTATTCCGGCATCGCGATTGCCGCCGATGACATTACCCTCGGGGAGTTCAACAGGCGCGTGATCGCGGAAGACCGCAAGATAGAGACGCTGTTCCGGGCCGCCACCGGTCAGGCCGGCTGCGCGGCGGAGTGGCGCTCGCGTCCGGCGCGCTCACCCGATGCCGCGGACGAGCTGCTGGTCTCGGCGATGCGCTGCGATCTGGCCCTGGCGCTGCTGCCCGGCCTGGACCAGGAGCGCTTTGACCAGAGGGGGTTCCAGATGGAGCTGGTGCTGAACAGCGGCCGTCCGCTGCTGCTGCTGCCGGATGACTGGGGCGGGCGGCCGGTCGGCACCCGTGTCCTCGCGGCCTGGAAAGGCACGCGCGAGGCGGCGCGCGCGCTGCACGACGGGCTGCCGTTCCTGGAGCAGGCTGAGTTCACGGAGCTGCTGACCATCGGCGAGAGCCCGCGCCCGGCTCACGGGGCCGAGACCGAAGGGCATGAGATCGCCCGGCTGCTGTCCCGCCACGGCGTGCACGCGCAGGTGCGCCACATCGAGGCGGGCGAACACGGCACCGGCACCCGCCTGCTGATGGAGGCGGCGAGCCAGGAGTGCGATCTGATCGTGATGGGCGGCTACGGCCATTCCCGGCTGCACCGGCTGATCTTCGGCGACGCCTCAGAGCATGTGCTCGGCGAAGCGCGCATCCCGGTGCTGATGTCGGGCTGAAATGTCAGCTGACAACCGCAAGCGGCGGGGGCTTTCGCGCCCCCGCCGCTCCGTTCCCGGCAATCCGCCATTGGCCGCCGGCGCCGCTGGCCCGGGCGCCGGACGTCAAACCGGCTCGGATTTGGCCGCCTTCGCCGTATTGCGGGCCCTGTCAACCGCGTCGTTGAGGGCTTCCTTCACCGCTTCGGCTTCGGTCTCGCAGATGCAGGTGGCGCAGCGCGACACCATGCCGGCCCATTCGCGGCCGTCCTCGGCGATCCGTTCGGCGGACTGGCGCTGCCATTCGGTCAGCGCGCGCACCGCCGCGGCCGGACTGCCGCCGCCTGCCGAGGTGGCGGTCAGGGTGGCGGTCAGCGCTGTCTGGGCCGCTTCGTGCCGGCGCTCGAACCAGTGCCGGGCGAAGACTTCCGCCTCATCCAGCAGTTTTTCCTGCGCCGCCCAGAATTGCTCGGCCTGCGGTTTCATCATCGGGTTCAGCATCATCGCATTCTGCATCGCCCCCAGGACATCCGGAAAGATCCCCGTCGCATCCCCGGTCGCTTTATCTGGCATCTGATCATCTCCTCACACGAGTGAATCGTGGGCCCAGTCTGCCCCGGACCCGCCGCCGGTGCCTTAATTGAAATCAAGGGCCGCCCGGCTCAGGCGGCTAAATGCCGGTATCCGGCGGATTCCGGCTCAGCGGGGCGGCGGCGGGCGGTCCGGGCCTGGCTGTTTCTCCAGCAGCGCCCGCGCCCGGGCGACGGCCTGCGGGAACAGCGCCCCGGCCTCTGCCGCGGTATAGCTGCGCCCGTCCGGTCCGAAGCCTCTCACAGCGCCGTCCTGAAACTCGAGGATCAGGAGCGGGCGTTTCCCGCCGCTGCAGGCCAGGCGGCCCGCCCCGGCGTGGCGGCACAGGGACACCCGCGAGACCGCCGCGAAGACCCGGGAGCCTGCGCGCACGGGCGGATCGACAACCCAGCTCACCGGACCGGCCCGAACGCCCGCCAGCCAAAGCGCGCCGCGGGCAGCAGCAGCGCGGCCGGCACCACTGACAGATCCAGCTCGGCCCGGCCGGAGAGCGACGCCCGGGCAAAATCCGGCTCGACCTCCAGCCGCAGCCTGCGGCATGGCGCGGGCGCGTGGATCAACGGCGCGAGCAGGCCGAACAGCTGGCCCGTCTCCGCCGGATCGCCGGTTCCGAAGGTGCCTTGGGCAACCAGCCTGCGGATGTGAACCCGGCGCAGGATCTCCGCCGCCAGCCGCAGCGCCGCGGCCGCCAGCCGCAGCGGCCTGGCCTGCCGCCCGCCGCGCCTCTTTCGCGGTCTGCGCGCAGGCTTCCCGGTCCCGGGCGGCTTTGCACGCCGCCGCAGCGTAATCCGCGGGCCGAAGCCGCCGCAGGGCCGGATCGCGGCCTCAAAGGCGAGCCCGGTCTCCTTTTGCAGCACCAGACTGAGGTGCAGCGGCGAGAAAAGCACCAGCCCGCAGAGGCCGGCCAGCAGCGCCAGCCCGCCGGTGAGCACCACGGCCGCCATGTTCAGCCCTGCTCCTGGCGGCCCCTGGCGGCGGTCCCCAAGGCCTTGCCGGCCGCGTCCCCCAAGACCTCCGCAAGCGCCGTCATCGCGCCGTGCACCGATTCCACCCGGGCCCCGCGCTCGTCGATGATGATCGCCCCCAGCGGCTTGATCCCGCCTCCGGCCCCGGCGCCCGCACCCTGGCCCGCCTTGGCATCGGCACCCCCGCCCGCGCCGAAGCCGAAACCGTAACTGACGATGGGAATGACCGTCGCGGCGCCCTTCTCGATCGGATCGCCAAGCACGTTCTTGGCGTTCAAGAGCCGGTCGAGCTCTTCCACCGTGTTCTTCAGCAGACGTTCGACGTTTTCCATGACGGGGCCCTTTCCTTCTGCGAGACAGCCAATGGCGCCAGCCTACCAGCCCGCCCGCCTGCCATGGTTGATGCAGATCAGACGACCCGCGCGGGCCGTTGGCCGCCGGATCTCCGTCGCGCCTGGGGCCCCGGCGAAAAAATGGTGCAAGGGAGCTGGACCCGGCCGGAGACCCGGTCTTCAAACCTTTCCCCCGGCGATTCCGGGATGGCCCCGATCCTGGAGAAACGGCCGGGCGGCAAGGCCACCTAGATGATCCGCGGCCGGGGCCGCAGCCCGCGCAACGGGCCCGCGCCCGGCCCGGCACCATGCAGCCGCGCACCGCAGCAGCGCGCCACCCGCCGCGGTCATCTCCCCGCCCGTCACGCTGCAGCGGAAATGCTCTGCCGTGGTCCCGCCGACCGCCGCAAAGCCCTGCCGGACCCCGGACCCGGCCGGGAGAGGCCGGTTCAATCCGTTTTCAGGATCATCGACAACCGCAGGACAGCGGCCAGGATGGACTGCGCCAGCACCGGCGCCTCGCCGGTCCCGATCGCCGCATCGCTGTCGCGGCTGTCGTTTTCGGACAGGGAGCAGTGCCACTCGCCGTGCTTGCCATAGGCGCGGCCGCGGATGCGGACGGTCCAGTCGGGAAAGGCCTTGTCGGCCACCTCCATGGCGCCGTCGGCGGTGCCGATCCGGTTTGCCGCCTGCCCGCCCGCGGGCACCGCCTGCGGCCTCAGATAGGCAAGCGCATGCAGCACGCTGTCGAAATCCGCGACGGTCAGATCGGTGCGGCTTTCCAGCGCGCCGATCAGGACGTCCAGTTCAGGGTCTGTCATGGCCATCTTCCCCGTTGTCTGTGAGATCGTCTGTGAGAACGTCTGTGGTTGAGGCGCCGCCGCGCCCTGCAGGGAGCGCGATGGCATCAGTCTAGCTTGGCCGCGGCGGAGCGGAATGATTTGCATCAATCGCGCCCGCCCGGGACGTCATCCCTCGCACTGGATGACAACCGGGCAGCGCGCCGCATCCTGGATGCGGGCGATGGAGGGCAGGCCCGCGAGCGGTGCCGCGATGAGGACGGCGGCAGGGCTCATGTGCTCCAGATGCCTGAGCAGGGTGCCGGGCGGGGTGCAGCGCCTGGTCTCGATGGCGCTGCCGCCTGCGGTCTGCGGCACCGCGCCTTGCGGGGCCCCGGCCGCGCCGGTGCAGGCGACCAGCACGACCAGCGGCTTGCCCGCCTTTCGTGCCAGCCGGACGGCATAGTCCGGCACCGCCTGCCCTTCCGCCAGGATCAGCGCCAGGCAGCCGGCCGCGCGCAGCACCGGCTTGTACCCGAGCACCAGAAGGTCGCCCGCCCGCGCCGTCTGGCTCAGCGCGTCCTGCAGATGGCCCTCGGCCTCGCGGAAGGAGCTGTTCAGCGCCGCAGCCCGGGTCCGGCGGGCCAGCAAACCCTCGAACCGCCTGGCATCCGCTTGCAGCGCACGCGCCATCGCCGCCGCGTTCAGCCCGGCTTCCTGCCGGCCGGAGTAGGTCACCACGCGGGCATAGGAGTAGGTGGCGGCCAGCACCGCGGTTTCCCGCACGAAGACGCCTTGCAGCTCCGCCCCGAGGTTGCGGGCAAGCTCCATCGCCAGCGCCAGGGCGGCCTCGGCATCGGGGTAGCAGCTGGCCCCCAGGATCACCCGGGCGCGCCCGGCCGCGCCGCCGCCGCCGGTATCAGCCTGCGTCATGTCCGGCCTCCCTCGCAAAAGCCTTGCGGATGCCGGCAAAGGCTGTCAGCCGGTCTTCCACCAGGCGGTTCAGGCTGGCTTCGGGAAAGGCCCCGCCGGCGCCGCGCACCCCGGCTTCCAGCCCGGTCAGCACCTCGATCCCGTCGCTGACCGTGGCCATCGGAACGACCCGGAAGCGGCCCTGCCGCGCCGCATCCGCCACGCGCTGGCGCAGCATCAGGTGGCGGGTGTTGGCAGCCGGGATCAGCACCCCCTGGCGGCCGGTCAGGCCGCGCGCCGCGCAGAGGTCGAAGAAGCCCTCGATCTTCTGGTTCACCCCGCCGATTGCCTGGATGTCGCCAAACTGGTTGACCGACCCGGTGATCGCAAAGGACTGGTCCAGCGGCACCTCCGCCAGCGCGGAAAGCAGCGCGATCAGCTCCGCCGCGGAGGCGCTGTCGCCTTCCACCCCGCCATAGCTCTGCTCGAACACCAGGCTGGCCCAGAGCGACAAGGGCGCCTTGGTGGCATAGGTCGCGGCGAGGTAGCCCTGCAGGATCAGCATCCCCTTGGAATGGATCGGCCCGCCCAGTTCGGTCTCGCGCTCGATGTCCACCAGCTTGCCGGAGCCGGGGCGGGTGCGGGCGGTGAGCCGCGACGGCTTGCCGAAGCTGTAGCCGCCGATCTGCAGCACCGAGAGCGCATTGATCTGGCCCACGCGCGCCCCTTCGGTGCCGATCATCACCGTGCCGCGGCGGATCGCCTCCAGGCCAAGCGCCTGCACCCGGCCGGCCCGGCGCTCCTTCTCCGCCACCGCCTTTTCGATATGCTCCGCGCCGATATGCGGGGTCCTGCCGTCCCCGGCCCAGTATTCGGCCTCGCGCAACAGGTCGGAGAGGCGGCTGAAATTCAGCGACAGCCGCTCCGCATCGCCCGCCATGCGCATGCTTTCGCGCAAGAGCCGCTCCACCGCGGGCCGGTCCAGCGGCCGGGTTCCGGCGCGCCGCACCAGCGCGGCGATCACCTGCGCGTAAGCGTCCGCCGCCTCCGCGCCGGTGAGCGGCAGATGGTCGTCGAAATCGGCCTCCAGCTTGAACAGCTGGAGGAAATCCGGGTCCAGCGCCGACAGCAGGTAGTAGTGCATCCGCTCGCCGATCAGCACGACCCGCACGCTGAGCGGCACCGGATCGGGCTCCAGCGACACGGTGGAAACCAGGCTCAGCCGCTCGCCGGGGGAGTAGATCGCGATCTGCCCGGTCCTGAGGCAGCGTTTCAGGGCGTCCCAGGCCAGGGGCTCGCTCAGCACCTGGCGCACGTCGAGCACCAGGTAGCCGCCGTTCGCGCGGTGCAGCGCACCCGGTCTGATCATCGTGAAATCGGTGACCAGCGCGCCCTGTTCGGAGGCATATTCGATGCGCCCGATCAGGTTCGGCAGGCTCGGCAGCTCTTCCTTGACGACGGGTGCGCCAGGGGTGCCGCCGCCGTTCGTCACCATCACGTTGACGCGGTAGCGCTGGAACTGGGGCTCTTCGAAATGGCGGCCGGTAGCCCCCGGGAACGGCCCCGCGCTCTCTTCGCTGCCGGTTTTCAGGAACAACTCGGCGTGCTTGATGAGATCGCTGCGCACGGCGTCCAGATAGCGCAGCACCGCCGCCTCACCGGCGAAGGCCTCCTGCACCTCGCGGATCGCCTCCTCCACCCCGCGGGAGGCCAGCTGGGCGTTCAGCTGTTCCACCTGCCGCCGGTGCTCCTTCTCGCGTTTCGGCACCGATGTCAGCACCTCCGAGATCTGCTTCTGGATCGCCTCGATCGCGTCTTCCAGCGCTTTGCGCTCCTCCGCGCTCAGCGCGTCGAACTCCTCCTGCGACAGCACGTTGCCGTCGCGCAGCCCGGCAAAGCTGAACCCGGCGGGTGTGCGCATGATGGCGACATTTGCCTTCCGCGCGGCCTCGAACACCGCCGCCATCCCGCTTTCATGCTCGGCGGCGAACGCCTCCTCCATTGTGCGGCGCCGGGCCTGGTAGTCCTCGGAGTCGAACAGCGCCGGGATCTGGCCGGCCAGATCGTCCACCAGCGCCTCCATCATCCGGCGCAGGCGGCAGGCATCGCCCGCGGGCAGGCGGATGGCGGCCGGCTTGTGCGGCATCTCGAAGTTGTTGACATAGACCCAGTCGCCGGCGCCGGGCCGGTCCCGAGCGATGGTTTCGAGGATCGAATGGGCAATCGCATGGCGGCCGCTGCCGGGCTCCCCCAGGACGAAGACGTGGAAATCCTCATGCGGGACCAGGGCCGCCATCCGGATCGCATCGACCGCCCGGTCCTGGCCCAGCCAGCCGGCGGCGGCGTCCAGCTCGTCCGTCAGGGTAAAGCGCAGCGCCCCGGCGGGCAGCGCGGGCTGCAGCTGCTCCGCGGTCAGGGGCGCGGGTCCGAGGTGGTCTGCCATTGAGCTCTCCCGTGGCCGAAGGGGCGGCGGAGGTGCGGAGTCCCCTGCTCGCGCCGCCGCCCGCTGCCGCTTCAGTTTGCCACGGCGGCGGCGCTTTCGGATTGATCCGGATCATGGCGCCGCGCGGCCAGGCTGCTCTACTGGCAAGGCGGCAGGCAGGACGCCCGCCGCAACCCGCTGGCAGGAGGCTCCTATGCAACGCAGAACTTCGCTTTTCGTGCTCACCCCCGAGACACCCGGCGCCGCAGTCAGCGCCGCCGCCGAGAACGCCCGCGGCGGGGAGGCGCATCTGGCCTGCCTGCTGCTGGACACGCTGCCCGGCCTGCCAAGCTTCGTCTACGGCGGCGCGGCGATGGGCGGCGTGGTGCTGCCCGACAACTGGCCCGACCTCCTGCGCGAAACGCGCAGCGCCGCCGCCGGGCGCGCCGCGGAGATCGAAGCCCTGCTGGCGCAGGCGGGCTGCGCGGGCGACGTCCAGTATGCGGTCGCCTCGGGCGCGGACATCCGGCTTTATGCAGCGCAGCGCGCGGCCTCCTGCGACGTGGCGCAGGCGGCGGACGGGCTTCGTGCCGATGCCGACCTGTTCCGCGAGGCCTCGCACGGCATCCTGTTCAACTCGCCGGTGCCGCTGATGGTGAACGGCGACCCGCTGGTGCCTTACGAGCGCATCTTCCTCGCCTGGAACAGCAGCCTCGCCGCGGCGCGCGCGGCCCATGCGGCGCTGCCCTATTTCCTGCAGGCGCACGAGGTGGTGATCGGCTGCTTCGACCCGGAGATGTCGACGGATCGCGACGGCGAGGACCCCGGCACGGACCTTGCGGGCTGGCTCAGCCATCACGGCTGCACCGTGACGGTGTCGCAATACCCGAGCGGCGGGCATGAGATCGGCCGCTGCATCGCCGAGCGCGCGGCGGAATGCGGCGCGGAGATGGTGGTGATGGGGGCCTATGGCCACTCCCGCCTGCGCGAGGCGGTGTTTGGCGGCACCACCCGCACGATGATGGAGCAGCACGACATTCCCGTGCTGTTTGCCCATTGAGCCGGCCGGTGCTCCGGACCCGGCACAAGACGGGAGAGAGCAGGTGACCGGCCACGCCAGTTTCGACGCCTATGCCCCTGCCGAGATCGCCGCCCGGGTGGAGGCGGCAGGGGCTGCCAAGGCGCGGCTGCCGGTCCGGCAGATGTTTGTTCTGGCGCTGCTGGCGGGGGCCTTCATCGGCTTTGGCGCGGCGGCCTATACGATGACCATGACCGGCGCGGACCCGGTTTCCGGACCTGTGCGGGTGCTGGGCGGGGCGGTGTTCTCGCTCGGGCTGATCCTGGTGGTGGTGGGCGGGGCGGAGCTGTTCACCGGCAATGTGCTGATGGTGATGGCCGCGGTCGACCGCCGGATCACCCTCGCTCAGCTGACCCGCTGCTGGGCTGTCGTCTATGCCGGCAATCTGGCGGGGGCGGCCGCATTGGCGGCAGCCTTTGCCGGAACCGGGCTTCTGGAGGGGCCGATGGGCGCCACTGCCATGGCGATGGCCGAAACCAAGGCGGCGCTGGCGCCGGGCGAGGCCTTCCTGCGCGGGGTGCTGTGCAACGGGCTGGTGTGCCTTGCGGTCTGGCTCTCCTTCGCGGCCAGGAGCGCTGCCGGCAAGATCCTTGCGGTGCTGTGGCCGGTCACGGCGTTTGTGCTGCTGGGCCTCGAACATTCGGTGGCCAACATGTACCTCCTGCCGCAGGGCTGGGCCGCCGGTGCCGCGGTGCCGCCGGCCGCTGCGGCGGCCAATCTGTTCTGGGTGAGTCTCGGCAATATCGCGGGCGGCGCGGGCGGCGTGGCGCTGGCCTACTGGTTCGCCTTCCGCGGCGGCTCGCGGCTGGCGGCGCCTGCGCCCCGCCCCCGCCCCTAGCGCGGCCCGCCCTTCGGCATCCGGGTTTCCTGCAGCACCGCGAGATAGCTCATCAGATCCGCCAGCGTGATCACCCCCAGGAGGCGGCGCCCCTCGGCAACCAGGAACTTGCGCTGCTTGGTCCCGGAGATCCGGCGCATCAGATCCGGCACCGGCATGTCCAGCGGGATCGCGCCCGACGCCTCCAGCGGCACGCAGACATCGCCCACGGCCGTGCGCAGCCACTCCTCGCGCGGGACCTTCGCCAGCGTGGCGGAATCGATATAGCCCAAGAGCACCCCCGCGTCCTCCACCGGCAGGAAGGAGTGGCGCGACGGCAGCATGACCTGGTTCACGGTGTCGGCAAGGCTCATGTCCGGCGCCACCCGCACCACCTCCCGCGTCATCATCGCGGCCACCGTCTTGCCCTCGAAGGCGGAGACCTGCAGCTGATGCGCATAGGTGCCCCGCGCCGCCGCCAGCACGAAGAGCCCGATCAGCACCTGCCAGAGCGCCGCCACCGTATTGCCGGAAAACAGGCCGATCACGCCAAGCGCGATCAGCGCATAGGCGAGGTAGCTGCTGGTCCGCGCGGCGATGGCGGTGGCCTGCAGCAAATCCCGCCCCCGGTGCCAGAGCCAGGCCCGCAGGATGCGGCCGCCGTCGAGCGGGAAGGCGGGCAGCAGGTTGAAGACCGCCAGCACCAGGTTGATCAGCGCGAGGTAGGAGAGCACATGATTCAGCGCCATCTCCGGCGCGCCCGCCCCGCCCGCCTGCGCCAGCAGCCCGAAGCCCGCGGCGAGGGCAAAGCTCATCAAGGGCCCGGCGATGGCGATCCAGAACTCGCTCACGGCGGTTTCCGGCTCCGCCCCCAGCTCGGCGACGCCGCCGAAGATGAACAGCGTGATGCCCTTGATCTCCACCCCGTAGCGGCGCGCCACCACCGAATGCGCCAGCTCGTGCAGGATCAGCGAGCCGAAGAACCCCGCCATCGCCAGCAGCGCCAGCGTCAGGTAGGCGCCGCCCGTGGCACCCGGGTAGACCATGGGGAAATACTGCGTCGACAGGCTCCAGGTGATCAGCGCCGCGATCAGCGCCCAGCTGGGGTCGATCTTGATGTCAAACCCCTGCAGGGTCGCGATCTTGAAAGCGTTCTCGAACATGGGTTCTGCTCCCTTTGGCTGCAATCTAGCGCCCGCGCGGCGCATCGCCTGTGGTTTGCCGCCGCATCAGGCCTGCAATAGGCTGCCCGCCAGATAGGCCAGCGCCGCAGCGCCGGAGCCGATCAGCAGCGTCTCAAGCCCCGAGACGTACCAGCGCGCCAGCGACCAGCGGCTCTTGCTGGCGCCGATGGCAAAGAACACGGCCCCGGTGGCGGCGGCGGCGGCCGGAAAGGGATCGGCCAGCGGCAGCATGAAGGGCAGGAGCGGCACGCTGCCGGCCAGCATGAAGGCCACGAATGTGGTGAGCGCCGCCGCCACAGGGTCGGGCGCGGCGGGCGGCAGCCCGTATTCACCGGTCAGCATCAGCGCGATCCATTTCTCCGGGCGGGCCGAAACCGCGCGCACCGCGCTTTCCAGCGCTGCGCCGCTTACTCCCAGCTGGTGCAGGATCTGGCGCAGCTCCTCGCGCTCGCCTTCGGGGAAGTCGCGGATGTGGCGCCGCTCCACCGCGGTGAGCCGCCGCCGCTCGTCCCGGTCCGCCTTGGTGGCGAGGTAGTTGGCGGCGGCCATGGAAAACCCGTCCGCCAGAACGTTGGCGATGCCCAGCACGATCACCACCGACGGCGCCAGCCCTGCGCCCTCGACCCCGGCGGCGATGGCAAAGGTGGTCACCGCGCCGTCCATGCCGCCGTAAACCGCATCGCGCAGCCGCCCGCCGCCGGCGGCGCCGCCCGCCGCAAGGCGGCTGGCGATCTCCGCCTTGCTGTGCCCGTGGTCGCTTTTCATGCCGCCATCGTGGCCGGCGGGAACCCCGCGCGCATTGAGCAAGGTCAAGCGGCGGCAGGCCGGGCGCGGCCCGGGCCGCGGCGGCGCAGGTAAGCCAGGGTCTTGGCCAGTTCCGGCACCAGCAGGATGGGCAGCACCAGAAGCCCGATCAGCGCCCATTCGCCCCCCCCCAGCGGCACCGTGTGCAGCAGGATCTGCAAGGGCGGCCAGTAGACCGCCGCGCCTTGCGCCGCCAGCGTCACCGTGAGGGCTGCCAGCAGGAAGGGATTGGAGAAAAACCCGATCCGCCAGCACGGCAGGTGCAGCGAGCGGAAGGCAAAGACGCTGGCCTTCTCGAACACCACCATCGCGGTGAAGGCGGCAGTGCGGGCGAGATCCTCTCCGCCGGGCAGCAGGTGCAGGAACAGCCAGAGGCTCGCCAGCCCGGTATAGAGCCCGAGCGCCAGGATCGCGAGCAGCCCGCCGCGCCCGAGGATCGGCGTGTTCTTCTGCCGCGGCGGGTGCTGCATCTGGTCCGGTTCGCCCTTCTCCAGCCCCAGCGCCACCGCGGTGACGCCGTCGGTCACCAGGTTCATCCAGAGGATCTGGGTGGCGAGGAATATCAGCGGCCCGCCGATCAGGATGTTGAGCATCAGCGCGATCACCTCGCCCGCATTGGACGACAGGAGGTAGCGCACGAACTTGCGCACGTTGCCGAACTGCCGCCGGCCCTCGCCGATGGCGCTGACAATGGTGGCGAAATTGTCGTCGAGCAGCACGAGGTCGGAGGCATCCTTGGCCACGTCGGTGCCGCGCAGCCCCATCGACACGCCAATGTCCGCCTGCTTCAGCGCGGGCGCATCGTTCACCCCGTCGCCGGTCATCGCCACCACCTGATGCTGCGCCTGCAGCGCCTTCACGATGCGCATCTTGTGGGCGGGCCTCGTGCGGGCAAAGAGCACTTTTTTCTGCAACAGGGCAGAGAGCGCGTCCTCCGGCATTTCCTCCAGCGCCGCGCCGGTTACGGTCTCCGCCACGGGCAGGCCGAGCCGGGCGGCAATGGCCTGCGCGGTCAGGGGGCTGTCGCCGGTGATCATGATGACCCGGATCCCGGCCGAGCGCGCGGCGGCGATGGCGGCGCGCACCTCGGGCCGGGGCGGGTCGATCAGCCCGGCAAGGCCCAGGAAGACCATGTCTTCTTCCGCGATGGTCTCAGCCGTGGTCTGCCGGGTGGCGAGCGCGATCACCCGCAAGCCCTCGGCCGCCATCGCCTCGTAGGCGCCGGTGATGGCCTGCCGCGCGGCAGGGTCCAGGGTGCGCGGGCCGTCCTGGGTCATCACCCGGGGGCAGACCGCCAGCACCTGCTCCGGCGCGCCCTTGGTGAAGATGCGCCGCTGCCCGCCGCCGCCGCCGCGCACCAGCACGCTCATCCGCTTGCGGTCGCTGCTGAAGGGGATCTCCTCCAATGTATCGTCCGGGTCCGGCAGATCGGCCCAGCCCTTGTAGGCGAGCGTCACCAGCGCGCCCTCGGTCGGGGCGCCGGTCATCTGCCAGTGCTCCCCCTCGCGGCGGAGGCTGGCATGGGTGCAGGTGAGCGAGGCCTGCAGGATCGCCCCAAGCACCGCGTCGTCGCGGGCGCCGATGACCGACCCGTCAAAGGCGATATGGCCCGCCGGATCATAGCCGGTGCCGGTCACCTCGTAGCGGCGGTCCAGCGTCCAGAGCGTGGTCACCGTCATCTTGTTCTCGGTCAGCGTGCCGGTCTTGTCGGTGCAGATGACCGAAGCCGCGCCCAGCGTCTCCACCGCCTGCAGGCGCCGCGCCAGCGCCTTTTGGCGCACCATCGCCGCCGCCCCCAGCGCCAGCGTGATGGTGACCACCGCGGGCAGGCCTTCGGGCACCATCGCCACCGAAAGCGACAGCGCGGTCATGAACATCTCCGCCGTGCCGCGCCCCATGTAGAGGCCAAGCGCGAGGATCGCCGCGGCAATCGCCAGCGCCGCAAAGCCGAGCTGCCGGGCAAGCCGGCCGAGCTGCACCTGAAGGTTGGTCTTCTTCAGCCCGACCGAGCCGGTGAGCGCCGCGATCTTGCCGAAGGCTGTGCCGGCGCCGGTGCCGGTGACCTCACCCAGGGCGCGGCCCGCAACCACGATTGTGCCCGCAAAGACCGCGCCGCTCTCCGCCCCCGGTGTCTTGCTGACCGGCACGGATTCCCCGGTCAGCGCGCTTTCGTCGACTCGGAGCCCCGCGGCCTCGCGCAATTCGGCATCGGCAGGGATGCGGGCGCCGGTGTCGAGGATCACCAGGTCACCCGGCACCAGTTCCCGCGCCGCGATCACCTGCTCGCGCCCGTCCCGCACCACCAGCGCCTGGGGCGAGAGCATGTTGCGCAGGGCCTGCAGCGCGGTTTCGGCCCGCCATTCCTGCACGAAGCCCAGAACCCCGTTGAGCCCGATCACCAGCGCAATCGCCAGCGTGTCGGCATATTCGCGCAAGGCAAAGGCGATGATGCCGGCGGCGATCAGGATCAGCACCAGGAAATTGCTGAACTGGCGCAGGAACACCCGCAACGGCCCCACCCGCTTGCCGGAGGGCAGCTCGTTCCAGCCATGGCGCGCGCGTGCGGCCTGCACATCTTGCGGGCTGAGCCCGGTGAGCCGCGGCGGCGCCGGAGCTGCGGTGGCCTTCTGCTGGATGTCGTCCATATGGTCTGCCCCTCAAGTGGTTCCGGAAATTGACCTAGCGCGCGGTGACCGCCACGCCGTCCGCCACGTCGTCGCTCGGGTGCAGGATCACCGCCTCACCCGCCGCAAGCCCCGCGCGCACCTCGGCAACCTGGCCGTTGCGCCGCCCCAGGGTGAGCGCGCGCTCCGCCGCGCGGCCGTCTTGCGCCACATAGGCCGCCCAGGCGCCGCCGCGGCGGAACAGGGCGCTGACGGGCACCCGCAGCACGTCCTCGCCCTCCCACTCGACGATGCGCAGAAAGACCGAGAACCCCTCCCCCAGCGCCGCGCGCTGCTCCGGCGGCGTGGTGAGGGTGAAGAAGGCATCGACCCGCTGCTCCTCGATCCCCAGGGCGGAGACCTTGGTGACCGCGACCGGGTCGATCCGGTCGAGTTCGGCCTCCAGCGGCTCCGCGCCGCCCCAGCGCTCGATCCTGGCCCGCGCGCCGGGCGCGATGCGCACCGCATCGGCGGACAGAAGGTCGGCCACCAGTTCCAGATCGCCCGGATCGCCGATCGTCAGCAGCAGCGCCCCAGGCAGCACCGGGCGCTCGCTGATGGTCACCACCGACAGCACCACCCCGTCCGCGGGCGCGGTGATGCGGATGCAGCAGCTGTCCGGCACCGGCGTGCCGGCCCCGGGCGGGATCAGCGCCGCTTCGGCGCGCTCCAGCGTGCCTTGCGACATCTCCACCCGCGCCGCCGCCGCCGCCACCCCGGCGGAGGCGATGGCGAGTCTTTGGGTCGCATCCTCCAGCTGGGTGAGCGAGACCACGTTGCGCTCGGCCAGCGCCTTCATGCGGCCGTACTGGCTCTGCGCATGGGCGCGGTCCTCCGCCGCCTTCTGCAGGTCGGCCTCCGCCACATGCAGCGCCGCGCGGGCCTCCTGCAGCGTGGCCTCCGCCTGCAGCCGGGCGCGCAGGTCCAGCAGCGACGAGCGCACCGGCTCGACAATCGCCACCACGGTCTCGCCCGCCAGCACCCGGTCGCCTGCCCGCACTGGCGCGCGCCGCGCGGTGCCGGCAATCGGGGCTGCCACCTCGTAGAGGTTGCGGATGCGGGTCTTGCCATCGGCGTCGATGGTGATCTGCATCGGGCCGCGGCTGACAGCGTGCAGATCAACCGGCACCGGCTCCTCGCGGAAGGTCACATAGAGCAATGAGGCCAGCACCAGCCCGCCGGTGAGCAGCAGAACCGCGGTGCGCAGGTTGACTTGCATGGGCTCACTCCCTGGTTTTCATCACCGCCACGAGGTCCAGCCGGTCCAGCCTGCGCCGCACCACCAGCACCGAGGCCAGCGCAGCCGCCAGCACGATCAGGCTCGCCCTGCTGAAGGCGGCGGGCTCCAGCACCAGCGGGATCGTGTAGAGATCGCTGGCGAAGTTCTCCGTCGCAAGGCGCGCGATCCAGGCGCCGATCAGCCAGCCGGGGGGCTGCGCCAGAAGCGCGAGGATCATCATCTCCCCGGCCAGGATGAAGGAGACCTCACCGCGCGAAAACCCCAGGATGCGCAGGCTGGCAAGCTCGCGGGCGCGTTCCGACAGCTGGATGCGGGCGCCGTTGTAGGCCACGCCGATGGTGATCAGCACCGCGATGGTGGTGTAGATCGTGTTCATCACCAGCACGTTCTGCCGGATCGTCTCGCGGAAGGAGCGGCGCATCTCTTCCATCATCACCAGCCCGGAGGCGGCCGGCAGCTCCTTCACTGCGCGGTGCAGGTCCTGCTGGCGGCTGCTGTCGAGGTTCAGGCTCACCGCCGAGGCCTGCGGCGCCTGGCGCAGGAGCGCGTTGAGGCTGGCGTGGTCCATATAGGCGCCAAGACCGAAATACTGCCGCACGGTGCCGCTCACCGGCACCCGGGCGCGCTCGTGGCGGCCGGAGGTGAACTGCACCTCGATCAGACCGCCCGGCCGGGCGTCCAGCTGCGCGGCCAGCCGCTCGCTCAGCAGGATGCCGCCGGGCGGCGCGCTCACCACGCGGCCGCTGCTCGCCAGCACGCGGCTCAGGTCCGCATCCGGCCTGCGCGCCTCGATCGCCACGCGTTTGGAGCGCGGCCCGTTGCGCAGGATGGCGGGCGCATATTGCAGCAGCTCCGCCTGCAGGACCCCGGGCAGCCCGCGGGCCTCCTCCAGCACGGTTTCCGGGCGGTCTTCGGTGAAGATCAGCAGCGCGTCCTGCCGGTTGGACTGCACGAAGGCGCTGTCGACGATCTCGTCCAGCGCATCCGAGAAGAAGGCCGAGGACACGATGGCGGCCACTGCCAGCGCCAGCCCCAGAACGGTGAGCGCGCTGCGCCCCGGCCAGCGCAGGAAACTGCGCAGGATCATCACCGCCGGCTGCGACAGGCGCAGCTGCCGCATCACCACGTCCGCCACGCTGTGCTTGAACCGCGGCGGCGCGGGCGGCAGCATCGCCACGGCGGGCGCCAGCCGCGCCGCCTTCAGCGCGCTGCGGGCCGCACCTGCGGTGGTGGTGAGCAGCGCCGCCAGCGCCGCCATCGCATAGGCCCAGTAGGAGACGCGGTAGATCAGGAAGGGAAAGTCGAAGAAACGGGCATATTGCACCGCCAGCGCCCGCGCCAGCCAGGTGCCCGCCGCCCAGCCGATGGCAATCCCCGCCAGCGCCACCAGCGCGGCCAGCATCAGGTAGTGCAGGCAGACCTCGGTGTCGGAATAGCCCACTGCCTTCAACAGGCCGATCTCGGCGCGTTCCAGTGCCACGATCCGGCCCATCACCATGCTGACCAGAAAGGCCGAGATGCCGAAGAAGATCGGCGGCAGCACCATCGCGGTGCCCCTGAGCTGGGCGATCTCGGCGTCGATGATGGCGTGCGAGCTGTGCTGCGCGCGCGTCACCGCCCCGTGCCCGCCGTAGGGCTCCAGCAGCTGGTCGAGCCGCAGGATCACCTCCTCCACCGCGACGCCGGGGGCGGCCTTGAGGGTCAGGTCGTTGAAGGCGCCGGTCATGCCGAAGGCGGCCTCCGCCTCCTGCCGCCGCATCCAGATCACGCCGAAGGCGGCGTTGTCGGGCATCAGCGCGCCGGGGCCGAGCGTATAGATGAACTCGGGCGACAGCGCCGTGCCGGCGATGGTCAGCGCCTGCTTGCGGCCATCGAGATTGGCCAGGAAGGTATCGCCCGGCCCCAGCCGGTGGGCCTCGGCAAAGGGCGCGTTCACCACCACCTCGCCCGGCCGCGCGGGCCAGGTCCCGCGGCGCAGCACCGGCAGGTTCAGCCGCGGCGGGCCGGTTTCCGGCAGCGACAGCACCCGGCCCACCGCACCCTGCGCCCGGCCGGGAATGTCGAGGCTGGCGAAGCTCCCGGCCCGCGCGTCCAGCGCCAGCACGCCTTCGATGGCGGCGATTTCGGGCAGCAGGCTTTCCGGCGCCCGGCGCGCGGCGGCAAAGACATCGGCAAAACGGTTGCGCCCGTAATAGGCTTCCCGCGTGCCCTCCAGCGCCTGGTACATGCCCACCGCCGCCAGCAGGATCGCCACCCCGCAGGCCAGCACCAGCGCAATTGCCAGCGCCTGCACCCAGAGCCGCCTGAAATCCCGCAAGAGTTTCCTGTCCAATGCCTGCATGTCTCACCAGCTGATCTCTGCCGGCGCCAGCCGGTCGGGGTTTTCCGCGATCCGGCTGATGCGCCCGTCCTGAAAGTAGATCACCCGGTGCGCCATCTTGCGGATATCGGCGTTGTGGGTGATCACCACCGTGGTGGTGCCGAACTCGCGGTTGATCCGGTGCAGCGCCTCCAGCACCTGAATGCCGGTTTTGCTGTCGAGCGCCCCGGTCGGCTCGTCGCACAGCAGCACCTCCGGCCGCTTGGCGATGGCGCGGGCGATGGCGACGCGCTGCTGCTCGCCGCCGGACATCTCGGACGGGAAGTGATCCATCCGGCGGCCAAGCCCGACCAGCGCCAGCGCCTCCTCCGCGGGCATCGGGTCTTGCGCCACGTCGGTCACCAGCTGCACGTTTTCGCGCGCGGTGAGGCTGGGCACGAGGTTGTAGAACTGGAAGATGAAGCCGACATGATCGCGCCGGTAGCGGGTCAGCGCCCGGTCGCGCAGGGCGGTGAGCTCAAGGTCTCCGAACCAGACCGCGCCGCTGGTCGCATGGTCCAGCCCGCCGAGGATGTTGAGCAGCGTGGACTTGCCGCTGCCCGACGGCCCCAGCAGCACCGCCAGCTCGCCGCGGTAGAGCTCCAGGTCGACCCCGGCCAGCGCATGCACCTTGGCGCCGCCGGTGTCATAGACCTTGGTGACGCCTTTCATGATGAAGACGGGCTGCTGCACTGCGCGCTCCTTTCCCCGCGCAGGGTGGCACGGCGGAGGCGGCGGCGGACATGATCTGGCTCAACTGCCGGCTGCCATTTCAGGCGCCCGCGATCGGGTTCGGACCGGAATAGGTCCAGCCGCAGGCGGGCGGTGCCGGCCCCTTGTTGCGGCCGCCCTGGTTCATCTGCTCCCAGGCATGCGCGATCACGCCGACCGAGCGGGACAGGCAGAACAGCCCGCGCGCCAGCGGGCCGGCAAAGCCAAGCTCGGCGTAGACCACCGCGGTGGCGCCGTCGATGTTCATCGGCACCGGCTTGCCCTTGGAGCTGTTCAGCACCGCCTGCATGGCGCGGCCGATATCGGCGAAGCGGCCGCTGACGGTGCCTGCCTCGGCGGCCTCGTCTACCAGCTCCAGCAGGCGCGGGGCGCGGGGGTCTTCGGGCTTGTGGAAGCGGTGGCCGAAGCCCGGTACGAATTTCGAGCGCTCCGCCTGCCATCTGTCGGTCATCGCGGCGGCGGCGGCCTCCAGCGGCTGGCCTGCCTGCACCGCCGCGTCCACCCAGGCGTAAAGCTCAACCGCCTGTTCGCCCGCGCCGCCGTGCACATCGCCGAGCATGTTCACCGCCGAGGCCATCGCGCCGTTGAGTCCCAGCCCGCAGGTGACCGCCATGCGCGCCGTGGCGATGGACGGTGCTTGAGGGCCGTGGTCGACCGCCGCCACCAGCGCGCATTCGAGGAGCCGCGCCTCGGCCTCGGACGGCAGGGTGCCGCGGGTCATCAGCCAGATCATCTGGGGAAAGCTGATACTGCCGATCAGGGACTCGATGTCCCTGCCGCGCAAGCGGATCCGGCCCGGGGCCATGTCGATAATGCTGGTGGTCCACCAGTCGGAGACGTCGTTTCCGCTGCAGCTCATATCGCGCCGTCCTCTTTCAGCTCCTGCAAGTCTTGCTCCGTGACACCCAGCGCCCCCCAGATCTCCGCATTGTGTTCGCCCAGCCGGGGCGGCGGGGCGGCAGGGGCCGCTGCGGCGCCGTCGAGCCTGATGCCGGTGGTCGCCACCTCGATGTCCCGGCCGGCGCCGGGCACGTCCGCAAACCGGTGCAGGAACCCGCGTCCGGTGATCTGCGGCATCTGCAGGATCTCCGGCACCGTGAGCACCGCGCCCGCGGGCACGCCGATCCGGTTCAGCTCCCTCGCCCAGTCCCGCGCGGGCCGCGTTTTCAAGACCGTTTCAAGCTCCGCCTTGAGCTGGATCCGGTGGCGCTTGCGGTCCTCCCGGGTGGCATATCCGGGCCGGTCCCTCAGGTGTTCGAGCCCCAGGTGGCCGGTCAGCAGCCGCCATTGCTCGTCCTTGTTCGCGGCGATGTTGATCAGGCTGCCCTGCGCCTGAAAGGTGCCGGAGGGAGCCGAGGTCGGGTTCTCGTTGCCATGCGCGGCCGGCTCGGCACCGCCGATCAGGTAGTTCGACACCACCCAGCCCATGGCGGCGAGCATCGATTCCAGCATCGAGACGTCGATGAAGGTGCCGCGCGGCGTGCCGTTGAGCGCCGCGGCGATGGCGAAGGCGGCGGTGATGCCGCCCGCGGTGTCGGCGGCCGGATAGCCCGCGCGCATGGGTCCGCCTTCCGGATCGCCGGTGACCGACATCGCGCCCGAGGCGCCCTGGATGATCTGGTCATAAGCCGGGCGGTGCATCCAGGGGCCGTCCTGGCCGAAGCCCGAAATCGCGCAGTAGATCAGCCGCGGATTGACCTCCTTCAGGGTCTCATAGCCGACGCCGAGGCGCTTCATCACGCCGGGGCGGAAGTTCTCGACCACGACATCGGCGGTCTCCGCCAGCTTCAGGAACAGCGCCTTGCCCTTCGGATGCTTGAGGTTGACCGTAACCGATTGCTTGCCCGCGTTCTGGGCCAGGAAAGAGATGCCCATCCCCTTCGCGTTC
Source organism: Cribrihabitans pelagius (assembly GCF_048820915.1). Taxonomy (NCBI): domain Bacteria; kingdom Pseudomonadati; phylum Pseudomonadota; class Alphaproteobacteria; order Rhodobacterales; family Paracoccaceae; genus Cribrihabitans; species Cribrihabitans pelagius. Next base: position 44,574 of record NZ_JBMERR010000011.1, on the reverse strand, counting down.
AGCGCCGCGTCCGCGCCGAGCTGGCGGGCGAGGTCGCCCCGGCCCGCGGCTTCCACCTTGATCACCTCGGCCCCCATATGGGCCAGGTGGTGGCAGCAGAACGGGCCGGCAAGGACATTGGTCAGGTCGAGAACCCGGATGCCTTCAAGCGGTTTGTGCATTGCGTGTCTCCCCGACTTGCCGGTATAAGTTCCACTGTACAGAACGATATTGCACTTGTTAGAACAGTAAGCGGCGAATCGCTGAGTGAGTCAAGGATCGGACGGAGGGGCAGCCATGGCAGAGGCAAAGGGTGTGGAGGCGGTCGACCGGGCGTTGCAGATCCTGGAGTGCTTCACCCGGGACACGCCGGAACTCGCGCTGGCCGAGATCGCCAAGGCGACAGGCTTTTACAAAAGCACCATCCTGCGCATGGCGGTGTCGCTGGAGAAATTCGGCTACCTGGTGCGCGGGGACTCGGGGCGGTTCCGGCTCGGGCCCGCGGCCTGGCGGCTTGGCTCCGCCTACCGCCAGAGTTTCGACCTGTCGGAGATCCTGCGGCCGGAGCTGAAGCTGCTGTCCGATGCCACGGGGGAGACCGCCTCCTACTATGTCCGCGAGGGGGAGGCGCGGGTCTGTCTCTACCGCAGCGAGCCGGTGCGGGCGATCCGCCATTCCATCACCGAAGGCGCCAGCATGCCGCTGGAGCTGGGCGCAAGCGGCAAGGTGCTGCGGGCGTTTTCCGGCAGGGCCGAAGAGGCCGATGCTCAGATCCAGGCGGAGGGATATGCCGTCTCGCGCGGGGAGCGCGACCCGGAGGTTGCCGCCGTCTCCGTTCCGGTCATGACCGCGCAGGGCCGGCTGCTGGGGGCGCTGGCCGTCTCCGGCCTGATCACCCGCTTTGGCGATGACCGCTTGCCCGCGCTGGCCGGCGCGCTCAAGGACAGCCAGCACCGCCTCGCCGGAAAGATCGGCAGCTGAGCCGGACGGCCGCCCGGTGCCGCGTCAACGAGAGGGATCACAGCAGATCGCCATCGTAGCCTGGGGCGTGGCTGGACCGGCCGCGCAGCGCCCGCACCCGCACCCGTTGCGCGGTTTCGATATGGGCGCGCATCGCGGCTTCGGCCAGCGCTCCGTCGCGCGCCTTGATGGCGTCGAGCACGCCGAAATGCTCCTCCACCGCCTTTTCGGCCCGGTCCGGCTCTGTCAGCGTGGTCGGCCCGAGGATCAGCAGCGTCTTCTGCAGGGTGTGGATCGAACGCGTCAGAAACCGGTTCTTGGCCGCATCCAGCAGCGCCGCGTGGAACTGGCGGTTCAGCGTGAAGGCCTCCGGCACATGGCCGAGCGCCGCCAGCGCCCGGTTCATGTCATAGAGCTCCTCGATCTCGAGGTCGGAAGCCGCCCGCGCCGCAAGCCGCGCAGCGGTGCCTTCGAGCACGGCGCGCATCTCGTAAAGCTCCATCACCTCGGCATAATCCAGCGTCCGGATGCTGGCGCCCTGCCGCGGCACATGGGTGACGATGCCGTCGGCCTCAAGCTGGCGGATCGCCTCGCGCACCGGCGTGCGGGAAACCCCGAGCCGCTCGGCCAGCTCGGTCTCGCGCAGGCGGTCGCCGGGGGTCAGCCGCCCCTCGCGCAGTTCGGCCAGGAGGCGCATGTAGGCGGCATTGCCCTGCGGAGTGCTGTCGTCGTGCGCCATCGGGTCCTTGCTGCGGCTGTTTATGGCTCTTGTATCCACTTGGATACAGGCGTACACAAAACCCGTCAAGACCGGACGGAGGCCGTCATGCGCAGACCCATTCTGGAGACACCGACCGCCCGGCGCGGCCTGACCTTTGCCCTGGCAGCCCTTGGCGCGGCGCTGTTCTGGGCGCTGTCGCTGCCCCTGCCCTTCCTGTTCGGCCCGATGGCCGCCTGCCTGATCGCAGCGCTGGCGCATCTGCCGGTCAAGGGCTTCGGGCAGGTCTCGGTCGCGGCGCGTACCATCCTCGGCGTGGCGGTGGGTGCGTCGATCACGCCGGCGCTGTTGCAGGAGCTGCCGCAGATGGCGATGTCGGTCGCGCTGGTGCCGGGGTTCATCGCACTGATCGGGCTGGTGGGCGTGCCCTTCTTCCGCCGGGTCTGGGGGTTCGACGCGCCCACCGCCTATTACGCGGCAATGCCGGGCGGGCTGCAGGACATGGTGATTTTCGGCGCCGAGGCCGGCGGCGACCCGCGCACCCTGTCGCTGATCCACGCCACGCGGGTGCTGCTGATCGTGACGCTGGCCCCCGCGTTCCTGACGCTGGCCTACGGCGCCGGGCTGACCAATGCCATCGGCGCGCCCGCCGCGGAGCTGCCGCTGCACGAGCTTGCGCTGATGGCCGCCGCCGCGCTGACCGGCTGGAAGGGGGGCGAGCGGCTTGGCCTGTTCGGCGCCTCGATCCTGGGGCCGATGATTGCCACCGCCGCGCTGTCGCTTGCGGGGTTCATCCACTTCCGCCCCCCGGCCGAGGCAATCCTTGCGGCGCAGTTCTTCATCGGCTGCGGCATCGGCGTGCATTTCCTCGGCATCACCTGGGGGGAGCTGACGCGGGTGGTGCTGGCGGGGGTGGCCTACGTGCTGCTTCTGGCGCTGCTGGCGGCAGGGTTCACCGCCTTTGTCACCGCGCTCGGGCTGGGCCGCCCGGTGGAGGCGTTCCTTGCCTTCGCACCGGGCGGGCAGGCCGAAATGACGGTGCTCGCCATCGTCACCGGCGCCGACCTCGGGTTCGTGATCACCCACCACCTGACCCGGATCGTGCTGGTGATCGTCGGCGCGCCGGTTGCGGCGGGGCTTATCGCCCGGCGGCGTCCGGATTGATCATGTGGACCGGGCGGCCTTCGGCATAGGCGTTCACCTGCTCGAAGATGTCCGAAAACTGCTTGTCGAACTCGTCCTCGGTGACAAAGCCGATGTGCGGCGTGGCGATCAGGTTGGGATGCGCCAGCAGCGGGTCCGAGGGATCGGTGAGGGGCTCGCGGTCGAACACGTCCACCGCCGCCACGCCGGGGCGGCCCGCGTTCAGCGCATCTAGCAGCGCACCCGGCGCGATCAGCCCGGCGCGGGAGGTGTTCACCAGCACCGCGCGCGCCTGCATCTGCGCCAGATCCTGCGCCGTGACGATGCCGCGGGTCCCGGGTGTCAGCCGCAGGTGCAGGGAGACCACGTCGCTCTGCGCAAAAAATGCCTCCCGGCTGGGGGCGACGGTCTCGCCGTCAGCCGCGGCCCGCGCGCGGCCCTCCCCGGAGGACCACCAGACCGCTTCCATGCCGAAGGCGCGGGCATAGCCGGCCACCACGCGGCCGATGCGGCCATAGCCGTAAAGCCCCAGCCGCCGGCCGCGCAGGGTCCGGCCTACGCCGATCTGCCAGCCGCCCGCCTTCACGCTCGCCATCTGCTGCGGCAGCTGGCGCATCGCCGACAGGATCAGCGCAAAGGTCAGCTCGGCGGCCGCGCAGTTCGCGCCGTCCGCGCCCTTGTTGGAACACAGCAGCACGCCATTGTCCGTGCAGGCCGGCACGTCCACATGCGGATAGGCGCCGCGCTGCGAGATCAGCTTCAGCCGCGGCAGCCTCTCCAGCAGTCCGCGCGTGACCCGGGTGCGCTCGCGGAACAGCACGGCGCACTCGGCGTCCTGCAGCCGCGCCGCGAGCGCCGCCTCATCGGGTTCATGGTCTGTCCACACCGTGACCTCGTGTTTCTTCAAAAGCCCGAAGCACGGCAGGCCGCGCAAGGTGTCGAACCAGTCGTCGAGGATATGGACCTTCATGCCTGTTGCCCTTGCCTGCCGCCCTTGCCTGTCACCCTTGCCCGGACAGCGCCTTGATGGCCTTGCTGATGCGTTCGTGCAAGACAAGGAGATCGGGTTTGCTGTCGCGGGCCTGCCCGATCCGAGCCGCCAGCCCGGCGCGGATCTCTTCCAGATCGCGGCGTGTCCGGTTCAGTTTTTCATAGTCGGTCATGGCTCAGTCCTCAGTGCGACAACAAGACGGGGATACGGGTTTTCGAGAGCACTTCGGCGGTCACTCCGCCAAGGAAATCCTCGCGGAACTTGGAATGCTCGTAGGCACCCAGCACCAGCAGCGACGGATCGCGGCGCGCGCAGTAAGACAGCAGCGTGGCGGCCACCGGGTGGCTTTCGGGAAAGTCCTCGTGGATGGCCTCGACCCCGTGGCGCTTCAGGTGGGTCAGCAGGCCGGCGATGGGCCAGGTGCTGCGCCGGCCGACGGTCAGGACGCTGACGCGGCCTTCGGCCTCCAGCAGGCGCAGGCTGTCGGACAAGGCGCGCGCGGCGGCGCGGCCGCCGTCCCAGGCCAGCGCGGCGTGGCTGTGCCGGGCGCCCGCGTCGTAGCCTGCCGGAACCACGATCACCGGCCGCCCGGACATCAGCGCGATGCGGTCGGGATGCAGGGTGACATGCGCGTCATCGGCGCCGGAACGCGTGCCCGCGATCAGCATGTCATAGTGCCGCGCGGCCTCCGAGAGCACGCTGTCGACGCGGCCGGTCACTTCCTGGAGCTGCAGGTCGCCCGGGAGTCCAAGCGCCGCGCGCTCCCGCTCGAAGGTCTCTTCGATCCCGCGCAGCACACCGGCGCTGGCCGCGTCCAGAAGCGCCCGCGCCTCCTTGGGGATCCAGCGGGAACGGCGGTCGATCACCTCGTGCGAGCTGTGCGCCAGCATCGCCGTGACATGGGCGCCCCCGGCGCGCGCCATGGAGGCCGCATAACGCAGCGCCGCGACAGAGCCTTCGGAGCCGTTGAACGCGACCAGCAGGTTCATCACCGGCATGTCAGTCCCCCTCCCAGAGGCCGGCAGGCACGTAGATCTTGCCGTCGGCCAGCTTGCGCGCGGTGCGCAGGAGACCCGCGGATCTCAGCGTGAAATGGTTGTTCATCCCGAAGTCCACCAGCACAGCGATGGTGCCGGAGGCATGTTCCAGCACCACGCTGGCCGGGCTTTCGGCGGGGCGGTCGAGCAGCCCGTCAGCCACGCTGCCCGGCGTCAGCGCACAGGAGGCGAGGCACTGCGCGCCGGTCACCGCCATCGAGGGGTGCGTGTTCCAGGGCATAAAATAGCGCGTTGCAATGGTGCCGCCGTCCGTCGCCGGGGCGAGCAGGCCGAATTTCGGGGTGACGGATTTGGACACATCCCCCATGCCCATCGCCTCCCCTGCCTCAAGCCGGATCGCCTCCATCCGGGCGAAGAAGTCCCGGTCTGCGTCGAGCCCGGCCACGGTTTCATAACCCGTGAGGCCGAAATCCGCGGCGCGGGCGATGACCATGGGCATCGCCACGTCCATGCAGGTCACCTCGATCCCGCCGAAAGTGTCGCGGAGATTGCCTGTGGGCAGGAAGGAACCGGTGGCCGATCCCGCCACCCCCATGAAGTTCAGCTCCACGGGCGCGGCACTTCCGGGCACGCCTGCAATTTCGGCATCGCCCGCGTAGGTCAGCACGCCGCCCGGGGTCTGCACCCTGGCCAGCACCTTCGCCCCGGTGTTGACGGCGCGGATCTTCACCTCGGTCTCGTCGCCGCCGGGCCGGACCAGCCCCATCTCGATCGCCGCGGGGCCGACGCCGGAGAGGATATTGCCGCAGGTGGGTTTGAAATCCACCAGCCGGTCCTCGACCGAGACCTGGGCGAAGAAGTAGTCCACGTCGGCCCAGTCATCTTCCGAGGGCGACAGCATCGCCACCTTGGTGGTGACCGCCGCGCCGCCGCCGATCCCGTCGATGTTGAGCGGATGGCCGGAGCCGAGCGCCGCCAGCAGCACTTCGGCCAGTGTCTCGCGGCCGACGGGCAGGTCGGCGCGGTTGAAGAAGGGCCCGCGCGAGGTGCCGCCGCGCATGAAAACGTAAGGAATGCCTGTCTGTGTCATGTCATCTTTTCCGTGGGTTCATTTCAGCGGCCAGGGCAGGTCCACTGCGTCCTGCAGCAGCCCCGGCGGGAAGTCGCGGTTCAGCGCGCCTGCCATCACGCACATCAGCGCGATGCCGGCGGCGGTCAGGATCAGGGTCTTTGGCCAGGACGCCTGCGCCCGCACCCGCAGGAAGGCGGCAAGAAAGCCCAGAAGCGCGAGGATGAAGCCCGCGAAATAGGTCGCGGCGATCAGCCCCGCGAACCAGGCCAGCGTGCCCCAAAGGCCGTATGAGGCATCCGCATCCTCCCCGGCGGCTTCCTTGTCGGCAAAGACCGCGTCGGTCTCGGGCCGCAGGAGCATCTGCCCCAGCAGGATCAGCAGCGCCGCCAGGGTGACGCCGCCGGCCGCCAGCGGGATGATCTTGTCGGTCATGTTGTAGTCGGGGATCATGCTGGCGTTGATCAGCGCCGCCGCGGCGTAGGCCATCAACAGCATCAGGAAGACCAGCGGCGCGCGCTTGGAGCCGGACTGCACGTTGCCCTCGGCCATGATCGACTTGGCCTGGCGCAGGCCCAGCACCACCGAGACCACGGTGACGATCAGCAGCACGATCACGATCGGCGAGAACAGGTAATCCAGCCCTTCCTCAAACGACTTGCGGAAGCGGAAGGAGGCGATCTGGAACGCCTGGTTGGAGAATTTCTCCACCGGGTTCGAGAGCACGAAGCCGATCAGGAAGGCCGGGCGCGACCAGTCGAAGCGGCGCAGGAAGATGCCGGTCAGCCCGATTGCGAAGAGCGCCAGGATGTCCTCGAAGTTCTGCCCGGACTGGAACGCCGCAAAGGAGATCAGCATGAACAGGAACGGCGCGAGGTAAGTGAAGCGGATCGTCGTCAGCCTGGCGATCCCGCCCGAGGCCGCGATGCACAGGATGGTGCCTGCCACGTTCGCCAGCGCCAGGAGCCAGACGATGGAATAGGTGATGTCGAGGTTGTCGCGCAGCATCGAGGGGCCGACCTCGATGTCGCCAGACCCCAGCAGCGCGATGGCGCCGATGAAGATCGCCATCGAGCCCGAGCCGGGGATGCCGAACAGGAGCGTCGGCACCAGCCCGCCGCCCTCCTTGGCGTTGTTCGAGCTTTCCGGGCCGACGATGCCGCGGATCTCGCCCTTGCCGAAGCCGGACTTGTCCTTGGTGCTCTGCACCGCATGGCCATAGGCGATCCAGTCCACCACCGAGCCGCCCAGCCCGGGGATCACCCCGACCACGACGCCGATCAGCGAGCAGCGCACCGAGAGCCACTTGTTGGCCGCCCAGTCCTTCACCCCTTCGCCCCAGTCGGCGCCCAGCTTGGCGTCCTTGGCGATGGAGCGGTCCTGGCGCAGGAGCGAGACGATCTCCGGCACCGCAAAGATGCCCAGACCGACGATCACCAGCTTCAGCCCGTCGGTGAGATAGGGGATGTCATAGCTCGCCATCCGCAGGCTGCCGCCCGCATCAGCCTCGCCGATGGTGCCGATCAGCATGCCCAGGCCGGCCGCCGCCAGACCCTTCAGCGCCACCCGGCCCGCCAGGACCGCCACCATCGACAGGCCGAGGACCGAGATCATCAGCATCTCCGGCAGGCCGAAGGCCAGCACCAGCGGCCGCGCCACCACGATGAACAGGGTGAGGAACAGCGCCCCCACCAGCCCCCCGAACAGCGAGGAGGTGAAGGCGGCCGACAGTGCCCGCGCCGCCTGGCCTTTCTTCGCCATCGGGAAGCCGTCCAGCACCGTCGCCTGCGACGCGGAGGAGCCGGGAATGCCCATCAGCACGGAAGCGAAGGTATCCGATGTCGGCACCACCGCCACCATGCCCACCATCAGCGCCAGGCCCAGGACCGGGTCCATGCCGAACATGAACGGCAAGAGCAGCGACAGGCCGGCGATGCCGCCAAGCCCGGGGAACACCCCCACGGCCAGCCCCATGACCACCCCCAGCACCAGATAACCCAGGACCACGGGTTGCAGAATTAGCGCCCATGCCTGGCCAAGCGCCGGCATGGCGGTAGCGAATACATCCATCGCCCCAACCTCAAGTTGTTCGAAAATATGTGGAAACCGGCCCCGGACGGCGCCGGGGCCTCAGGCCGCCGCGCTTAGTTCAGCGCAACGCCGTAGGCTTCCTGCAGCCAGTTGATCACGAAGGCCTTGGCTTCCGGCGACACCGTGGTGCCCGCCTTGGCGGCCTTCCGAGCGCCTTCGCCGACGAAGACGCCGTATTTGCCCACGCGCTTGGAGGCGATGCTGCCAAAATCCTCGCGGTTGCGCACGGCGTCAAAGGCGGCGGCGTAGGCGTCGCGCACCCCGTCCGGGGTGCCTGCGGGCAGGAAGGCGATCTTCTGCACCGGGAAGCCGGCCACGAAGAAGGCTTTCCACGCGTCCCATGCCTCGCCTTCGGTCTCGCAGCCGTCGGTGGCTTCGCAGACTTCCTTGAAGGTCGGGATGTCCGGGAAGGTCGGGTCGCGGACGATGTTGCCGTCCTCGTCCAGCGCGCCCCAGGTCATCATCGGCACCGCCTTGCCCTGCGCGGCCAGGTCAGCCGAGGCGCCGAGGTAGCCCGAGGAGGTCTGGTAGTCGATGGTGGCCTCGCCGCGCTCGAACATCAGGCGGCCGTCGCCGCGGCCCTTGATGCCAAAGACCGGCTCCACGTTCATGCCGAGCATTTCCCAGGCCAGGAGCGGCACCAGGTCCAGCCGCGTCGCGCCCTGCGAGCCGTAGATGAAGTCGATGTCCTTCAGCCCGTTGGCGGAGCCGTCGAACTTGGCGCCGTCCTCGGCGTTCAGATAGGCCACGCCGCCGGTGCCGGTGGCCATCACCGCAACCCAGTCGCCGTACTCGTAGCGCACGCGCGGATCGTCCAGCAGATAGGGGAACTGGGTGGAGCCGGAGGTGCCGAACAGCAGCGTGCCGTCCTCATGCTTCTGCTCCTGGAACCAGTTCGCGCCCTTGGTGGAGCCTGCGCCCGGCATGAACTTCACAACCACGGTGGGCTTGCCCGGCAGCTCTTCGGACAGCAGCGGCGCAAAGAAGTTGGCCCATTTGGCCGACCCGCCGGTTTCCGAGAACGGGATGACCCATTCGATCGTCTCACCGGCAAAGTCGGCTTCGGCAAGGGCCGGCGATGCGGCCAGCGCGGCTGCGGCAACCGAGGTTGCAAGTTGCTTGATGGTCATTGGTGTCCTCCCGTAGACCTATTGGGCCGCTGGACCGCAGTCTGGCGGCGTGTTCGATTTCTCCCAAGGGACAGAATCCCTCCTCCAACGGCTGCACCTTGCCCTCCCAACCTTGCGCGAAACTTGCGCAACCTGACAAAGTATTAGCCATGCGTATCGCCGTGATCGAAGATAACGAGGCCCTGGCCCATGGAATCGCGTCCCGCCTGCGGGACCGGGGGCATTCCGTCGACCTGCTGCATGACGGTGACGCGGCGGAAGCCTTCCTGGCGCGCGAGGGCGCCGATCTTGTCGTGCTCGACCTGAACCTGCCGGGACGGGACGGGCTGGAGGTGTTGCGGGCGCTGCGCCGCCGCGGCGACGGCACGCCGGTGATCCTGCTGACCGCCCGGGCGGAGACCGCCGAACGGGTGGCGGGGCTGGACGCGGGCGCCGACGACTACCTCACCAAACCTTTCGAGATCGACGAGCTGGAGGCCCGGCTGCGCGCGATGGCGCGGCGCAAGGACTTGCAGTTCACGGCCCGCGACACGCTGGGACCCCTGGTCTTCGACCGCACCAGCCGCCAGCTGATGCTGGACGAGCAGCCGCTGGATCTGCCGCGCAAGGAGGTGGCGACGCTGGAATGCCTGCTGGAACGGCGCGGGCGCATCGTCTCCAAGGCGCAGCTGATCACGCATGTCTACGGCACTGGCGCGGACCACGGCGAAAGCGCGATCGAGCCGCATGTCTCGCGCCTGCGCAAGCGGCTGGAGCCCTACGGCGTGAAGATCAAGACCGCCCGCGGGCTTGGCTACATGCTGGAGGCTGGCAGCGCATGAGCTCCATGTCGCTGCGGATGCGGCTGTTCCTGCTGATCCTGCCGCCGCTGCTGCTGGTCTCGGTCCTGCTCGGGATCTGGCGCTTCGAAGTGGCGCAGCGCACCTCGGAGGACCTGTTCGACCGCAGCCTTCTGGCCGCCGCCCTGGCGATCTCGCGCGATGTGGCGATTTCCGAAGGGGACGCGCTGTCGCCGCAGACACGGCGGTTCATCTCGGACGCGGGCGGCGGAGAGATGTTCTATCACGTCACCGGCCCGGGCGGGATCTATGTGACCGGCTACGCCTACCCGCCCAGATCCGAAGACCCCGCCGGCAAGGACGGCCCGCAGTTCTTCGTGGCGGACTACCGGGGCGAGCCGGTGCGCGTCATGCGCATGTTTGAAACCACCACCATCGGCAATCTCACCGGCGAAACGGTGGTGACCGTCTGGCAGCGGGTGAGCGACCGCAATGCCTTTGCCGCCGCGCTTGCCTTTCGGGCCGCGGCCCTGATAGCGGGGCTGATGGCAGCGCTGGCCCTGGTGGTCTGGTTCGGGGTGCAGATCGGCCTCAGGCCTTTGAACGACCTGCAGGACGCGATCCAGCGCCGCTCGCCGGACGACCTCGGCCATATCCGCCGCCCGGTGCCCAAGGAGGTGTCGGGCATCGTCGCCACCCTGAACCGGCTGTTTTCCCAGGTGCAGGGAAGCATCGAGGCGCACCAGGCCTTCATCTCCGACGCGGCCCACCAGCTGCGCAACCCGGCGTCGGCGCTGTTGTCCCTGGCGGAGACGCTTCCCGATGTGCGCGGTCCCGGCGCACGCCGCCAGCACCAAGAGAAGCTCGTAGCCGCGGCGCGCAAGTCGGCCCGGCTGGCCAACCAGCTGTTGTCGCTGGAACGGCTGCGCTATGAGGGCGCGCGCGCCTGCGAGCGGTTGGACCTGAGCGATACCGCGGCGCAGGTGTGCAGCGATCTGGGGCCGGCGGTCCTGTCCCGCGACCTCGAGTTCGAATTTGCCCGCGCCCCGGATCCGCTTGCGGTCGAGGGCGACCCGGTTCTGATCGGCGAGGCCATCACCAACCTGATCGAAAACGCCCTGACCCACGGCGGCCCCGGAATGACCCGCATCACGGTGCGCACGCAGCGCGGGGGAGACGGCGGCGGCGAGGCGGTTCTTCTGGTCGAAGACGACGGTGCCGGCATTCCGCCGGACCAGAGGGAGACCGCCTTTCGCAGGTTCGGACAGCTGCGCAGCGGCGACGGCAGCGGGCTGGGTCTGTCGATCGTGCGAGACGTGATGCGCCGGCACGGGGGAACGGTCCGCCTGCTGCCCGCCGGACGCGGCACCGCCGTGCGCATCTCCCTGCCCCGCCTGTAGCCGTCCGCCGCGCTGCGTCAGGCAGGCGCGGCGGCTGCGAAGACGGTCATGCCGCCGGCACGCCGAGGCCATAGAACCGGGCGGCGGTGCCGCGGAACACGGCCCTGTGCGCCTCCTCCGGGACCAGTTCGCGGCAGGCCTGCGCGAGCGTGCGGTAATCGGAGTAGAGCTTGTCGACGGGGAAGTTCGATCCGAACATCACCCGCTCCGCGCCGAACTGTGCAAGGCAGGTCCCGACGATCGGGCGGATGCTGGCGGCTGTCCAATTGTGTTCGAACATGCCCAGGCCGGAGAGCTTGCAGGCCGCCTGCGGCAGCCGCGAGAGGTGTTTGAGCTGAGCCGCCCAGGCCCGCAGCCCCTCGGTGCTGCGGTCGTGCGGCGAGCCTGCGTGGCACAGGGCAACCCGGGTCTGCGGCGCCTGTGCCAGCACCCGGGCGGTTTTCTCCATCAGCTCAGGGATCAGCTGCAAGTCGAAGCTGAGGCCGCGCCGCCCGGCCTCCTGCAGCCCGGCCAGGAACCGCGGATCGTCCAGGAGGGCGTTGGTGCCGGTCCGCGCGTCCTCGCCCGGGGCGCGGCCGACGATCTGGCGCACACCGCGCACGGTGGGAAGCGCCTGGAAGGCGTCGAGCTGTGCGGCCAGATCGGGCGCGGTGAGGTCGCAGAACACCACCTGCGCCAGCGGCCAGTCCGGGTTTTCGTCAGCCACAGCCTGCACCCAGCGCGCCTCAGCCAACGCGTCCTCTGCCCCCACCTGAATATGCACCGAAGCGGCGATGCCTTCGGCGGCGGCTTCGGCGCGGAATTCCTCCAGCAGATAGTCCCGCTGAATCGGCGCCGGGTTGCCAAAGAACCGGTCCGCACCCTTGGCCATCAGCCAAGGGTAATGCACGGCTTTGAGATCCCACAGATGGTGATGCGCGTCGATCCAGCCGGTCATGTGCGCGGCACCTCTGCCATCCGGGCGAGGATATCAACGCCCTGCTGCTTCCAGAAATGCAGAAGGTCGATGAAGATCCAGTTCTCGGCCAGCTTGTCCCCCTCGCGGCGGTAGATGTCGATCACCCGGAACTCGCCCGCCTGCCCGGTCGCGGGCATCCCCATGAAGCCGCCTGAGGGACGGGCGGTGAAATTCGGCCAGCCGAAGAAGCCGCCGTAATGACCTTCGGCCAGACGGCAGATGTGATTGGTCTTCGAGCGGTCGGTGAAACCCGCACGGAACGGCCCCGAGTGCTGCTTGGCATAGCGTTCGATGGTGTAGGCCGCGCCGATCCCGGCTGGGCCCCACCAGATCATGTCTTCAGCCCAGGTGCGGCGCAGCTCGTCCTCCAGGCTCAAGCCGCTCTTCCACTGGCCGAGGTCGGAGATCATCGCGTTGATCGTGGCCAGGGTCTTTTCCCCCTCCTCCGGCGGCTGCGGATCGAACATCAGCCCGTCATGCGTCACCGGCCCGGGCTGGACCAGATGCGCGGCAGTCTGCGGCGGGAAGGGCTGCAGCCCAGCCTGCATCATCAGATGCGGGATGTCGAAATACATCGCCGTCTCGGTGATCTTGCCCTTCTCCACCCGGTTGAACTCGCAATAGCGCAGGAATGCCATCTTGCCGGTGGGCTGGATCCCCAGCCAGGGCGCATCGAACAGCCCCATCAGGTGCCCCATCGAGACCACCCAGACGGAGGCGAAGCCGTCCATCTCGTTGGCGCCGGCCATGAAGATGTCCTGGCGCCGCTGCATTTGCCGGAGCGCGCGGCGCAGCGGGCGCCAGAAGGTCTCTGCCACCGCCGCAGCACCCTTCTGTTCGTGGAACGGGTGGTAACCGCGCCAGAGGTGATTCGGGGCGTAGCAGCGCGCCAAAACCGCCTCAAGGGCGTGCTCCTCCGCCCCGTCGAGTTCCGCGTAAAGGTCTCGGATCACTTGTTTCTCTTCCGAAAAGCCGGACATGGGCACGCTCCTGATGCATACGTTTGCAAAAAATACTTGCCGAAAAGCTGACGCTAAGTCTACCCTATTGCAAACGTATGCAAGCTGAGCGCGCGGAACCGCCAGGGGGAATTCATGGCCGAGATACAACTGCAGAACGTTGGCAAGCGCTGGGGCTCTTTTGTCGGCGTCGACAACTTTGACCTGACCATCGCCGACAAGGAATTCCTGGTGCTGCTTGGCCCTTCGGGCTGCGGCAAGACCACCACCATGCGGATGATCGCGGGGCTGGAGGAGGCCTCCGAGGGCGACATTCTGATCGACGGGCAGCGCGTCAATGACATGGAGCCCAAGGACCGCGACGTGGCGATGGTGTTCCAGTCCTATGCGCTCTACCCCAACATGAACGTCTACGAGAACATCCGCTTTCCGCTGAAGGTGCGCGGCATCGACCCCAAGACCCATGACGAAAAGGTGCGCCGCGCCTCGGCGATGGTGGAGCTGGACGACTTTTTGCACCGCAAGCCGGCCGAGCTTTCCGGCGGCCAGCGCCAGCGTGTTGCTTTGGCCCGCGCCATCGTGCGCGAGCCCAACGTCTTCCTGATGGACGAGCCGCTGTCGAACCTCGATGCCAAGCTGCGGGTCTCCACCCGGGCGCAGATCAAGAACCTCAGCCACGAGCTGGCGGTGACCACAATCTACGTGACCCACGACCAGATCGAGGCGATGACGCTGGCTGACCGCGTGGTGGTGATGAAACAGGGCGTGGTGCAGCAGGTCGGCAGCCCGACCGATATCTACGACAACCCGGCCAACACCTTTGTCGCCAGCTTCATCGGCAGCCCGGCGATGAACCTGATGGACGGCGAGGTCCGGGGCGGCACCTTCCGCGCCCAGCACGTGGAGATCGCCGGATTGAACGCACCGGACGGGGCGCTGACCCTGGGCTTCCGGGCCGAGGACGCGGGCATTGCAGCGCCCGGCGCGGGCCAGATCAACGCGCCGATCTACACGCTGGAACTCCTGGGCGATGCCACGATGATCTCGGTTCGGGTCGGCGGGGCGCTGGTGTCGGTCAAGGCCGACAAGAACTTCCGGGCCGAGATCGACGACATGGTGTCGATCTCCGTGCCGCAGGAAATCTGCCACCTGTTCGACGGCCGGACCAGCGCGCGGATCGGGGGCTGAACGCCTCCGCACTCAGGGCGGGCCCATGCGGCCCGCACCCAATTTCAGATAAAACAGGGAGAATGACATGCTACTGAAAAGACTTGCGGCCGCGTCGCTTTTTGCCGGCCTGATGGGCTCGGCGGCCTTTGCGGCCAATTGCGGCCCCGAGGGCCAGTCGATCCGCATCCTGGCGAGCGACTTCCCGGCGATCCACGCCGTGGTCGATGCGGCCCGGGCCAATTGCGGGGACGCGGCAGCGGAGTTCTCCGCCAACCACACCACCGAAGCGCGCCAGATCATGAATGCCGCGCTGACGCCGAACCCGGCGGAATACACCTCGGTGATCCTGGCCAACGCGACGTTGACCCAGCTGATGAACGACGGGCTGGTGCGGCCGCTGAACGACCTGGTCGAGAAATACAAGGACAGCATCCCGCCGAATGTGCTGATCACCATCGACGGCAACGTGATGGCGGTCGCTTTCATGGCCAACTCGCAGCACCTGTTCTCGCGCAAGGACATCCTGGAGCAGGCGGGCGTAGAGGGCATCCCCGCATCCTATGAGGAGGTGCTGGAGGCGGCAGAAAAGATCCGCGCCGCGGGCATCATGGAGCATCCCATCGCGATGAACCTGCAAACCGGCTGGAACGTCGGTGAAGTCTTCAACATGATCTACCTCGGCCATGGCGGCGAGTTCTTCGCACCCGGCTCCGCCGAGCCCTCGATCAACAATGAAAAGGGCATCGCCGCGCTGGAAACCATGAAAGCGCTGGCCGAATACGCCCACCCGGACCACCTGACCCATGCCTCCAACGAGACCCAGGGCCTGTGGGAATCCGGTCAGGCGGCGCTGGCCGTCATGTGGGGCTCGCGCGGCGCGCCGATCCTGGATGACGAAGGCTCCAGCGAAGAGGTGACCTCGAACACGGTCCTGTCCGCGGCCCCCACCGTCGGCGGCGGCTCGATCCCGGCGGCGACATTGTGGTGGGACGGCATTTCCATCGCGTCCAACGTGTCCGACGAAGAAGCCGAGGCGACATTTGCCGCGCTGATCAGCGGCCTGACCCCCGAGATGGTGGCGGAGAACAACGACGACGCGGTCTGGCTGCTGCCCGGCTTCGAGCCCGGCCCGGCAGCAGCGGGCGTGGCCGGAACCGTGCAGGGCGGGGCCCGGCCCTATCCGATGATCCCGCAGATCGGCCTGCTGCACGCAGCACTCGGCTCCGAGCTCACCGACTTCCTGAAAGGCGGCGAAAGCGCCGAGCAGGCGCTGTCGGATGTCGAGACCGCCTACCGGACCTCGGCCAAAGAAGCCGGCTTCCTCAAGTAAACCTTCCCGACTGGAGGGGGCTTCCCGGCCCCCTCTCTTTTCCCGGACCGAACACCGAGACCCACACCATGAAGCACCGCACCTTTTTCTGGTTCATCCTGCCGACGCTATCCGCGATGATCCTCTTCATCGCGCTGCCCATCGTCTCGGTTTTCATCCAGTCGCTGTTCGTCGAGCACGAGCAGGTCCTGGTGGTCTCCGAGAGCTGCGGCCCGTTCGGCTGCACGCCCACCACCACCGTCGATACCGCGGCCACGGCCAAGCTGCAGGAGGCGCAGCCGCTGGGCCGGTACAACGCGCTCGGCACCTACATCAACCGCTCGCACCTGGCCTTCGCCGAGGTCGGCGAAGCCTGGGCCAGCACGGAGAGTTTTGGCGCGTTCTGGAAGCAGATCTCCAACCTGCCCTTCTACCGCGCGCTGATCTTCACGCTGACCTACACGGCCGTGGTCACCCCGGTGGTCATCGCGCTTGGTCTGGCGATTGCGGTTGGCGTCAACAACCTGCCCCGGATGCTCAAGGGCCCCTCGATCTTCATCTCGCTGCTGCCGTTTCTTGTGACGCCGCTGGTGGGCTCGCTGATCCTGTTCTGGATGGTCGACAGCGACGGCGTCATCGGCGCCACCATCCAGCGGGTCTTCAACGATCCCTCGCTCAGCCTGAAGGCCTCGACCGCGCTGACCTGGACCATGCTGATCGTCTATGGCGTCTGGCACACCCTGCCGTTCAGCTTCATCACCTTCTACGCGGGGCTTCAGACGGTGCCCGAGGACACCATGGAAGCGGCGATGATCGACGGCGCGTCGAAGTGGCAGCGCATGATCCATGTGATCGTGCCGCATCTGGCGCCGCTGATGTCCTTTGTGACGCTGATGCTGCTGATGGACAACTTCCGCGTCTTCGAGCCGATCGTCAGCTTCAAGGCCGAAGCCCATGCCACCTCGCTCAGCTGGATCATCTACAACGACCTGCGCGAAAGCGGCAATCCGCTCTACGGCTCGGCCGGGGCGACCTCGATGATGACCATCGCCGGCGTGATCATCCTCCTGATGCCGGTGCTGATCCGCACCTGGCGCGACTTCTCCCGCAAAGCACACTGAGGGCACGATCATGGCAACCAAGGCACAATCCCGCATCGCAGCCCCGGCAGTGAGCCCCAAATCCCGGTCCCGCGTCTCGCCGCTCACCGTGATCTCGCTGGCCCTCGTGGCGCTCTGGCTGATCGTCGCGGCGTTCCCGTTCTTCTGGACCTTCTGGGGCAGTTTCAAGGTGCAGTCGGACTTCTTCTCCAAGACCGACTGGCAGAACGCGATCTACGGGGTCAACACGATCCGGCAGACCGGCAGCCCCTTCACCCTCGAAGGCTACCACGGCGCCTGGGTGGACGAGGAATTCTGGCGCAATGTCCTCAATTCCGGCATCGTCGTTTTCTTCACGGTGGTCATCTCGCTCACCTTCGGCACGCTGGGCGGCTACGCGCTGGCCCGTTCGGGGCGCCGCTATGCCTTCTGGCTGCTGATGGCCGCGCTGGTGTTCCGCGCCATGCCGCATATCACCCTGGTTTCGGGCTACCTGCTGCCGTTCTTCGAGTGGAACATCTGGGGCATCCTGCCCACCACCATCATCGTGCTGGTGGCGATCAACCAGCCTTTCACCCTGTGGATGCTGCATTCCTTCTTCCTCAACATCCCCAAGGACATGGACGAAAGCGCCATGGTCGACGGCTGCACCCGCTTCCAGGCCTTCCGCCACGTGATTATCCCGGTCATGTGGCCCGGCGTGATCACCACCGGCCTGTTCAGCTTCCTGCTCGCCTACAACGACTTTGCGGTGACCGCGATGCTCTTGAGCTCGGAGAACGAGACCATCATCCCCGCGATCAACAGCTTCCTTGGCACTACCCAGGTCGAAGGCAAGGTGATGTACGCGGTCGCCGCCGTGGTCTCGGCCACCGCCCCGCTGTTTGTGCTGATCCTGTTCTTCCAGCGCCAGATCGTCAGCGGCCTGACCGCCGGTGCGGTGAAAGGCTGATCCCGGCGGCCCTCCCGCCCGCCGGAGCCGCATTAGAAATGCGTCTCCGCCCGTTGGGCCCGGCGCGCCTGCGGCGCGCGAAGGCCTCCCGGCTTCTTCTGGCTGAAAATATCCCCGCCGGAGGCTCCCCGGCTGCTGCACATAGAAAGGTACACGATGAAAGGCTCCCGCCCCGAACAGGCCGTGCTGTCCAAAGACACGGACATGAGCAAGACCGAAGACACCCGCCGCGTGATCGAGAACATGGTCGACGGGCTGAACGACCACCGCATCAGCGACATCGGCGAATTCTTCGCGCAAGGCTTCCGCTGGATGGGCAACCAGGGCTGCGGCACAAAGACCGGGCTGAAGGAATTCCAGGACAACTGGCAGCGCCCGTTCCAGGCCGCGTTCTCGGACAAGGTCTGCATCGACGAGGCCCGCCTCTACATGGGCGAATGGGCCGCCGCCTTCGGCCGCCAGGAAGCCACCCACTCCGGCACCTTCCTCGGCATCGAACCCACCGGCAAGCGGGTCGAGATCCGCTACATGGACTTCTGGAAGGTCCAGGACGGCAAGATCACCGATAACTGGGTGAACGTCGATTTCGCCCATGTCGCCGCCCAGCTCGGCGTTGACCTGTTCAACGGCGAAGGCTGGGAAGCATTTGACCGCGGGGAGAAAACGCCTCCGCGCCCCGGAAACTGAGGACCTGACCATGACCATCGAATACCTGAAACGCGGCAAATCTGACGCCGACCGCGCCGAAGACGATGCCAAGACCCGCGCCGTGGTCGAAGCGACGCTGAAGGACATCGAGACCCGCGGCGATGCCGCCGTGCGGGAGCTGTCCGAAAAGTTCGACAACTACAGCCCCGAAAGCTTCCGCCTGAGCCAGGCGCAGATTGACGACTTGATCGCTTCGCTCAGCGCGCGCGAGCTGGAGGACATCAAGTTCGCGCAGAAGCAGGTGATGAACTTCGCCCAGGCGCAGCGCGATTCCATGCTGGACATCGAGGTGGAGACCCTGCCCGGCGTGATCCTCGGCCATAAGAACATCCCGGTGCAGTCTGTCGGCTGCTACGTCCCCGGCGGCAAGTTCCCGATGGTGGCCTCGGCGCATATGTCCGTCGCCACCGCCAAGGTCGCGGGCGTGCCGCGCATCATCGCCTGCACCCCGCCGTTCCAGGGCAAGCCAAATGCGGCGGTGATTGCCGCGATGCACCTGGGCGGCGCGCATGAGATCTACGTGATGGGCGGCATCCAGGCGATCGGCGCCATGGCGATCGGCACCGAGACCATCGACCCGGTGCATATGCTGGTCGGCCCCGGCAACGCCTTTGTGGCGGAGGCCAAGCGCCAGCTCTTCGGCCGCGTCGGCATCGACCTCTTTGCAGGCCCGACCGAGACCATGGTGATCGCCGATGAGAGCGCCGCCGACGCCGAGCTCTGCGCCACCGACCTTTTGGGCCAGGCCGAGCATGGCTACAACTCTCCCTGCGTGCTGCTCACGAACTCCCGCAAGCTGGCCGAGGAGACGCTGAGCGAGATCGATCGCCTGCTGGGCATCCTGCCCACCGCGGACACCGCCAAGGTCTCTTGGGAGGTATACGGCGAGGTGATCGTCTGCGACACTTATGACGAGATGCTTCAGGTCGCCGATGACATCGCCTCCGAACACGTGCAGGTGATGACCGACCGCGACGACTGGTTCCTGGAGAACATGACCTCATACGGCGCGCTGTTCCTTGGCCCCCGCACCAATGTGGCCAACGGCGACAAGGTGATTGGCACCAACCACACCCTGCCGACCAAGAAGGCAGGCCGCTATACCGGCGGGCTCTGGGTCGGCAAGTTCCTGAAAACCCACAGCTACCAGAAGGTCACCACCGACGAGGCCGCCACCATGATCGGCGAATACGGCTCGCGCCTGTGCATGCTCGAAGGCTTTGTCGGCCACGCCGAGCAATGCAACATCCGCGTCCGCCGGTTCGGCGGCAAGAACGTGCCTTACGGAAAGGCGGCAGAATGACCTCTGATCCCCACACCCAGAACAAGGCGCTGATCGCGCCGATGCGGGAGGCGATGCGCGATTTCAGCGAAAAAGGCGTGCGCGCCGCGCTGGAAGAGCTGATCGCGCCGGACGCAGCGGTGCACATGTGTCACCCCTTCGGTGACCTGACCGGCCCTGCGGAACTCTATGACAGCTGCTACGCGCCGCTGCTGCAGTCCATGCCGGACCTCGAACGGCGCGACTGGATCGTGATGGGCGGGCGCACCGAGCACGGCGGCGACTGGATCGGCTGCGGCGGCCATTACTACGGCACCTTCGTGCAGCCCTGGCTGGACATCCCGCCCACTGGCCACCTGACCCACATGCGCTACCACGAGTTCTACCGTTTTGAGGCGGGCAAGGTCGTCGAGATCCAGACGATCTGGGACATCCCCGAGGTGATGATGCAGGCCAACGCCTGGCCGATGGCGCCTTCGCTTGGCCTGGAATTCTGCATCCCCGGCCCGGCAACGCATGACGGCATCGTCCCCGGCCCCTGGGACGAGGAGAAGTCGCAGGCCTCCTGCAGCCACATCGTCGACATGCTCAATCACCTGAAGAAGCACCCGAGCCAGGGCGGCCCGGAGGTGATGGAAATGCCGAAGTTCTGGCACGAGCGGATGAACTGGTACGGCCCCGCTGGCATCGGCACCGGCCGCGGCTTTGCGGGCTTCCGCAACTGGCACCAGATCCCGTTTTTGAGCGGCATGCCCGACCGCGGCCAATACCTGGACGAGATCACCTATCACTTCTTTGGCGACGGCGAATACGCGGCGGTGACCGGCTGGCCCAACATGATCCAGACGGTGACCCACGACGGCTGGATGGGCATCGCGCCCTCGGGCCAGCGGATCACCATGCGCTCGCTGGACTTCTGGCGGCTGGAGAACGGCAAGATCCGGGAGAACTGGGTGACGGTCGACCTGCTGGACGCCTACCGCCAGCTGGGCGTAGACGTCTTTGCGCGCCTGCGCGAGTTCAACAAGGCCCGCGTGCCAGGCGGCATTCCATTCCCCGTCGGCGAGGCTTGACATGACCACTTTCCCCAGCACCCCCAGTTTCAGCCTGAAGGGCAAGCGCGCGCTCGTGGCGGGCGCCTCCTCCGGCATCGGCATGGCCTCTGCCGTGGCACTGGCGGAGCATGGGGCCGAGGTCACCCTTGCAGCGCGCCGCACCGAGGCGCTGGAGGAGGTCGCGGCGGAGATGACCGCCCGCGGCTGGGCGGCGAAGGTGCTGCAACTGGATGTCGGCGACGTGGCGGCCACGGCGGAAGCAGTGGAGGCAGCCGGCCCCTTCGACATTCTCGTCAACTCCGCCGGAACCGCCCGCCACGGCAAGGCGGTGGATACCGCACCGGAGGATTTCGACGCGGTGATGGGCGTCAATGTCCGCGGCGCCTATTTCCTGACCCAGGCCGTGGCCAAGGGCCTGCTGGAGGCCGGCCGCCCCGGCTCGCTGATCAATATCTCGAGCCAGATGGGCCACGTCGGCGGCCGCGAGCGCGCGGTCTACTGCGCGTCCAAATTCGCGGTCGAGGGCTTCACCAAGGCGATGGCGCTGGAGTTCGGGCCTGCAAAGATCCGCATCAACACGGTCTGCCCGACCTTCATCCTGACCGACCTGACCCGCCCCACCTTTGACGATCCGGAAAAGCGCGCCTGGGTGCTGGACAAGATCAAGCTCGGCCGTCCGGGCGCGGTCGAGGATATCATGGGCGCGGTGGTCTACCTGGCCTCGGACGCCTCGGCGCTGGTCACCGGCACCGCGATGCTGGTGGATGGCGGATGGACGGCAGACTGATGGGCGCGAGCAAGGTCACATCGCTGGACGTCGCCCGCCGCGCAGGCGTCAGCCAGTCGGCGGTCAGCCGGGTGTTCACGCCCGGCGCCTCGGCCTCGAAGAAGACCATCGAGAAGGTGCGCAAGGCGGCCGAGGAGCTGGGCTACCGGCCGAACGTGCTCGCCCGGGCAGTTGTGTCCGGCAAGAGCGGCATCATCGGGCTGGTGGTCGCCTATCTGAACAATCAGTTCTATCCCGAGGCCATCGAAAAACTGACCAACGCCCTGCAGGAGCGCGGCTACCACGTGCTGGTCTTCCTGGCGTCGCACGCTGCGGGCAACATCGACCGCGTGGTCGAGGAGATCCTGGATTTCCAGGTCGACGGCATCATCGCGGCCTCGGTGGCGCTGTCCTCGGACCTGTCGGCCCGCTGCCAGGCGGCAGGGGTGCCGATGGTGCTGTTCAACCGCGCCCAGGACGATCCGTCGATGTCGGCGGTGACCTCCGACAACATTGCGGGCGGGCGCAAGGCGGCGGAGTTCCTGCTCGCGGGCGGCCACAAGAAGATCGCCTATATCGCCGGCTGGGAAGGCGCCTCGACCCAGCGCGACCGCGAGGCCGGGTTCGTCGCGGGTCTGCAGGCGGCCGGGGCCGCGCTGCATGCGCGCGAGGTGGGCAACTTCGTCACCGAACAGACCCGGGAAGCCACCCGCCGCATGTTCGCCAGCGACCCGCCCGATGCGGTCTTTGTGGCCAATGACCACATGGCGATCTCGGTGATGGACACGCTGCGCTTCGAGCTGGGTCTCAGCGTGCCGGGCGATGTTTCGGTGATCGGCTACGACGATGTGACCGCCGCCGCCTGGCCCACCTACAACCTCACCACCGTGCGCCAGCCCGCCAACCGCATGGTGGCCGAAACCGTCGATATCATCCTGCGCAAGATCGAGGACGCCGAAGCGCGCCCGCGCCGGGTCGAGATCGACAGCCCCCTTATCGTCCGCGGCTCGGCCCGCATACCTGAAGGATGGAACACATGAAGGGTTTTGACCCCAAGTTCAAAGACTTCCCCGACTACATCATTGGCATCACCAAGGAGATCTGGGAAGATCGCGGCATTGCCACGCTGCATGACTACTACGCGCCGGATATTGTCGTGCGCTCGCCCGCCTCGGTGGTCACGGGCAACGAGGGGGTGATTGCCGCCACCATGGCGACCCTCGCCGAGTTCCCCGACCGCACCCTCCTGGGCGAGGACGTGATCTGGTCCGGCACCCCGGAGGAAGGGATGCTGTCCTCGCACCGGCTGTTGTCCACCGCGACGCACCTGGGCGACGGTGTCTATGGCAAGGCAACCGGCAAGAAGCTCACCTACCGCATCCTCGCCGACTGCCACGCGATCAACAACCAGATCAACGACGAATGGCTGATCCGCGACCAGGGCGCGATCGTGCGGCAGATGGGCTGGGACCCCAAGGATTACGCCCGCGACCTGATCGCGCGCGAGGGCGGTCCCGAGGCCTGCGTGCAGCCTTACACCCCGGCCAACGAACAGCCCGGCCCCTACAAGGGCACCGGCAACGACAATGAATGGGGCCAGAAATACGCTGATATCCTGACCCGGATCATGAACGCAGACATGCGCGTGATCGAAGGCGAATACGACCGGGCGGTGCAGTCGGAATACCCCGGCGGCACCACCGGCCACAGCTGGGGGCCGGTAGACCGGTTCTGGATGGGACTGCGCGCCTCCTTCCCCAATGCGGAATTCAAGATCAGCCACCAGATCGGCCGCGACGACCCATTGATGCCGCCGCGCGCCGCGCTGCGCTGGACGCTGCATGGCAAGCACGACGGCTGGGGCGTCTTCGGCAAGCCGACCGGCGCCGAGGTCTTTGTGCTGGGCGCCAGCCACGCCGAGTTCGGCCCCTGGGGCCTGCGCCGCGAATACACGCTGTTCGACGAAACCTCGGTCTGGAAACAGATCCTGCTGCAGACGGGCGATCTCTGAATGACGCCCGGTGCCTCTCCTCTGGACGCCAGCGAGGCGGCGCGGCGGGTTCACGCCCACCGTGCCAGCCTGCGCGCCCGGCGGCTGAACAACCGCCCGCCCGGCGGCGCGGGTTGAACCCGCCATTTCAACAGCAGACCTCGAGAGGACACCAGACATGAGCACCATTCAATCCCGCATCGTTCGCTACGGCGAGCTGAAACCCTGCAAGACCGCCTTCATCGACGCCCACACGCCGGGCTCCGACCAGAAGGAAAACTTCACCATCATCGGCGGCGGCGTCAGCGAAAGCCCCGACCAGCACGTGCACATCACCGACCAGATCGGCTTCAACATCGGCGCGGCGGGCCAGCCGCCGAAATGCCGCAACAGCTTGCACAGCCACACCACGGCTGAAGTGTTCTTTGTGCTGAAGGGGCGCTGGCGCTTCTTCTGGGGCCGCCACGGCGACGCCGGTGAATTCATCGCCGAGGAGGGCGACATCTTCAACATCCCCACCGGCATCTTCCGCGGTTTCGAGAACGTCGGCACCGACTACGGCATGATCATGGCGGTGCTCGGCGGCGACGATGCCGGCGGCGGGGTGACCTGGGCGCCGCAGGTGATCGAGGAGGCCAGCGCGCACGGGCTGGTGCTGGGCGAAAACGGCGTGCTTTACGACAGCAAGAAGGGGCAAAGCCTGCCTGACGGCATCAAGCCGATGCCGGTGCTGAGCGAAGAGGAGCTGAAGGCCTACCCGGAGGTGCCGGTCGAAAACGTGGTGCGCGATTACGTGGCGCGCTACTGGGACCTGATGGCGCTGGCCGGCAAGAAACCCGCCAAGGTGATCGGCGAAGATGCCCTGCTGAAGGACAAGCCCGGCTTCGAGGTCGAGTTCCTCACCCGCGGATCGGTCCCGGCCGCGCCGGAAGCGCGCGGCGAGGCGACCGTGCTGATGCCGGTGCGCGGCCATTGGCACCTGCGTGCGGACGGTCTGGACACCATACTCAACCCCGGCGACACCGCCCTTCTGCTGCCGGGCGAGGCGCATGGCATCGAGCCGTCGATGACCGGTGAGGCAAGCCTCTACCGCATCACCGCCACCGGCGACCCGGCCGGCGCCACCTGGGTTGGCTGACGGCAGGGCAGGCTGAAACAGGGAGCCGGCAAAAGGCGCATCGAGCCCCTTTTGCCGGCGCCCGCCCCTGCCAGGCCGGGGGCGCCCGGGGCCACCGGCGCCGCGCGCACGGCGGGCGAAAGAGAAAACCGCAACGGGAAGAGGACCGCTATGACGAAAATTGCGACAACCCATGTGGGCAGCCTGCCGCGCACGCAGGAGGTGGTGGATTTCATCTTTGCCCGCGAGCACGGGGAACCCTTCGATCAGGCGGAATTCGACGCTTGCATGAGTGCCGCCGTCCTTGAAACCGTGCGCAAGCAGGTTGATGCCGGGGTGGACATCGTGAGCGACGGGGAGACCTCCAAGATCTCCTATGCCACCTACGTGAAGGACCGCTACACCGGCTTTTCCGGCGATTCCCCGCGCAACGCGCCTGCCGATCTCAAGATGTTCCCCGGCTTCCTGAAACGCCTCGCCGCGAGCGGCGGCACGCCGCATTACGCGCGCCCGATGTGCACCGGGGAGGTGAAGTCCAAGGGCCAGGGCGAGCTGGAGAAGGATATCGCCAACCTCAAGGCGGCGATGGCCGTGCATGGCGCGGCGCGCGGGTTCATGAACGCCGCCTCGCCGGGCGTCATCTCGCTGTTCCTGCAGAACGATTTCTACAAGACCCGCGAGGCCTACCTGGCCGCGCTGGCCGACGCGATGAAGGCGGAATATGAGACCATAGTCGCCTCGGGGCTCGATCTGCAGCTGGACTGCCCCGACCTCGCGCTGTCGCGGCACATGCTGTTCAGCGATCTTTCCGACGCGGAGTTCGTGAAGATCGCGGGCCTGCATGTGGAGGCAATGAACCACGCGCTGCAGGATGTGCCGGCTGAAAAGGTGCGGGTCCACATCTGCTGGGGCAATTACGAAGGCCCGCATTGCTGCGACATCGGCATGGACAAGGTGTTCCCTGCCCTGATGGCCACCAAGTCGCGCTGCGTGCTGTTCGAGACCGCGAACCCGCGCCACGGCCATGAATGGACCGTGTTCCGCGACCGGAAAGCGGAGATCCCGGAGGACAAGGTGCTGGTGCCCGGCGTGGTCGACACCACCACCAACTTTGTCGAGCACCCGGAGCTGGTCGCGCAGCGGATCACCCGGTTCACCGGTATCGTGGGGGCGGAACGGGTGATCGCGGGCAGCGATTGCGGCTTTGGCACCTTTGCAGGCTTTGGCGCAGTGGACCCCGATATCGCCTACGCCAAGCTGGCAGCCCTGGCCGAAGGGGCGGCGCTGGCCGGATGACACCGCTTGTTCTCCTGCCCGGAATGATGTGCGATGCGCGGCTGTTCGCCCCGCAGATCGCGGCGCTGTCCCGCACCGTGCCGATCATCACCGCGCCGATTGGCGGGCATGACACAATGGCGGCGCTTGCGGCCGAGGTACTCGCTTACGCGCCGCCGCGCTTTGCCGTCGCCGGGCTTTCGATGGGCGGCATCCTCGCGATGGAGATCCTGCGCCACGCGCCGGAACGCATCGCGGGGCTTGCGCTGCTGGACACCAACCCGCTGGCCGAGACGGAAGAGGTCAAGACCCGGCGCGGGCCGCAGATCGAGGCGGTGCGCACAGGCGGGCTGCGCAAGGTCATGGCCGAGGAGATGAAGCCGAATTATCTGACCCGCGGCCCGGGCCGGGAGGCGATCCTCGATCTCTGCATGGAGATGGCCCTGGGCCTGGGACCGGATGTTTTCGCGAACCAGTCCAAAGCCTTGCGGGACCGCATCGACCAGACCGGCACGCTGCGCGCCTACCGGGGCCCGGCGCTGGTGCTCTGCGGGCGGGAGGATGTTCTGTGCTCCGTCTCCCGCCACGAGCTGATGCACGGGCTGATGCCGCAAAGCCGCCTGGAAATCGTTGAGAACGCGGGCCACCTGCCCACCCTGGAACAACCCCAAAAAACCACGGCGGCACTGAACCGCTGGCTGGAGACGATATGAAACCATCGCTGCTGGACCTGCTGAAACGGGTCGATACCCCCACCGTCTGCAACGCCATCGAAGTGGCCCAGGGAAAGCGCGGCTTCGATGCCTTCACCCGCGGCACCATGCTGTGCTCGGACCCCTCTGCCGGGGCCATGGCGGGCTACGCCCGCACCGCGAAGATCGCAGCCGTGGCCCCGCCCGAGGAGCCGCCCGAGGTGATCCGCAAGCGCCGGATGGACTATTACCGCCACATGGCGAGCGGCAGCGGGCCCGCGGTCACCGTGGTCGAGGACCTGGATTTCCCCCATTGCATCGGCGCCTATTGGGGCGAGATCAACACCACCGTGCACAAGGGCTTTGGCATCAGCGGCGCGCTGACCAATGGCGTGATGCGCGACCTCGGCGATCTGCCGGAGGGGTTCCCGGTGGTGGCCGGCTCCATCGGCCCCAGCCACGGCTTCGTGCACGTGCGGGAGGTTGGCACCCCGGTGAGCATCTTCGGGCTGACGGTCAACGACGGCGACCTGGTGCATGCCGACCGCCACGGCGCGCTGGTGATCCCGCCGGAGGTGACCGGGGACCTGGAACAGGCGATCCGCAAGCTGCTCGACACGGAAAGGCTGATCCTGGAGCCGGCCCGCCAGCCCGGCTTTGACTTCGACGCCTTCGAGAAGGCCTGGCAGGCGTTCGAAGCGGCGCGGACCTGAGCACCGGCGCAGCCGCCCCGCCGCGTCAGGCGGTTGCGGCGAACAGCTCGCGGCCGATCAGCATGCGGCGGATCTCCGAAGTGCCGCCGCCGATTTCGAACAGCTTGGCATCGCGCAGCAGGCGGCCGGCCGGGAAGTCGTTGATGTAGCCGTTGCCGCCCAGCAGCTGGATCGCGTCGAGCGCAACCCTGGTCGCGGCCTCGGAGGCAAACAGGATACAGGCCGCCGCATCCTGCCGCGTCACCCGGCCCCGGTCGGCGGCGGCGGCCACCGTGTAGGCGTAGCAGCGCGCGGCGTTCATGCTGGTGTACATATCGGCGATCTTGGCCTGCACCAGCTGGAACTCTCCGATTGGGCGGCCGAACTGCTCGCGCTCATGGACATAGGCCAGCGCGATACTGATGGCGCTGCGCATGATGCCAATCGGGCCGCTGGAGAGGAGCGTGCGCTCGTAGTCGAGCCCCCGCATCAGCACCCGGGCGCCCTGGTTCAGCCCGCCGAGGATGTTTTCCGCCGGCACCTCGCAATCCTCGAACACCAGCTCGCCGGTGTCCGAGCCGCGCATCCCCAGCTTGTCGAGCTTGGGCGAAACGGAAAACCCCTTGAACCCCTTCTCGACGATGAAAGCGGTGATGCCGCGCGGGCCCGCATCGGGACCGGTCCTGGCATAGACCACCAGCGTATCCGCCACCGGGCCGTTGGTGATCCACATCTTGGTGCCGTTCAGCACGTAGGCATCGCCCCGGCGCCCGGCGCGGAGCTGCATCGACATCACGTCCGACCCGGCCCCGGCCTCCGACATCGCCAGCGCGCCGATATGGGCACCGCTGCACAGCTTCGGCAGGTACCGCGCCTTCTGCGCCTGCGAGCCGTTCAGCGCGATCTGGTTGACACAGAGGTTCGAGTGCGCGCCATAAGACAGCCCCACCGCGGCCGATCCGCGCGAGATTTCCTCGCACGCCACCACATGGGCGAGATAGCCGAGGCCGGAGCCGCCGTATTCTTCGGACGCGGTGATGCCGAGCAAACCCAGTTCGCCAAGCGCGGGCCACAGATCGGCAGGGAAGGTGTTGGTGCGGTCGATCTCCTCCGCCCGCGGGGCCAGGTTGGCGTCCACCCAGCGGGCGACGGTGCGGCGGATCTCCTCGACCTCCTCGGGCAGGCCGAAGGAGAGCTCTTCGAAACCGGTGTTCTGCATGTGTTGTGCCCCTTTTTTTGCGGTGCGCGGCCCCGCCGCTGCGCTCAGGCGTCTGTTTCCTCGATCTCGATCAGCACCTCGCCCGCCGCGGCCTGCTGGCCCGCCCGGGCGCGCACGCCGGTGACGGTGCCGTCGAAGGGCGCGGTGAGCTGGTGCTGCATCTTCATTGCCTCCAGCACCGCGAGGGTGCCGCCCCTGGAGACGGTCTGGCCTTCGCGCACCAGCACCTGCTGCACCAGGCCGGGCATCGGCGCGGTGATGCGGCCGCCTGCGCCCGCATCCTCCTGCGCGCCCGGCTGCTTGCGCTGGAAGCTCAGGCGGCGGGCGCCGAGTGCCAGCTCCGCCCGCTCACCGTCCAGCCAGACGGTGCAATCGACGGTGGCCCCGCCGACTTTCGCGCGGACCCGGTTTCCGTCCCGGCCCGTCAGCTCCACCCTGAGGGTGTCCCCCTCAACGTTCACCTCCCAGACGTCCCCGATGCAGCGCATCTGCAGGACATGCTCGCGGCCCTCGTGAATCAGTGCGGTCCCCGCAGGCGGCATCGGTGCTGAGGCCCACCCGAGCAGGCCGCGCGACAGATACCCGGCCGCCGCAAAGGCGCGCTGCTGGTCGCGCTGGCCCAGCACCGCCGCCGCAAGCGCCAGATCCGCCGGGGAGAGCGCGGCCTCTGCCCAGCCTTCCGGATAGGCCTGGTCCAGCAGCGCCGTCGTCGCCGCGCCCGCAACGAAACCGGGCAGATCCAGAACGTCCGCGAGAAAGGCGCTGTTGGTCTTCACGCCCAATAGCACCGTCTCCCGGACCGCCCGCAGCGCCCGCGCCCGCGCCACCTCGCGGGTGCCGCCATGTGCGATGATCTTGGCCAGCATGGGGTCGTAGAACGGCGGCACCTCCTGCCCCGCGGCGATCCCGGCATCGACCCGCACGCCCGGCCCGCCGGCGGGCTGCCACACCCCGATGCGGCCGGTGGACGGCAGGTAATCCTGCGCCGGGTCCTCGGCATAGAGCCGGACCTCGATGGCATGGCCGTCAAAGCGCACGTCCTCCTGGCGCAGCGGCAGGGGCGCGCCGCCGGCCACCGCGAGTTGCAGCGCCACCAGGTCCAGGCCGGTGATCATTTCGGTCACCGGATGCTCCACCTGCAGGCGGGTGTTCATCTCCAGGAAATAGAAGGCGCCGCCGGCGTCGAGCAGGAATTCCACCGTTCCGGCGCCGCGGTAGCCGGCCGCGCGGGCGGCATCAACCGCCGCCTGGCCCATGCGGGCGCGCAGCTCCGGCGTCATCACCGGGCAGGGCGCCTCCTCGACCACCTTCTGATGGCGGCGCTGCACCGAGCAGTCGCGCTCGCCCAGGTGGATCACATTGCCATGGGCATCGGCAAAGACCTGCACTTCCACATGGCGCGGGGCGGTGAGGGCTTTCTCCAGGATCAGCTCGCCCGAGCCAAAGGCGGTCTCCGCCTCCGCGCGGGCCTCGGCGATGGCATCGGCGAGCTGCGCGCCGCGCGCCACCAGGCGCATGCCCCGGCCGCCGCCGCCGGCCGCGGCCTTGATCATCACCGGCAGACCGATCTCCCGCGCCCTGTCGGCGAGCCCGGCATCGGACTGGTCCGCGCCTTCGCAGCCGGGCACGCAGGGCACCCCCGCCGCTATCATCAGCCGCTTGGCCTCCGCCTTGTTGCCCATCGCCGCGATCGCATCGGCGGGGGGGCCGACAAAGACCAGCCCCGCGGCCTCCACTGCCCGGGCGAAGGCAGCGTTTTCCGACAGGAAGCCGTAGCCCGGATGGATCGCTTCCGCCCCCGTGGCGCGCGCGGCCTCCAGCACCCTCTTCGCGCAGCGGTAGCTTTTGGCGGCCGGGCCGGGGCCGATCAGCACCGCCTCGTCGGCCAGCTGGACATGCGGCGCGCCGGCATCGGCCTCGGAGTAGACCGCGATGGCGCGCAGCCCCTGCGCCTTTGCGGTGCGGATGACGCGGCAGGCGATCTCGCCGCGGTTGGCAATCAGAACCGAGCTCAGGGGCATGGCCTGCTCCCCTGCCCGGGCGGCTGCGGGTTTGGCGTCAGTTCATTCATCGCTGCGTCCTCCTCAGAACCGGCTGACGCCGTAGGAATTGGGGTTCAGGCGGCGGGCGCGCGCCTCGCGGCAGGTTTCCAGGCAGAAGCCCAGAACCTTGCGGGTGTCGCGCGGGTCGATGATGCCGTGGTCAAGGCACCGTCCCGAGGTGTAGACGGCGCTGTGCTGGCGGTCGAAATGCGCTTTCAGGGCCGCGCTTTGTTTGGCCAGCCGCTCTTCGTCCACCTCTGCGCCCTGGCGCCGGGCGGCGGCGCGCGCGACCATGTCCATCGTGCCCGCCGCCTGCCCGCCGCCCATCACGCCGGTGACCGCGTTGGGCCAGGCAAACAGGAAATCGGGCTCGTAGGGAAAGCCGCTCATGCCGTAATTGCCGGCCCCGAAGCTGGCCCCGATATATAGCGTGATGCGCGGCACATCGACGTTGGTCACCGCCTGGATCATCTTGGAGCCGTGCTTGATCATGCCGGACTGCTCATACTCCGTCCCGACCATGAAACCGGTGGTATTGCTGAGGAAAATCAGCGGCGTGCCCGCCTGCCCGCAGAGCTGGATGAACTGCGCGGCCTTGCTGGCCCCGGCCGGGTCGATCGGGCCGTTGTTGCCGATCAGCCCCACCGGCATGCCGTGCAGATGCGCCTTCATGCAGACGGTTGCAGGCCCGTAGCCCGGCTTGAAATCGCTGAGCCGCGAGCCGTCCACGATGCGGGCGGCGACCTCGTGCACGTCATAAGGCGTGCGGTAGTCGAGCGGCACCACCCCGGCGAGATCCTCGGGCGGCAGGAGCGGTTCGCCGAAGCCCGCGCGGGTGTCCGGCGGCAGGCTGCCGTTCCAGCCCAGATCGCGCACCACGCCGCGCGCCAGATGGATCGCGTGGGCGTCGTCCCCGGCGAGGTATTCCACCAGGCCGGAAACGCCCGCGTGCATCTCCGCGCCGCCCAATTCGCGCTCGTCGGCCTGCTCGCCGGTGGCCGCGGCCACCAGTGCAGCGCCCGCCAGCGCCGCCAGCCCATTTTTCTTCACCCCGATCACATAGTCGGACATGCCCGGCATATAGGCGCCGCCCGCGGTCGAGGGCCCGTGCAGCACCGCGATGGTGGGCAGGCCCGCAGCACTCAGCCTGGCGAGGTTGCGGAACACCCGGCCGCCATAGGCCCATTGCTCCACCTTGTAGTCCATCAGGTTGGCGCCCGCGCTTTCGACCAGGTGGATCACCGGCAGCTTCTGCCGCAGCGCCAGCTCCTGCGCGCTGAGGATGACGTCGGCGGTCATCGGCCCCAGGGCACCGGCCTTGATGCCGCTGTCGTCGACCCAGACCAGGCAGCGCACGCCCTCGACATAGCCAATGCCGATGATCGTGGAGGAGCCGGGCACCGATGTCTCAGGGTCAGACGTGTCCACAAGGTAGCCCGCCATCGCGTGCAGCTGCAGGAACGGCAGACCGGGGTCCAGCAGCTGCGCGAGGCGCTCGCGCGGGGTGAGCTGGCCGCGGCCGTGCATCCGCGCGCGGCGTTTTTCGGACAAAGCCACCGGCCGCGCCTCCAGCGCGCGCAATTCGGTGATCTTGCCGAGCATCTCCTTGCGGTTCTTCCGGAACGCGGGGCTTTCGGGGTTGATTTGACTGGCGAAGGCCATCAGCCCGCCCTCCGTTTGGTGTTGGAAACAAGACCGGCCGGAATGGCCACCGGCAGGGCCAGCAGCCGCTGGGCAAAGCCCTTGCCCTGGCTGTCGTTGCGCAGGCTGGCGATGCCGCCGCCGCCCAGGGCGTTGTGCATCAGCAGGTTCATCGCGGCGATTCCCGGCAGATAGAAGCGCTCCACCGGCCCTTCGGCCAGCCCCTCGAACTGCGCCGCCACCGCCTCGGGCGTCAGCGCGGCCCAGATCCAGGGCAGGTACGCGGGCAGGCGGGCCATCACGCCGATATTGGCGGCATCGCCCTTGTCCCCCGAACGCGCAACCGCGAGATCCTCCAGCGGGACCGTGACCATGGTGTGCCCGGCGCTTGCAACATCGGGCGGCACCGGCGCCGGGGGGCGGATGTCCGGGCCTGCCACGCATTCCGGCTCATAAGCCACCGGCGCGCCATCGAGCGTCACCGTGACTTCGGCCAGGTCCGCCTCCGCCAGGCAGGAAAACAGCGCCACCACCGGCGAAGGCTTGGGGCGCCCTGCCCCGGTGAAAAAATGCAGCCCCGGCGGGGCCGCCAGCGCGGCGCCGGTCAGCTCCTTCAGGAACAGCCCCACCGCGCGGGCGTCCTGATGCCGGACGGCGGCGGTGACGGCCACCTCCTCGTAAGCCCCCTGCCCCGGGCGGCCGCCGAAGCATTCGATGCTCACCTTGTCAAAGCCCGGGGCGTTCATCGCTGCAAGCTTTGCCCCCACCCGTTCGAGCACTGCCTGCGCGTAAGCCTCGCCCTTGGCGCGCGCGCCCCGGCCGTTGAAGTACAGCACCTGCCCTGCGCGGTAGCCGTCCTGCCAGGTGGCGGAGACCTTGAGTCTGCCGCTCGGCGCCCGGCCCCTGGCGCCGGAGACCTCCACCCGGCCCGGTCCCGCTTCGCGCAGGCTCACACCGGAGAAATCGCAGATCACGTCGGGCAGCAGATAGGCCTGCGGATCGCCGATCTCGTAAAGCAGCTGCTCGCCCACGGTTTCCCGCGTGACCAGCCCGCCGGTGCCCTCGAGTTTTTCCAGGGTGAAGACACCGTCAGGGCGCATTTCGGCAATCGGATAGCCGATCACGGCCAGGCCCGGCACCGTCTCCCAATCGGTGAAGTTGCCGCCGGTGGCCTGCGGCCCGCATTCCAGCAGGTGCCCGGCGAGCGATCCGGCGGCCATCAGGTCAAACTCCTCCGCCTGCCAGCCGAAGGCGTGCATGCAGGCCGCAAGCGTCAGCGCGCTGTCGGCGCAGCGGCCGGTGATCACGATATCCGCGCCCGCCTGCAAGGCCGCCGCAACCGGCCCGGCGCCCAGGTAGGCGTTGACCGACAGCACCTTGTCCCGTTCGGGAAAGGCGGCGCCGGTGAACATCTCCGGCGCCTCTGCCACCGTTTCGATCCGGCCGCGCAGGTCATCGCCCTCCACCACCGCGACCTTCAGGGAGAGGCCCTGCGCCGCGATCTCAGCCCTCAGGGCTTCGGCGCAGGCCCGCGGATTCATCCCGCCCGCATTGCTGAGCACCCGGACACCGCGCCGGGCGATTGCGGCCAGGTTCGGCGCCATCGCGCCGCGGACGAAATCCGCCGCATAGCCCATCGCCGGATCCCGGGCCCGCGCCCGCGCCATAATCGAGAGCGTGATTTCGGCCAGGTAATCGTAGACCAGCACATCCAGTGCCGGGCCGGTCAGAAGCTGCGCGGTGGCATCCGGCGCCTCGCCCCAGAAACCGCAGGCGCCGCCGATCCGCAGGGTGTTCCGCGTCATGCCGTGCTCCCCTTCTCCGGTGCTTCAGAAATAAAAACCGTTTGGTCGGTATTTTTCGTGTTGAAGCAGGCCCGGTCAATTGCCACTCTTGCGTGACGCCGCGTCCCAAAGCTCCCAGCCCAGCATGACCGATCCGAAATCGCCTTCGCAAGCCGAACCCACCAGACACGCGCAGCGCTCGGCCGCGATGCGGGTCCGCATCTGCGAGGCCGCGGTGCGCTGCCTTGACGCGCATGGCTACGCCGAAACCACGCTGGCGCGGATCCAGGCCGAGGCGGCGGTGTCGCGCGGGGCGCTGATGTATCATTTCACCGACCGGCACGACATCATCGCGGCAGCCGCGGCGCGGCTGCTCGGCCAGTCGCTGCGCCCGATCGAGGCGCGCAAGGCCGCGGTCCGGCCGATACCCGCCCGCGCGCTGATGCAGGAGATCTGGGACCGGGTGGTGAACACCGCGGGCGGACGCGCGATGCTGGAGATCCTCATCGCCTGCCGCACCGATGCCGCGCTGAACCGGCGTCTGGCGCCGCAGCTGCGCGCGTGGGACCGCGCCAGCCTCGCCTCGATTACCGGGCTTTACGCGGGTGCAGGGCAGGCATCCGACGATGCCGAGGTGCTTTGGAGCATCGCCCGTTCCTTCGTGCGCGGGCTGATCATCCACGAGCAGTTCGTCAGCTCGCCCGAGTATCTGCACCGCATGCTGATGCGCTTTGCCGATCTGATCGACGCGCAGTTGCAACCGCGCTGATCCCGGCCCGGCAGCGGACCAGCGCGCCGGAGGCATCCGCGCAGGGCAAGCGCCTGCCCCCTGCCCTACCGTCTCTGCGCATCCCGGATCAGCGCCAGCAGCCGGTAGAAACCATGCGCCATCTTGGTGAACGGCGTGAGCAGGAAGAAGGTCAGCACGGCGCCGAGGTGAACCGCCAGCAGCCCGGGCATCAGGGGCGAGGTGCCAAGCGCATAGAGCACCAGCCCGGACAGCGCCACGAAGCCCAGGAGCAGGATGAAGGCGATGGAGCCGCCAAAGGCGGGCTCGTCATCCAGCGTCCGGTCGGAGCGGAGTTTCAGCACCGCCATCCAGCCGCAGCCCGCGGTCAGCAGGATGCCGCCCGGCACGCCCAAAAGCTTCGGCAGCGACCACAGCGGATAAGGCGCGGGCATGCCGAAGCCATAGTGCAGCAGCGTTCCGGCGGCGGTAGCGGCAAAGCACATGAGGAACCCGTACATCACCGCCTGATGCGCATGGCGGCGGGCCTGGCTGAAGCGGTCCTCATCCTCGAAGTTGCAGCCCTCGCCATGCCCCGCGGCAAGGTCCTTCATCCTGGCGGCTTTGCCGAAAGCCTGCTTCAGGTGCCTAGGCCGGATGCGTTCCCCGTCCACCGCGCGCCAGTAGCGCACCATGCCCACACCGAGGCTCCCCAGCGGCAGCACGAAGGCGGGCAGGAAGATCGCCGCCATCGCGTTGTGCGGCAAGGCGCCGTAGAACCCCTCGCCATTGCCGCCAAGCGCCCGCAGCGCCCAGAAGATCACCGCAAACCCCAGCGCCAGGGCCAGCGCGATGGCGCCGCCATGGGTGTGGAAACGGCGCGCCAGCGGCTGCGGCCAGGCATAGGCTTCCCAGCTGCCGCGGCGGACCCCGGCCAGCGCCCTGGGCAGGTTCAGCTCGAACGCATGGGGGGCGGTGTACTGGCAGGCGTAGTAGCAGCCGCGGCAGTTGTGGCAAAGATTGGCGAGCTGGGTGATATCCCCATCCGAGAAGGCGCGGCCCGCGTGCATCGCCGGGAACACCGAACAATAGCCCTCGCAATAGCGGCAGGCGTTGCAGATTTCGGCCTGGCGGCGGGCTTCCTGAATAAGATCAAAGGTTTGCATGGGCTGCGGCCTCCCGTCCTGCGATGCGTCCAAAGACGGTTCCAATGGTCATGCCGAAACCGGCGAGATAGCCCTGCCCGAGGATCGAGCCCGCCATGGTTTCCCCTGCGGCCCACAGGTTGCGGACCGGCCCGTCGGCGGTGCGGCACTGGGCGGTCTCGCCGGCCTTGAGCCCGAGGTAGGTGAAGGTCACCCCGGTGCGCAGCGAATAGCCATAAAACGGCGGTTCGGTGATCGGCCTGGCCCAGTTGGTCTTCGGCGGCGTGAGGCCAGTGGTGGCAACGCCGTCCAGCCCGCCCGGGTGGAAAGCCGAGGTATCGCCGCAGGCGGCGTTGAAGGCGCCGGCGGTCGCGCAAAGCTTTTCCGCCGGCAGGCCCATCATGCCGGCCAGCTCTTCCAGCGTGTCAGCTTTCAGCGGCGGGAAAACCGAGGGCATGAACAGGTCCAGCGACTTCGCGTCGATGATGACATAGCCCACCTGATCCGGCTGCGCCGCCACCAGCCGGCCCCAGATCGCGTAGCGCTTGGGCCAGACGTCCTCGCCCTCGTCATAGAAGCGCTCGCCGTGTTTGTTCACCACGATGGAGAACGGCACGCAGTCCAGCCGGGTGACGATGCCGCCGTCGTATTCCGGCGCGCGCCCGTCGATGGCCACCGCGTGGCACTGATCGGCGTCGCCGATGCTCTCGACGCCCTGCGCCAGCAGGTCCGCCAGCACCACGCCGCGGTTGTAGGGCGTGCCGCGGATCAGGAAGTTGCGCGCGGCCGGCCCCCAGGCGCGGGTCAGCCAGCCGATATCCGCCTGAAACCCGCCCGAAGCCACGACAACGCTCTTCGGGCGCATCGAGTGCCGCACGCCCCCGCGGGTGTAGTCGACCCGGGTGATCCGGTCCCCCTCCAGCTCCAGATGGGTGACCGCCGCCTCGTAGAGCACATCGGCCCCCAGCTTCTCTGCGGTGCGGTAATAGGCGTTCACCAGACTCTTGCCGCCGCCCATGAAGAACGCGTTGGTGCGCGCCAGCGACAGCGTGCCGGAGAGCGAAGGCTGAAACCGCACCCCGCGCTCCTGCATCCAGGGCAGGCATTCCTCGCTGGTGCGGATGGCCAGACGCGCCAGATGCGCGTCGGTCTTGCCGCCGGTGACCTTCATCAGGTCGGCAAAATACTCCTCCTCGCCGTAGTCTTCGGCCAGCGGCCCCAGCGGGCCGCTGTGCATGCAGCGGAAGTTGCGGGTGTGGCGCGAATTGCCGCCGCGGTAGGCCTTGGGGGCGGTTTCCAGAATGACGACGCGGGCGCCGGCTTCGGCGGCAGTCATCGCGGCACAAAGCGCGGCGTTGCCGCCTCCGATCACGGCGATATCATAGGGTTCGGTCATGGCGGTCCTCTTGGCTGGGACCGTCGTAGCCAGCCGCATTTAATTTGACCAATACCAGTTTTTTCGCGATTATTGCGCGATGCGCATCAATTACGATTTCGGCGATCTCGAAGCCTTCCTCGCGGTCAAGGAAACCGGCAGCTTCCATGCCGCGGCGGCGGTGCTGAACCTGTCGCAGCCGGCGGTCACCCGGCGGGTGGCGAAGCTGGAGCAGGCGCTGGACACCCGGCTGTTCGAGCGCACGACGCGGGCGGTGAAGCCGACGCTTGCCGCCAAGCGCCTGCAAGCGCGGGCCGAGGCGATCCTGGAGGATGCCCGCGAAACCACCCGCGCCATGCGGGACGAAAGCGTGGCCTTTGCTCACCAGCGCGGCGCGATCGTGACAATCGCCGTGGTCCCCACGCTGCTGTCGCGGCTGGTGATCCCCGCCATCACCCGGTTCCGCGCCGCCGGGCACAGCGCGCGGCTGCGCCTGCTGGACGAGTCAACCAACGGCGTGGCCGAGGCCGTGGCGGGGGGCGAAGCCGATTTCGGCCTGTGCCCGCTGCCGGCGCTGGAACCCGGCACCGGGTTCGAACCGCTGTTCGACGACCGCATCATGGCGGCCCTGCCCAAGGGGCATCCGCTGGCAGGCCGGGCGGGCCTCACCCCGGCGGAGCTTGCAGAGACGCCGCTGATTCTGCCCGCCCGCGGCACCGGCAACCGGGTGCTGATCGACGAATCCCTCGCCCGCGCGCGCATCCCGCTGATCTGGACAATGGAAACCGGCCGCAGCGCGACGGCGCTGGAGCTGGTCATCCAAGGCGCAGGCGCGGCGCTCCTGCCCGAGGCGGTGCTGAGCTCGCCAATGGCCGGCGCCGTGACGGCCAGCACGCTGGAGGGTCTGGACATCGCCCGCCCCGTCGGCCTGCTGACCCGCGCGGGCCAGTCGGCAACCGCGGCGGCTGAGGCCCTGAAAGCGGAAATCCGCAACGCGGCCTGAGCCCCGGCGTCCGGCGCCCCGGCTGGGCGCCGCCTGACTCGGAAAGGCCCGGATTGCCGCCCCTGGCCGGGCAGCCGCAGGCACCGCGGCGCAGATGATTCCGCATGAAGCCCCGGACCCATGCCGCGCGCCCCAAGCCGCGCGCCCGCCGGGTCCGGCGCAGTAAAACCGTTCCATGCCAGCATCTTAAGCCGCTTCTAGTGGCTATCCCCCTGCCCGCCCCCCAGATCTGGAGGTTTCCCGCAGGGCATTGAAAACAAGGAATCTGTTGCAATGAGCGGCGCTTCTTGCTTAAAGAAACGATAAATAAGGCGCTGACGCAAAACAGCGTTACTATCGAGAGGGCAGCAGGTGGCAGGATCACTCCACATCAACCAGCGGATTCGCGAGAATGCGGAAAACCTCAGCGCGGCGCTCGAAAGCCACATGCTGCAGAGTTTCGCACCGGATGCAAGGAAGGAACTGCGCCTGTTCAGCGCCGGTGAGGCGGCGGAGATGCTGGGGATTTCCGCCAGTTTCCTGCGCAAGCTGCATTTCGACGGCAAGCTGCCCGAGGTGCACACCACCCCCGGCGGCCGCCGCCACTATTCCGCCGCCGATCTTCTGGAGATGCGCAAGATCCTCGATGCCGCGGCCAAGACGCCCGGCACCTACCTGCGCGGCCGCCGCGAGGGCGACAAGGTGCAGGTGCTGTCCTTCCTGAACTTCAAGGGCGGCTCGGGCAAGACCACCTCGTCGATCCACACCGCCCAGCGGCTGGCGCTCAAGGGCTACCGGGTGCTGACGGTGGACATCGACCCGCAGGCCTCGCTCACCACCCTCTTCGGCTACCGGCCGGAGGTGGATTTCCTCGAAACCGGCACGATCTA
This sequence comes from Cribrihabitans pelagius, assembly GCF_048820915.1. NCBI lineage: Bacteria > Pseudomonadati > Pseudomonadota > Alphaproteobacteria > Rhodobacterales > Paracoccaceae > Cribrihabitans > Cribrihabitans pelagius. The sequence continues at coordinate 5,486 of NZ_JBMERR010000011.1, read as the reverse complement.
CGACGCGATCCGCTACGAAGACCCCCTGCCCCTGCGGCAGATCATCCAAGCGACCTATTTCGCCAATCTCGACCTCGCGCCCGGCGGGCTGATCCTGCAGGAGTTCGAGCACGAGACCCCGCAGGCGCTGATCAACAACGTGCAGCCCGCCTTCTTTGCCCGCATGGCCGCGGCGCTGCAGGAGGTGGAGGCCGATTACGACGTCATCATCTTCGACTGCCCGCCGCAGCTTGGCTATCTGACCATGTCGGCGCTCTGCGCCTCGACGGGCGTGATCATCACCGTGGTGCCGAACATGCTCGACATCGCCTCGATGTCACAGTTTTTGCAGATGAGCGCCGAGCTTCTGGACGTGGTGTCCAACGCGGGCGCCTCGCTGGAGTTCGATTTCCTGCGCTTCCTGATCAACCGCTACGAGCCCAACGACGGCCCGCAGCAGCAGGTGGTGGCCTTCCTGCGCCAGCTCTTCGGCGAGGAGGTGATGGTGGGCTCGATGCTGAAATCCACCGCGATTTCCGACGCCGGGCTCACCCAGCAGACGGTCTACGAGGTCGAAAGATCCCAGTTTCACAGGTCAACCTATGACCGCGCGGTCGATTCACTCAATCAGGTGAACGACGAAATAGAGTCGCTTCTTCAACAGGCGTGGAGGCGTTGATGGCACGCAAAGGCATCCTCAGCACAGCACTCAGCAAGCCCGCGGCGGCAGCCCCGGGGCCAAAGCCCAAGATGATGCCGCGCGGGGCGGTCGGGGCGCTGCAATCCTCGCTCAGCCGCTTGCAGGAAAGTGCTGTGCAGGAAATCGACACCGCGCTGATCGACGATGCGGGCTACGAGGACCGGCTCGGCATCGACAGTCTCGCGCAGAACCAGCTGATGGAGAGCCTGCGGACCTACGGCCAGCAGGTGCCGGTGCTTCTGCGGCCGCACCCCAAGGCGCCGGGGCGTTATGAAATCGTCTACGGCCGCCGCCGCCTCAAGGCCCTGCGCGAGCTCGGCCTGCCGGTGAAGGCGATGGTGCGCCAGCTCGACGACCACGCGCTGGTGATGGCGCAGGGGCAGGAAAACACCTCGCGCCAGGACCTGACCTTCATCGAGAAGGCCTCCTTCGCGGCGCAGCTGCAGCACGACGGCTACGACCGGCAGACAATTGCCGCCGCGCTGTCGATGGATCTGCCGATGGTGTCGCGGATGCTGAAGGTGGGCAACGCCTTCGAGCTGGATTTCCTGCGCCAAATCGGCTCCGCCCCCGGCATCGGGCGCGAACGCTGGATCAAGCTGGCCGAGGCGCTGCAGGATCAGGCCGCCCGCGCCCGGGCGGTGAACTACATGCGCACGCCCGGATTTCTGGAGCATGATTCCGATGGCCGCTTCGAGGCGGTGCTGAAACGCGCGCTGAACACGCCCGCCGAGCCGAAGCCCGCCCCTGCCCCATCCGCGGCGCGCCCGCTGCAGGGCACAAACGGCGCCGCCATCGCGGGCATCAAGAGCACCGCACGGGGCATCACGCTGACCATTCCGGCCAAGGGCACGGCAGGCTTCGACGCCTGGTTCGACGCCCATGCCGAAGAGATTTTGAGAGAGCTTCACGGCCGCTGGCAGCAAGACCAGCCCGGGCAGCCGGAAGACTGAAGGCAGGAAACCGCAACAGACAGGAGGCACGGGCAGCAGATAAAAGAAAAGCCCCCCAGGACATACATCCCAGAAGGCCGTTCTCAGATTTAGCACCTTTGGAATAGCCTCTCCCGAATGCACCTGTCAACTCCATGCGCCGCATGGGGCGGGTAATTCTTTGTCTGCCGTGACATTAGCATGGAACAGGCGTCCCAAATGCAGTTTGGGCGGATGGATCAGTGCGGCCGGATGGCAGAGACCCACGACAAGTGGGCCCTGCTGGACGCGCTGACTCATGCCGCGCCGGACTTTGAGTTGAACCACCGCACCTTGGCCGTGCTGAAGGCGCTGATGACCTTCCTGCCCGCGCGCGGGATTGCCGCGCAGCCGGGCAGCGCCATTGTGTTCCCCTCCAACCGCAAGCTGTCGGAGCGGCTGAACGGGATGCCCGAAAGCACCCTGCGCCGCCATCTGGCGCAGCTAGCGCGGGTCGGGATTGTCAGCCGCAGGAACAGCCCCAACCGCAAGCGCTATGCCCGCCGTGCCGGGGATGGCAGCCAGCTCGCTTTCGGCTTCGACCTCGCCCCCCTCGCCTGCCACGCGGCGCAGGTTTTTGACACCGCCGAGGCCGCCAAGGCACGCCAGGCGCGTCTGGCACTGCTGCGCGACGAGGTGGCCCTCGCCTGCCAGCAACTGTCCGCGTGCGCGCCCGCGGACGCAGATGAGCTTCAGGACCTGCTCGAGGCCACCCGCCTGCTCCTGCGCCGCAAGCCCTGCGAAGACGCGCTGACCGGCGCCGCCCGCAGGCTGAAGGCGGAGCTCGCCGGGCTGTCACCCGCGGACCCCGCCCCTGCCCCGCGCTTCGCCGCAGAAGAAATGAGCGCCAGCGGCGGCCGGAATGAGCGGCACATACAGGATTCAAATAAACCTGATTCTGACTCTGAATGCGCGTCACCGGAAACAGCTGCTGTTGTGCGGGACGCTGCAGAGAAACCCTCCGTCCGCACGCCCGCGGCCGCGGCGGCAGCCGGTGGCGGCGCCAGCGGCAGACCGGAGAAGCCAACCGGTAATCTGGCCCGGGTTCTGAAGGCCTGCCAGGAGTTCCGGTCCTTCTTCCCGGAGCCGGTGCAAAGCTGGCAGGACGCCGACAGGGTGGCCGAGAAGGTCTCGCCGATGATGGGCATCGACTTGCCGGTGCTGAGCGATGCACGGGCGGCCATGGGGCGGCAGGCGGCCGCGGCGGCGGTGCTGTGCATCCTCGAACGCATGGACACGATCCGCAGTCCCGGCGCTTACCTGCGGCGGCTGGCGCAGAAAGCCCGGGCCGGCCAGTTCTCGATAACACCCATGCTGAGCGCGCTGGTGAAAGGGCAGGGGGCCAGGCTGGAGGGCGCTCAGGCGGTCTGACAATGGATAATTGTCAGCTGACAATCATCCATCCCAGCCAGTGTTTCCATCCGCTTCCCTAGGCCTGCCGGAAGGGCGGAATCCCGGAACCGGAAGCCTCCACCCCGGGGCCGGTGCGGCGCGATTGTCAGCTGACAATTCCCCCAAAGCCTGGGCTGGCCGAAATGGCCCGGCCGTGAAGCCGCCAGCTTGCGCAATGGGCCGCACAGCTGCCGCCCAGGTTCAGCCATTGCCGCGGTCTGCACGCGGGTTTCCGTCACCATCGCAGTCTCCGGGCAAGGACCGTACGGCGCAACCCTGGCACCGGCGCTGCGAAGAAAGGCGCAGGTGCCGAAGTTCTCGTGATGAAGGCGGCCTGCAGAAGCCGGGCGAGCCTATCCGGCTTGGCCTCAAGGCGCGCATTGCAGCGGGTCCTGCCTGGTGCTCGCGACAGGTTCGTCCGGCGCCGGGGCAACGGCCTGGGCCTCCGAAGGGGCAAACGCGCGGGACACCCGGCGTCACACAGCCTGCCTGCTCTCTGCTGCGGGCCGCGTGTTCATCTGCGGCAATTGATGGGGACCGCCAGTGCAACCAATCGGGGGCTCAGCCCGGGCAGGGGGGTGATCGCTCATCTGTTCCGGCCTTCCGGCGCTTCTGCCGCCTGCAGAAACTGCCGCTGCCCGGGCGCTTCCTGCCCACGCAGGCGGGGGGCGGCGCAAACTGTGCTCCGGAACCACAGAGCCGCTTCCCAAACAGCCTGGCGCAGGATAGGCTCAGCGCCAGCAAGTACATTACTTCTGGATAAATATGCCGACCCGCAAGAAAGCCGCGATGACTTATCTGCCGCCCGAGCGCCATGCCCGGCTGGCCGCTGCGGCGGCGGCCAAGGGGCAGACCGTTTCGGCATTTCTGGGGCAGCTGATAGATACCGTTCTCGCAGGGGAGGAGAGCCCGGCAGAGCCTTCGCGCCCGTTCCCGCGGGCCCGCCGCGCGGGCAAGGTCACCGTCCGCCTCGCGCCGGAGGTGCGGGACAGGCTGGCGGAGGAAGCGGCCCGCGCCGGGCTGGCGCCGTCCACCTGGGCCGCCGGCCATTTGACGGCGCGGCTGTGCGAGCCGCCGCAGCCGGCGCTGCGTGACGCCGCCCCGGAACGGCTGCCGTTCCAGCCCGGCCCGGATAAAGACGAGCTTCCGGATTGAGCGGCGTCAACAGCACTTCCGGGAGCCGGGATGACTGAGGACCGCCGCGGGCGCGGGAGGTGCCTGAGGCAAGCACTGGCTCTCTATCAGGCTGGTGGGAGCGGGCGGCAGGCGGCACCGGCACAGACGCCGGAAACCGGGCGTCCGCGGCGGCACGGAGCCGCGTGCGGCGGGGCAGGGGGGGGCGGAACGGACAAGCCGCGCCGGAATTGCTGGATCTGAGCGGATTGCAACTCAGGCGGGCGGGTGCGGCATTGGCCGGGATCGGGACATTCCGCGCCACCATCCGCGAAGGACCCTTCCGGAACCGGAACGCGGGTGCGGCGCTCTCTTCAAAGCGGCCGCTTGAAGGAGCAGGGCTTCCCTGGGGGCTTGGCCCAAGGCGGTTGCTGCGGCGGCCCCGGGCCGGTGCCGGGACCGTTGTTGCAGCCGTTCAGACCTTTGATGCGGTTTGCAGGGCGATGGCCCGGATCGCGGCTGCGTAGCCTTCCACGCCAAGTCCGGCGATGACCCCAGTGGCCACGCCGGAGACGCAGGAGTGGTGCCGGAAGGCCTCCCGCCCGTGAACATTGGAGATGTGCACTTCCATGATGGTAAAATCGCATGCCGCCAGCGCATCCCGGATGGCAACGGAAATGTGCGTGCAGGCGGCCGGGTTGATCAGGATCCCGGCGGCTTCGGTGCGGGCTTCGTGGATGAGATCGACCAGCGCGCCTTCGTGGTTGCTTTGGTGAAAGCGGATGTCCAGCCCGGCTTTCAGACCGGTCCCGGTGCAGAGGCGCTTCACGTCCTCCAGCGTCTCGCGCCCGTGGATTTCCGGCTGGCGCGTGCCCAACAGATTGAGATTGGGGCCGTTCAGCACATAGACGACAGGCTGGCTCATGAGGGGTCCGTTGCATTAACCGTCGAGATGTCAGAAACATCGCTGCCCCAAGCTGAGGAGTGAGCGATGTCCCGGCGCAATCCGTCCAAGCGGCACCGGTTCCCGCGCCAGATCATCCTGCTGGCGGTGCGCTGGTCCTGCCGCTAGCCGCTTTCGTGCCGGGACGTGCGAGATACGCGTGCTGAGCGGGCGCGGCTGTTGATGCCTCGGCCGTTCACCGCCGGGTGCGAAAGTTTGGTCCCGGAATCCGGAAGCGGGCCCAAGCCCGGCACCGCGCCTGGCGCGGGCTGCAATGGCGTGTCGATGAGACCTGCGTTCGCGCGGGCGGGCGCTGGCGTTGCCTTTGGAGGGCCGTGGACCCGTTCGGCCAGCTGATCGATTTCCGCCTGACGGCGCGGCGGGATGC
>NZ_JBMERR010000010.1:0-163892 GCF_048820915.1 Cribrihabitans pelagius | reverse complement strand
GCGCAACCCATTGCGGTTGATGAAGATAATCCCACTCAAGACCCGACGGTCGTCAACGCGAGGCTTCCCGTGGGACTTTGGGAAGAAGGGTTTCAGACGGGCCATCTGCTCGTCGCTCAGCCAGAAACGGTCAGACATGTTCACCGCTCGTTTTGAGCACCGTGAATCACGCGGCCAAACGGAAATCAATGGGTCCTGAGCCTAATCCACTCGACCAGGCCCAACTCTAAGAGAACTTGCGGGATGGGAACCACGCGGCGGCTGGCCACTGTTTTCCCGTCTTGCTCAACGGTCCAAGCAAAGCGCAAGCAGAATACTCCATCGTCATGCCAGATCAGGTCACCAGCCTTCAGCTGGAGGACTTCGCTGAGGCGAGTTCCCATTGTCATGATGATCAACGGCACCCAGTAGATCGCGTCTCGAATTAACTTCTTCCCGGGCCGGGTGCGCCGGTTCTGACTGAAGCATCCCCTATAGATCGGTGACGTCAGCAGTTTCTTGAGGCGGATGCCGCTCCACCGGGAACGCGTTTTGGGGCGCGTCATGCGAAGGAAGAGTGGTTCCTGTTTTCTCAGCTCCTGGCTGAAGGATTTCATTTCTTGAGCGAGAGCCGAATAGGTGAGTACCTTGGTCTTTCCCGAGTAGCCAAGGCTGGTGGCTGCTGAACGAAGGATGTCATGAATTCGGTCGAGGTGACGTTCCAGGTTCGTTTGCGTCATGCGGATCGACAGCAAGTCTGGAAGCTTCGCAAGTTGTTGTCGCTCGCTGGCACCTGGGATTGCTCGGACCTTTACATAGCATTCAGCATCATGCGCATCTGCTGCAGCGATCAGCTCATGCTTTGATATGGAAATTCCTTCCTTTTCATGGCGGTTCTTTCCATGTTTTTGGCCATGGTCCCGCGGCAGGCGGTGAAGAAAGCGGCAGAAATCGACGATACGTCTTGCTGCTTGCTCAAGGGAGACGTTCCCAAAAAACTCCAACAGCAGCCCGCCGGTAGCGTCCAGTTTGCGGCGCATTTCTGCTGTCTTTCCTCGCTTTGCAATCTCTACGGCTGTGGTGATTGATACGAATGGCGGAATCTGTCCGTCCTTCGGAACAATCTGAAAGCGCTCGAAGAGCCCGGCTGCAACGGCCAGTGGATCCTCAAAGTCTTCCAGCACTGTTAGCTCTGCTTTCCAGGCAGCTTTCAGGGTTGTAGCAAATTGCCTCGCTGCTCCAGCATCCATCGGATTTACAGGCTGTTCTCCAATTTTTGCTGCGACTTCCTTTGCAAGCAGAATGGGCCGCGACAAGTCTCTTCCCCGCAGTTCGACTTGAAGGAGCTCCAGTTCGGCACTCAGGTGCAAGATTCGCTCTTCAGCATCGAAGGCTGGGTCAGACAAGTTGCCGAGTAATTGTTCGAAATGGCTTCGAACGATCTCCCGCGAAATGGCGTGGATGGCTTCTGGCGTAGCGGGTGCAGTAGGCTCGATGAAAATCTCTCTGTCTCCTTCCTCGGGCACCGGGGAGCAGGTCTCCAGTGCAGGTGTGGGAAGGACGTGAGTCTCGTTGCGCTCGGACAGAAACGAGTTTGAGAGCCGGTTTGATTGCTTTTTTGTTCGACCAGCAGGGCTGCGGTCCGTGTTAGCTGCGCGGCTATCGCGCAAAAGCAGCGCAACCGTGCCAGCATCGACTTGAAGCCGATCTACTGATTTTGTTGAGTTTTTCATGGAAAGTGGCTGGGGTGGTAGGATTCGAACCTACGGTACACGGTACCAAAAACCGCTGCCTTACCACTTGGCTACACCCCATCGGTGAGGCGCTGTCTAAAGTTTGTTTCGGAGGGGCGCAAGAGGGTTTTGGGAAAAAAATGCACTTCTTTTCGAATTGGCCGGCGGGGCGCTTCGGCGGGGCGCGGCAGGGCTGATCCCCCAGCCGGGGCTTGGCGGGTATTCGGCGCGAATTGAGGGGCTTAGGCAGTACGGTATGGGCCCGGCACCGGCCGGATGCGGGCGCGCTTGGAGGCGCTTTTCCGGCTCGGGGAACGGTCACTCCGGCGGTCGGGCCGTTTGGCGTCCGCCTAGCCGAAACCGGAGAGGCGGCGGGCGGCGTGCAGCGGCAGCGCGGCGCCCGCGGCGGCCGGGCGGTAGCCGCTCAGCGGGTCGAAGATGTGGCGGATGCGGCCGCCCTCGCGGCTCGCGGTCATCAGTACCGGGCGGCCGTTCACGGCCTCGGGACTGACGGTCACCGGCAGGGTTCCGGTCAGCCAGCCGCCATAACAGGGGGGCCGGTCCGGGCAACGGATCACGATTTCGAAGTAATCCAGCGCCGCCATCCGGAAGATGAGGTCCGGCGCCCCGTCCAGACAGCCGCCCAGATGCTCGACCGAGACCTCGGCGCCGATCAGGTTGCGCACGGAATAGCTCCAGCGGTGCATGAAGCCCTCAACCACATCGAGAATTTCCGGCGAGCGCTCCTCGGCCTGCATATCCGGCCCGTAGTCGGAAAAGCTGCGGTTAAACGCCAGGATCGAAGTCATGCGGCCTCCAGAGTCCGGGGTGATGCGGCGGCCTATCCGCCGGGCCGGGAGCGCGGGGCGGCCCAACCGTGAGTATTACCGCGCGCACCGCAGCGCGGCTTCGTAACCGGAAGGCGCGGCCTCCTCGCGCGGCACCGCTCGTAGATGGATGTCACATGCATCTGTTGCACCATGCCCCCCCGCTATGACGCAGGGTTCCGCGCGCAGACCCGCTCACCGAAGCCGCGCGGCCGCCGGCCGGGCTGCTGCGGGCTGGGCCGCTGCGGGGGTTACTCCGGCACGCCGGCGTCGCGCAAGGCCAAGGCCCAGTCGCGCCCGGCCGGGCTCATCGCGGCGGGGTTGTCGCGCTGGTACTGCGACAGGCAGAAGCCGGGTGCGGCCTCGAGCAGGGATTTCACCGTGTCGCGCGCCTCCGCGCCGCGACCCGACAACTGCAGCGCAATGGCCTTGGAGCGCAACGGCACCGGGAAGGCGCCCTTGGCCTCCAGCGAGCGGTCCGCCAGCTCAATAGTGCGGCCGTAGTTGCGGGCCGACAAGTTGGCCAACGCGGACATCGCATCGAAATAATAGCGCTGCGGCCCCAGAGGGGTCAGGCGGCAGGCGGCATCGGTCAGCTGCACCGCCTCCTCCGGCATGTCCTGATAGGCGCGGGTGGTGCCCTTCAGCAACAGCGCCAGCGCCTCATTCGGGTTGTCGCGCAAGGCGAGATCGTAGGAATCCTGCGCCGAGTCGAAATGGAACATCAGGTTGCTGGAGATCATCCCGTTCAGCGTATGCGCGAGCGAGAAGCCGGGCGCGGCGCGGATCGCGGCGGCGGCCATCTGGCTCGCCATGCGGCTGTCGTGCTCGCGGTCGCGCGACAGGCCCTTCTCCACCCGCATCACGTGCCAGAACCCCATCCAGGTGAGCGCCAGCGGATGCTCGGGCTCCCGCGCAAGCAGCCGGGTCAGCACCTCCTGCGCCTGCTGGTACTTGGCCGCGTCCATCTCCTGCATGAGGGAGATCGCAGCCATCAGCAGCGTGTGGCTGCCCAGGGCGGACAGCGGCTTGAAGCTGGCCAGGCGCACCGCCTCCGCAGCGGCGGTCTGACCGATTTGCTGGGTGGCGTTGCTGAGGATGGTGCTGCGCCCCTCCATCAGTCCGCTCAGCGAGCCTTCGAAGCTGCGCGACCAGATCACCTTCTCGCGCACCGCGTCGTGCAGGTCGATCTCGGCCCGGAAGCGACGGCCCTCGCTGCTGCTGATGACGGTGCCTGAAACCAGGTAATCGACACCCGCCGCCGCCGAGACATCTGCAGGACGGACGCTGGCCGGGTCGAACTGGCGCGAGGCGAGATAGGAGGTGACTGAGAAGGCCCAGCTGCGCGACAGGTGGCGGGACAGCTCCTCCGACATCAGTTCGCCCAGAGGCTCCGGCGCGCCGCCGGGCGTGCGCTGCGCAAACGGCAGCACCGCAATCGACGGCAGCAGCTTGTCCAGGATCACCCGCCCCGGCGCGCGGGCGGCGGCCCCGGCAGGCACTCGCGCGAATTCGGTGCGCGCCTGGCTCAGCCATTTGCCAAAGGCGGCTTCATGCGGCAGCTCGAAGCCTTCCATGAACTCCGCCCCCGAAGCGCAGCTGTCCAGCTCCACCCGCGACAGGTCCAGCGTCACCCGCTCCCGGTTGGCCGAGATCAGCCCGGCCGCCTCCCCGCCGAGGTGGCGGCGCAGCGTCGAAAGCGCGGTGCGCAGGCTGGCCTTGGCCTGCTCCGGCTGGGCCAGGCACCACAGGGTTTTTTCAAGGAAGGCCCGGGTCCGGATACCGCCATCGGCCGTGGATAAGAGTGCCATCAGCGCCTGATGTTTGGCGCCGAGAGGAATGCCCGAGCCGTCAGGGCGGAAGACGCCAAAAGCTCCAAAACGGCAAATCTTTAGAAGAATACTCATGCCAACCCCCGCTTAGCGAATATTGCACGTCATGATTACAACACCATTACGTCAGCTTGTATATAATTATTTTGCAATCTAAAGGCGAATAGAGGAACGATTTTTCAATGTGCACTTTCGATAGATTATCGACCCAATAATCCCCAAATGCTTGATCACTGAAGCCAGCCTAGGAAATTCGGCGGAGGGCCGCAATCCGCACAGCCGGCTGCCCCGGCTTCGCGCTGGACCTGTATCCGCAAAGCCCCACAAGACCCTTGCTCCGCGAAAGCGCGACGGCTTTTACAGGCGTGCGGCGCCAAAAACGTTGGATAAAGACAAGTTTCCCGGACACCGCCGGACGCAAACCCGCGCCCTGCTCTGCCGGGAGGTGAGCAGGCCGGCGGCCCGGCCTGCCAGAGCCGTAGTTACTGGCGGCTCAATTCCTTCCATTTCCCGTCTTCGACCACGGAAATGACGATATCGTCTGCACCGCGGTGATCATCGGCCCCATAGGTAATCTGGGTATCGGTTAGCGCGTCGAAATAATCGAGACTTTCCATCCCGGCGATAAAGCTTTCATGGGTAAGATCCGGCCCTGCCGCCTCCAGCGCGCGCACCAGCGTGTCCGCAGCGGAATAGCCCAGCATCGCAAAGCCGCCCGCGGGCTGGCCGAATTCGGCTTCGTAATCGGCCATGAACTTGGCCGGTGCCTCTTCGTCGGCGCGGGCGATCAGGTCGGCCCAGCCCGAGGCGGCAAAAAGCCCGTCGGTGACGCCGCCCGGCACCGCCGCCACCGCCTCCAGGAAGCCGGCCGAGGTATTCAGGAACCTGACGTCGGTCCAGCCCAGCTTCTTTGCGGTCCCGGCCACGGTGATGCCCTGCCGCACGCCCAGCGCCAGGGTGACGATATCGCAGCCCGCCGCTTTCAGCTTGGTGAGCGAGCCGGTGAAGTCCAGCTCGTCCGGCTTGTGCGTGGTCTCCGCCGCAAAGCTGAGCCCCAGTTTATCGGCGGTGTCCTTGGTGCCCTCCTCGATCTCCTTGCCGAAGTCTGAGGGGATATACATTGTGCAGACTTCTTCCGCGCCGAACTCCCCGGCGAGGTAGGTGACCCCCGCGGCGGTCTGGTCGTAATAGCTGGAAAAGCCGATGAACTTGTTTTCCACCGGCTCCTGCAGCATCTGCCGCGCGGCGGTGAGCGGGCCGACGTTGGGGATGCCCTTGGGGTCCAGCAGCTTGAAGCCCGCCAGGTTCATCGGCGTGCCCAGCGACAAGAGCATGGCAAAGACCTGATCGCGGTTCAGCAGCTTGTTGTAGCCCTGCATCGCGCGCGGAATCTGGTAGCCGTTGTCCTCCACCACAAAGCGGATCTGGCGGCCATGCACGCCGCCCGCTGCATTGGCTTCGGCAAAGCGCAGGTTGGCGCCGTTGACGGCCGGCACGCCGACGGCGGCAAAGATGCCGCTGAGGTCATTGACCGAGCCGATCACCACCTCGCTGTCGCTCACCCCTTGCGTTTCGGCCATCGCGCCGGTGCCGCAGGCCAGCGCCGCGGCCGCAAGCGTGGATGCCAGCTTACCTCTGAGTGTCTTCATGAGTGCCTCCTCCCTGGTTGCGGACTCCTGCCCGCTTTTTCGTCAATACATGCTGTCGATCAGATCCTTGTGCTTCTGCTCTACCAGCCCGCGCTTGAGCTTCATGGTGGCGGTCAGCTCGTCATCTTCGGCGGTGAGCAGCACGTTTATCAGGCGAAAGTCCTTGATCTGCTCGACCCGGGCAAACTCGCGGTTCACCGCCTCCACCTCCTGGCCGATCAGGTCCACCACTTCCGGCGCGGCACAGAGCGAAGCGAAGTCGCTGAACGGGATCTTGCGCTCTTGCGCGAATTTCTCGACGTTTTCCTGGTCGATCATGATCAGGCAGGTCAGGTACTTGCGCCCGTCGCCGATCACCACCGCGTCGGAGATGTAATGCGAGAACTTGAGCCGGCTCTCGATCTCCGCCGGGGTGATGTTCTTGCCGCCCGCGGTGATCAGGATGTCCTTGATGCGGCCGGTGATGACAAGGCTGCCGTCCTCCTCCAGCCGCCCGGCATCGCCGGTGCGCAGCCAGCCGTCTTCGGTGAAGGTCTCGGCTGTTTTTTCCGGGTTCTTCCAATAGCCCTGGAAGGAGTTCAGGCCGCGTGTCTGGATCTCGCCATCGGGCGCGATGCGCAACTCCATGCCGGGCACAGCAGGCCCCACCGTGCCGGGGCGGTTGGCAGCCAGCGTGTTCACGGTGGCAAGCCCTGCGTTTTCGGTCATGCCGTAGCCTTCGATCAGCGGTACCCCAATGGCCCAGTACCATTCCAAGAGCGCAGGCGAGACCGGCGCCGCCCCGGTGCCGCCGCGGCGCAAGCGGTCCAGACCCAGCATCCGGCGCAGATTGCGCAGAACTGCAAAGTCCCAGAACGCGTAAGCCGCGGCCACCCGGCCCGGCACCCCCTCCCCGCGCATCGCAAACTGTGCCCGCGCGCGGCCCGACTTGACCGCCTGATTGAAGGCCCAGCGCCCTAGGGGCGTTGCCTCCTGCGCCATGACCAGCACTTGAGAATAGATCTTCTCCCACACCCGCGGCACCGCAAAGAAGGTCGCGGGGGAGACCTCCTGCATGTTGGCAAAGACCGTCTCCGGGCTCTCGGCAAAGTTCACCGTGCTGCCCGCCGCCAGCGGGAAATAGACCGAGACGTTGCGCTCCAGGATATGACAGAGCGGCAGGAAGCAGAGCTGCTCGTCACTCGCAAGGCATTCCAGAACCCGCGCGCCGGCCTCGGCAGAGGCGAGGATGTTCTCATGGCTCAGCATCGCGCCCTTCGGCGGGCCGGTGGTGCCGGAGGTATAGATCAGCAGCGCAGTGTCATCAGCCTTGGACTTGGCGATCTCCGCCTCGAAGGCGCCGGGGTGGTCGGCCTCGTACTGCTGGCCCAGCGCATAGAGCTCATCCAGGAACAGGCACTTGCTGTGGTCGAGCCCGTGCAGCCCCTCGCGTTCGAGCAGGATCACGGTCTGCACATGCGGCACCGCGTCCTCGATCTCCAGGAACTTGTCGAGCTGCTCGTCATCCTCCGCAATCAGGAAGCGGCTGCCGCTGTTGGTCAGAAGGTAGGCAAGCTGTTTGGCGGAATCGGTGGTGTAGACGCCCGAGGCAATGCCGCCCGCGCCCTGCACGCCCATGTCGGCATAGAGCCATTCCTTGCGGTCTTCCGACAGGATCGAGACCACCTCGCCGCGCTGCATCCCCAGCGCCATCAGGCCAAGGCCGATCCCCTTGGCGCGGGTCCAGTAGTCCTGCCAGGAATAGGACTTCCAGATCCCCATGTCCTTTTCCCGGTGCGAGGTGCGGCGGCCCTGTTCGGCGCAGCGGCGGGCAAACAGCTTGGCGAGCGTGTCGCAGCCATCGACGGTAACGGGGCGCTGGCCGGGGGTGGCGTTGTAGGCGACGCCGTTGAGCGTGACCTGCGGGTGAACCGGCTGGTCCCCTGCCCCTTGGCTTTCGTCCCTCATACCCCTCTCCGCCATGTTCATGCCCGCTGTGCTCCTCACCGCCAGGTCTTCTTGCGCTTCCAGCGGGTTTCGCCGCGCTGGCCCGCCGCCTGCTGGCCGAGGTAGAACGCCTTGATGTCCTCGCTCTGCATCAGCCGCTCGGCGCTGCCGTCCATCACAATGCGGCCCGTCTCCATCACGTAGCCCACGTCGGCGAGTTCCAACGCGATACGGGCGTTCTGCTCGACCAGAACCATGGTCACGCCCTCCTCGGCATTCAGGCGCCGCAGGATGGCAAAGATCTCCTGCACCAGGAGCGGCGAGAGGCCGAGCGAAGGCTCGTCCAGGAGCATGAGTTTGGGCCGCAGCATCAGCCCGCGGCCAATTGCCAGCATCTGCTGCTGCCCGCCCGAGAGCGTGCCCGCCTCCTGGCCGCGGCGTTCAGCCAGCACAGGGAAATAGGTGAATACCTTGTCGCGGTCGCGCTCGATCTCCGCCCGGCCCTTGCGGGTATAGGCGCCAAGGGTCAGGTTTTCGTCTACCGTCAGCAGCGGGAAAACCTCGCGCCCCTCGGGCACATGCACGATGCCCTTTTGCACGATGCTGTGCGGCTCCTGCCCCTGGATCGGCCGGCCTTCGAAGAGGATTTCGCCCTTCTCCGGCTCCATGATGCCGGAGATCGTCTTCAATAGCGTCGACTTGCCCGCACCATTGGCGCCGAGCACGGTCACCACCTGCCCTGCCTCCACGCGCAGGGACACCCCGCGGATCGCCATCACCGGCCCGTAGAAGCTTTCCAGGTTGCGGATCTCCAGAACCGGCGCCGCCATCATGCGGCCCCCGCACCAAGGTAGGCCTCGATCACCGCCGGATGCGCCTGCACCTCGTCGGGCGTCCCCTCGGCCAGCTTGGCGCCATCGGCCAGCGCCAGCACCCGGTCGCAGACGCCCGAGACCAGCCCCATGTCATGCTCCACCATCAGAACCGTGATCCCCATCTGGCGTCGGATGTCGTCGATCCACCAGCGCATGTCCCGCGTCTCCTCCACCGACAGACCCGAGGCGGGTTCGTCGAGCAGCAGAAGCCGCGGCCCGGAGGCGAGCGCCCGGCCCAGCTCCACCACCTTGCGCACCCCGTAGGGCAGCCCGGCGATGCGCTTGTCGCGGTAGGGCTGGAGGTCGAGGAAATCGATCACTTCCTCCACCGCGGCCCGGTGGCGGTGCTCCTCGCGGCGCACGCGCGGGGTGAAGAACAGCTCCTCCAGCAGCGTGCTGCGCCGGTGGCGGTGGCGGCCGACCAGCAGGTTCTGCAACACGGTGGCCTGATCGAACAGCTCGATGTTCTGGAAGGTGCGGGCGATGCCCAAATCGGCAACCTCATCCGGTTTACGCTTGAGCAGGTCCTGCCCGTCGAATGTGATGCGCCCGGCAAAGGGATCGTAGAAGCGGGAGATCAGGTTGAACACGGTGGATTTCCCCGCCCCGTTCGGCCCGACGATGGCATAGACCTCGCCCTCCTCGACCGAGAAGCTCAGATCGTTCACCGCCACCACCCCGCCGAATTTCAGCGTCGCGTTTTCCACTTGCAGCAGGCTCATCTCAGCCGCTCCGTCTTGAGGTAGCTTTTCTGGCGGCGGAACATGTCCTTGCGGGCAAATGGGAAGAGTTCGAGCCAGGTGCGGATCTTCAGCCAGCGGCCGTAAAGCCCCATCGGCTCGAACAGGATAAAGAGGATCAGGATCATCCCGAAGACCCCGGTCTCCAGCCCCGGAATGGCCACGCTGCCGCCCATCGCGGCATCGCGCAGGATCGCCAGAGCCTGCGGCAGGAAGGCGACGACGATGGCGCCCAGGAAGGCGCCATGGATCGACCCCAGCCCGCCGATCACGATCATCATCAACAGCGTGATCGAGATCACCAGCGAAAACGTCTCGTTGTTGAAGGCGCCCGCGTAGTAGCCCATCAAGGCGCCCGCCCAGCCGGTAATCATGCAGCTGAGCCCGAAGGCCGCGGCCTTGGTCCGGGCGATATGCACGCCCATCGCGGCGGCGGAGACCTCGCTGTCGCGCACCGCGGCAAAGGCGCGGCCGAGCGGCGCGCGCAAGAGGTTGCGGTAGAACAGCGTGCAAATCACCGTAACGGCCAGCACCAGGTAGTAGAAGCGCGCGGGCATGGTCCAGCGTTCGATCTCGAAGCCGAAGATGGTGATCATATCGGGAAACTTGCCCGACACGCCGCCGGTCCAGGGCGCCAGCAGCACGATGATGTCGTCGGCCAGGATCGACAGCGCGATGGTGGCAATGGCGAGGTAGATGCCATGCAGCCGCAGCGCCGGGATCGCGATCAGCACGCCCGCAAACCCGGTGAGGATACCGGCCAGCGGGAAGGCGAGGATGAAGGGCAGCCCGGCCTCGATCAGGATGGTGTTGGCATAGCACCCCAGCGCCAGGAAGGCCGCATGGCCCAGGCTCACCTGCCCCGTCTGCCCGGTCAGCAGCATCAGCCCTAAACCAGCGATGGCCCAGATCAGCACATTGGTGACCTCGCCCAGGTAGAACTCGTTGATCAGCAGCGGCAGCAGCAGCGCCAGCAGCATCAGCACGCCATAGAGCGCCGCGGTCCAGGCATCGGGAAACAGGCGGATGTCGTGCTCATAAGATGTCTTGAAATGGATGCGCATCGGCTCAGACCTTCTTCACGCGGACCTGGCTGAACAGCCCGTGCGGGCGGAACACCAGCACCGCCAGCAGCAGCGCGTAGGGCGCGATCTGCGAATAGCCCGCCGCCAGGTAGCGCGCCGCGAAGGGCTCGATCACACCGACGATCAGCCCCCCCGCAAGCGCCCCGGGCAAAGAGCCGAAACCGCCGATCACCGCCGCCGCAAAGGCCTTGATCCCCAGCAGCCCCGCATTGGGGTCGATCGCGCCCTTAGAGGCAAACAGGATTCCCGCCACCGCCGCCGTGGCGCCGGAGAGCGCCCAGATCAGCCCGTGCACACGCTTCACCGGGATGCCCATGAAATAGGCCGCCATCTGGTTCTGGCTCGCCGCCTGCATCGCCAGCCCCAGCCGGGTGCGCTGGAAAAACTGGTAAAGGCCAAGAGTCAGCGCCACGGTGACCACGATCACCGCCACATCCGCCAGCCCCAGCACCACGCCGCCCAGCCGCAGATCGCCCAGCGCCAGCGGGCTTTCCAGCGTCTGCGGCTCATGCCCCCAGATCAGCCCGGCAACAAAGCGGATTACAAAGCCCAGCGCGATGGTCAGGATCACCACCGCGGTCTGGCTTTCGCCAAACAGGTGCCTCAGCAGCAGGTGATTGAGCAGGTAGCCAAAGCCCGCCATCACCGCAATCGCCAGCGGAGCTGCAAGCCAGAACGGCAGATGCAGGTATTCGGCATTTGTAAGTCCAAGGGTGACAAATGCCCCCAGCATCATGAAATCGCCCTGAGCGAAATTCACCGCCTCCGTCGCCTTGTAGATCAGGACAAACCCCAGCGCGATCAGGCCATAGACGCAGCCATTCGCAAGCCCGCTCACCAAGAGCTGCAATACGTCCAACATGTCCTCCCCCGCCGATTTGGGCGGCTCAGCGCCCGGCCGTTGCCAGGCTTTGGCGCCAATTGCCGGGGCGGGATGCGCGCTTGCGCCCGTCCGCATGCCCGGGGCGTCTAAGCTCAGGTTAGGAAGATAAAATTTGAGCTGTCAATTCCAATGACCCTTGGTAATGATCCCAAAAGTTGTGTGTTATCCCCGCGCCTCACCAAGATTTCGCGCATGCAGCACGGCTTTTCCGCACCGCGGCGGAATCAGCCGCCGCCCCGCGCCTGCCGCCGCAACGCCGCGCAGAACCGCGCCGCCGCGGGCGACAGCTGATGGCCGTGCCGGATACACAGGCCCACGGCGCCCAGGGTGGAGGCGGTCTCCAAGGGAAGCGTGCGCATTGCGCCGCTCTCCAGCTCGGGGCGCACCACGCCCTCGCTGATGAACCAGACCGCCCCATGCGCCAGCACGAAGCGGCGGCCAAAGGAGGGGGAGACGGACTCCACCGGGAAACGCGGCGCGCTCAGCCCCTGCTCCAGCAGCAGCCGCTCCACCAGCGGCCGGATGATCGAGCCTTCAGCAGGCAGCAGCACCGGGTGCGCCTCCAGCGCGTCCCCCAGCAGCCCGGCTGTCCCTGCCAGCGGGTGATCCTGCGCCACCACCGCCACCACGCGCTCGCGGAACAGCGGCTCGAAGGCGGCGCCGGCCATGTCCTCGGGGGCGGGCATCCGCCCCACCACCAGATCCAGCGCACCGCGGCGCAGCTGGTCCAGCAGGTCGCGGTTGCCGCCGGTCAGCACCGAATAGCGCCCCGCCAGGCCCGCGGCACGCAAGGCGGCCAGCGTGTCCGGCACCAGCGCCGAGGCCGCTGTCGGCAGCGCGCCGATGGCGACCCGCGGGCCGTCTTCCTCGCCCAGCTCCTGCAGCACCGCCAACCCGTCGCGCATCAAGGCGAGGCTGCGCCCCGCATAGTCGCAGAACATCTCGCCATAGGCGCTGAGCCGGATGCCGCGGCCGTGCTTCTCCACCAGGGGCTTGCCACAGGCCGCCTCCAGCTCGCGCAAGGCGCGGGTGACCGCGGGTTGGGTCAGCCCCAGCCCCGCGGCGGCCTGGGTCACGCTCTGCTTGCGGGCGACCTCGGCAAAAATCTCCAGATGCCTGAGCTTCAGGCCAGAGGACAGACGCATATCCATAGTGTTATCGCTTGATGCAGAAATAGCCATTATACAGATCAATCCCGGTATGCGATACTGCCCCCGACACGGGAGAGCAAGATGACAGAAAGCCGCCACGACCGCGGCATGACGATGCGGCGCCGGGTGCTGGGCGATGCCCATGTGGACCGGGCCGAAGCCGCCCGCACCGCGCTCGACACCCCCTTCCAGGCGCTGATCACCGAAGCTGCCTGGGGCACGGTCTGGGCCTCGGACCGGATTTCCCTGCGCGAACGTTCGATGCTGACGCTGGCACTCCTGGCGGCAACCGGAAACTTCGACGAGATCCCGATGCATATCCGCGCCACCGCCAATACCGGCGCCAGCAAGGAAGACGTGCTGGAGGCGTTTCAGCATGTGGCGATCTACGCCGGCGTGCCGCGCGCCAACCACGCGCTGAAGCTCGCCAAGGCCGCCTATGCCGAAATGGAGGCGGAAGACGCCGCCGACCCGACGGAAGAAGGAGCACCCTATGCCGGATGACGGCGATTTCTACCCGCGCGACCGGCGCTGGCACCCGCCTGCCTTTGCGCCCGCCTACAAGACCTCGGTCACCCGTTCGCCGCGCCTGCCGCTGATCAGCCTGACCACCACCGAAAGCGAGCGCCGCGGGCCCGTGTTTGGCCAGAATGCCGTGGCCCCCGGCGACAGTGATCTGCTGACGAATTTCGCCCAGCCCGGCGAAAGCCCTGTGGGCGAGCGGATCCTCCTGCACGGGCGCGTCATGGACGAAAACGCCCGCCCGGTGCCGGGCACCCTGGTGGAGATCTGGCAGGCCAACGCCTCGGGCCGCTACCGCCACAAGAAGGACGGCTACCTCGGCGCGCTCGACCCGAATTTCGGCGGCTGCGGCCGGGCCCTGAGCGGCAGCGACGGCGCTTACGCCTTCAGCACCGTGAAACCCGGCGCCTATCCCTGGCGCAACGACGGCAACGACTGGCGGCCCGCGCATATCCATGTCTCGGTCTTTGGCAGCGGCTTTGCCCAGCGGCTGATCACCCAGCTCTATTTCGAAGGCGACCCGCTGATCGCCCGCTGCCCGATCGTCAACACTATTGCCGACCCTGCGGCGGTGGACATGCTGGTGGCCAAGCTGGACATGCAGGCAGGGGTGCCGCTCGACTGCCTCGCCTACCGCTTCGACATCGTCTTGCGCGGGCGCCGCTCCACCTATTTCGAGAACCGGCCGGAGGGGAACTGATGGCAAATCGTCCCGACACGCTGAAGGAAACGCCTTCGCAAACCGCAGGGCCTTACGTCCATATCGGTCTGGCTCCCGCCGCAGCGGGGCTGGAGAGACATCCGCGCCAGCTGGGCGGGGTGATCGCAGGCCCCGAGGCCACGGGTGAACGCATCCGCGTCGAAGGCGTGATCCTCGACGGCACCGGCGCGCCCGTGCGCGATGCGCTGATCGAGGTCTGGCAGGCCGATGCCGAGGGCCGCTATCCAGACCACCCCGGCGGGACCGCGGCAGGGTTTACCGGCTGGGGCCGCGTGCTGCCCGATTTCGAGACCGGCGAATGGGGTTTCGACACCGTGAAGCCCGGGCCCGTGCCGGGACCGGGCGGGGAGCTGATGGCGCCGCATATCACGCTCTGGATCGTCGCGCGCGGCATCAACACCGGCCTGCAGACCCGGATCTATTTCGACGATGAAGTCCGCCGCAACGCGGCCGACCCGGTGCTTGCCCTGATCGAGGCCGAGGCCCGCCGCGCCACCCTGACCGCCAAGCGCAGCGGCGGCACAGGCACACCCGTCTACCGCTTCGACATCCGCCTGCAAGGCGGGGCAGAGACCGTGTTTTTTGATATCTGAAAGGGGCCTGGCGATGACCAAACCCTGCATCATCTGCGTCGCCATCACCGGCTCGGTGCCGACCAAGGAAAACAACCCCGCCGTCCCCGTCACCGTGGCCGAGCAGGTGGAAAGCACGCATGAAGCCTTCGAGGCCGGCGCCGCCATCGCCCATTGCCATGTGCGGAACGACGACCAGAGCCCAAGCTCCGACCCGGAGAAATTCGCGCGCCTGATGGAAGGGCTGCAAAAGCACTGCCCCGGCATGATCATCCAGCTCTCCACCGGCGGCCGCTCCGGCGCGGGGCGCGAGCGCGGGGGGATGCTCTCCTTGCGGCCCGACATGGCCTCCCTCTCGGTCGGCTCCAACAACTTCCCAACCCGCGTCTATGAGAACCCGCCCGAACTGATCGATTGGCTCGCGTCCGAGATGCGCACTTACGAGGTGAAGCCCGAGATCGAGGCCTTCGACCTCTCCCACATCCACCAGGCGGTGAAGATGAACCGCGAAGGGCGCATTCCCGGCAAGCTCTACGTGCAGTTTGTGATGGGGGTGAAGAACGCGATGCCGGTCGACCGCGATGTCTTCGACTACTACGTGAAGACCATGCAGCGGCTGGCGCCGGAAGCGGAATGGTGCGGCGCGGGCGTCGGCGCCGGGCAGATCCAGGTCAACGAATGGGCCATCGCCGCAGGCGGCCACACCCGCACCGGGCTGGAGGACAACATGCGGCTCGACCGCGGCACGCTCGCACCCTCGAACGCCGCGCTGGTGAAGCGCGCGGCGGAACTCTGCGCGAAATACGAGCGCCCCGTCGCCAGCTGGCAGCAGGCGCGCGAGATCCTCGAACTGCGCCCGGCCTGACACCCGGCCTGATACACGGCCTGACACCCGCCGGCCCGGCCGACGCGCCGGGGGCGCAATGGCGCGGACCGGTGTTCCGCTGCCGCTTTTGACGCGGAGGCCACCCGCCTTGCCCTGTTAGGCTCCGGGCAGGCTCACGCCCGGCCCGCCGCGCTTGCGCCACCCGGCCCGCAAATGTAACGCTGGGGCAGCCGGACCGGGCCATTTCGGCCTTGTGCGGGCGTCACAATTCACGGCACGAGGCAATCCAAGGCCCGCGCCCCCGAGGACAGGAACAAAGGAATCCGATCATGATCAAGACCCGCGCCGCCGTTGCCGTGGCCCCCGGAAAACCCTTGGAAATCATGGAAGTGAACCTCGAAGGCCCGAAGGCGGGCGAGGTTCTGGTGGAAATCAAGGCCACCGGCCTGTGCCACACCGACGAGTTTACCCGTTCCGGCGACGACCCCGAAGGCATCTTCCCCGCGATCCTCGGCCACGAGGGCGCGGGCGTGGTGGTCGAGGTCGGCGAAGGCGTCACCTCGCTGAAGCCCGGCGACCACGTGATCCCGCTCTACACCCCCGAGTGCCGCGAGTGCGAATACTGCCTCAACCCGAAGACCAACCTCTGCCAGGCGATCCGCTCGACCCAAGGACAAGGGCTGCTGCCCGACGGCTCCACCCGGTTTTCGATGCTCGATGGCACTCCGATTCACCACTACATGGGCTGCTCCACCTTTGCCAACCACACCGTGGTGCCGGAAATCGCGCTTGCGAAGATCCGCGAGGACGCGCCGTTTGACAAGGTTTGCTACATCGGCTGCGGCGTCACCACCGGCATCGGCGGGGTGATCAACACCGCCAAGGCGGAGATCGGCAGCCGCGCCATCGTCTTCGGGCTCGGCGGCATCGGGCTCAACGTGATCCAGGGCCTGCGGCTGGCGGGCGCCGACCAGATCGTCGGCGTCGACCTGAACCCCGGCAAGGTGGAGATGGCCGAGCATTTCGGCATGACCGATTTCGTCAATCCGTCCGAGGTAGAGGGCGATCTGGTCGCGCATCTGGTCGAACTCACCGGCGGCGGCGCCGATTACACCTTTGACGCGACCGGCAACGTGCAGGTGATGCGCACCGCGCTGGAGGCCGCGCACAAAGGCTGGGGCGAGTCGATCATCATCGGCGTGGCGCCCGCCGGGGCCGAGATCTCCACCCGCCCGTTCCAGCTGGTCACCGGCCGCAGCTGGCGCGGCACCGCCTTTGGCGGCGCCTCGGGGCGCACCGACGTGCCCAAGATTGTGGACTGGTACATGGACGGCAAGATCGAGATCGACCCGATGATCACCCACAAGCTGACACTGGATCAGATCAATGAAGGCTTCGAGTTGATGCACGAGGGCAAGTCGATCCGCGCCGTGGTCGAATTCTGATCCGCTGCGCGGTTGCTGGCACCAGAAACGCAGGCCCTGGGGCCTGCGTTTTTTGTTGCCGTTCACCGGCTGCGTCCGGCGGGTCCATGCAGAAGACAAAGAAAAGCCGCGCGTTGCCGCCGCGCGCGGAGGCGAACCAAACGGGCGTGACTGGCAGTTTATCCCTGCCAAATCCGTGAAACGTCGCGCGCGGCGGCCTTCGGTCTTGTCCTGAGCTGGCCGGAATGGGAAGCGGCGGGCGCCTCCGGCGGGAGTAGGCGGGAGTATTTGGGGCAAGATGAAGGAGCACGCCATGACCGCGGCGCGCGGATCTGGCGCCGCGAACGGCGGGTGCAGGTGAGCAGCCGCACTAGGCGGGCGGGCGCGGGAGCGATCCGAACCGGCACGCCTAGCCGATTTATCCCGGCCAAATTCGTGAACCCTCCGGAGAGAACACCCGGTCTCAGCCAGGTCGCCGCCGCGTGGCGCGCGCCGGAGAGGGAGCTTGCAGCGCTTCGGGAGGGATTTGCCGGATGGCGCGCAGCGATCCGCCGGCTGCACCGCGGCTTGTAAGGGGGCTGCCCCCGGACTGCGTTTCGCCTTGCGCCGGTGCGTGTCACCCGTTCCGGTCCGCGCCCCGGACCGGGGCGGGTCAGCGCTTGCCGGTGACGGTTTCGACCGCGTCCAGCCGCACGCCATAGCCCCATAGGCGGCGCAGGTGCTTCAGCACCTCTTCCTGATCCTCATCCTCCAGGTGGATGCCGTCGCGCACGGTGTGGGTCAGCTTCAGCTCGCGGTCGCCGCGCAGGTCGGCGTCGGTGACCTGGATATCGGGCTCCAGATAGGCAAGGTCGTACTGCTTGGCGAGATCGCGGCGGATGGCGCGGTAGCCGGCCCGGTTGTGGATCTGGCTCACCACCAGATTGGGCAGCTCAGCGTCATTGGTAAGGGTGAACAGCTTGAACTTGCGGATCAGATGCGGCGACAGGAACTGTTGGATGAAGCTTTCGTCGCGGTAATTGGCCCAGGCGTCGCGCAGCACGCGGCGCCAGTCGGGATCGCCCGCAAATTCGGGGAACCACTCGCGGTCCTCGTCCGTCGGGTTTTCGCAAATGCGGCGGATGTCCTGCATCATCGCAAAGCCCAGCGCATAGGGGTTCAGCCCGGAGAAGCGCGGGTCGTCGAATTCGGGCTGCAAGACCACGTTGGTGTGGCTGTGCATCATCTCCATATAGGCGCCTTCGGTAATGGCGCCGAGCTCGTAGAGCTTGTTGATGATGTAGTAATGCACGAAGGTCGCGCAGCCCTCGTTCATCACCTTGGTCTGTTTTTGCGGGTACAGATACTGCGCCAGCATCCGCACGATGCGCAGGATCTCGCGCTGCCAGGCTTCCAGCACCGGGCTGTGCTTTTCCAGGAAGTAGAGCAGGTTCTCCTGCGGCAGGTTCATCGCCTTGCGACGGGCGCTGTAGGGCTCGTCCTTGATCTCCTCCAGCTTGTCGCGGCCCATCGTGCTGTCGGTCCAGATGTCGAGCACGCTCTGGCCGCTTTCATAGCCTTCGCGCACCCGCTGCATCGCGGCGAGCTCCTTGGCCGTGGGTTTGGGCGGGCGGCCGTAGCGGAACACGCCCTGGGACTGCAGCGCATGGGCCGCGTCCAGCACCTCCTCCACCGCGGAAAGTCCGTAGCGCTCCTCGCAGGCGGCGATATAGTTCTTGGCAAAATGCAGGTAGTCATGAATGCCCGAAGCATCGGTCCACTGCTGGAACAGGTAGTTGTTCTTGAAGAAGTGGTTGTGGCCAAAGGCGGCATGCGCCATCACCAGCGTCTGCATCGCCATGGTGTTTTCTTCCATGTTGTAGCTGATGCAGGGGTTGGAGTTGATCACGATCTCATAGGCCAGCCCCTGGCGGCCGGTGCGGTAGAGCGCCTCGTCGCGGGCAAAATGCTTACCGAAGGACCAATGCTGATACATCAAGGGCAGGCCGACGCAGGAATAGGCATCCAGCATCTGCTCGGCCGAGATGATCTCGATCTGGTTGGGGTAAACTTCGAGCCCGAGGTCTTCGAGCGCGATCTGCTCGATCGCGTCGCGCGCCTTCTCCATCAGCTCGAAGGTCCATTCCGGCCCGTCGAACAGCGGCTTGCGCGCCGGTTCAGCTGCCCGCATGCTGCGCCCCTTTCACCTTGGGGAGAAAGAACTCCCGGAAAATCGGATAGATATGGCCGGGCTGGGAAACCCGCTGCATCTCGAAATGCGCCGCCTGCGCCTTCACGTCCCGGTAGTTCTGCCACAGGTCCTCCCCGGCTTCGGGGTTGTTGAGCAGCATCTCCGCCGCCTCGTCGACGATCTCCACATAGGCGTAGAACTGGCAGACCGGCAGCAGATCGTTAAGCAGGAGCGCCTTGCAGCGCGCCGAATCGTTGCCGAAATTCTCCCCGTCCGAGGCCTGCGCGCCGTAGATGTTCCACTCGTCCGGCGGGTAGCGGTCGGCGACGATCTCCTTCATCTTCTCCAGCGCGGTGGAGACGATGGTGCCGCCGGTCTCGCGGGCATAGAAGAATGTCTCCTCGTCCACCTCCTGGGCATGGTGGGTGTGGCGCACAAAGACCAGTTCGGTGTGCTCGTAGCAGCGGGTCAGGAACAGGTGCAGCAGGAGGAAGAAGCGCTTGGCCAGGTCCTTCTCGCGCTCCTGCATCGAGCCCGACACATCCATCAGGCAGAACACCACGGCGCGGGAATTGCGGATTTTCTCCGGCACGAAGGTGTCATAACGCAGGTCGAGCGGGTCGATATAACCCACCACCCGGCGCTTGCGCCGGATGCCGTCGAGCCGGGCCTGCAGCGCGATGAGCAGATCCTCCTCCTCCGCGCTGCGGGGATCGCGGGCTTCCAGTTCGGCCACCTCCGCCTCCAGATCGCGCTGCGCCTGGGTGGTGGGCCGCTGCAGGGCGATGCGGCGGCCAAGCGAGTTGCGCATGGTGCGCACGAGGTTGAGGTTGTTGGGCGTGCCCGCGGTGGTGAGCCCGGCGCGGCGGATGCCGATGGTTTCGGTCTCCACCGTGGCCTTTTCCACCAGATCGGGCAGTTCCAGCCCGTCGAACAGAATCTCCAGATATTCGTCCTGGGTCAGGGTGAAGGAAAATTCGTCATCGCCCTCACCATCCTCGGACGCCTTGCGGCCGCCCTCACCCGCGCCGCCCTGGGGCCGCTTGATGGTGTCGCCGACCACAAAATCCTTGTTGCCCGGCAGCACATGCCGCCGCACCCCGCCCTTGCCGGAATGGAAGAAGCGCGGCTCCTTCAGCCCCCGGGACGGGATGGTGACCTTCTCGCCTTCGTCGGGCACGCCGCTGCCGCTCTGGATCGACTTGCCGCGGACCGACTGATCTACACGCTCCTTGATATTCTCCCGGGCCCGCCGCAGGAATCGCTGGCGGTTCCCGAGGCTCTTGCCCTTGGGGTTGGAGCGCCTGTCGATGAAATGATGCATCTGGTGGTGCGCTCCTCTGTTAGCCCGCCTTGTTGACGCGCATGTACCATTCGACCAGGCGCCGGACCTGGCGGTCAGTGTAACCGTGGCCGCGCATCCGCTCGACGAACTCCTGGTGCTTGCCTTCGGTCTTGCTGTCCTTTTTCGACCCGAAGGAGATCACCGGCAGCAGTTCCTCGACCTGGGAGAACATGTGCTTCTCGATCACGTCGCGCAGCTTCTCGTAGGAATTCCAGGCCGGGTTCTTGCCGGTGTTGGCACGATGGCGCAGGGCAAATTTCACGACCTCGTTGCGGAAATCCTTGGGGTTGGCGATGCCGACCGGCTTCTCGATCTTGCTGAGCTCCGAATCCAGCACCTCACGGTTGTATAGCTGGCCGGTGTCGGGATCCTTGTAGTCCTGCTCCTCGATCCAGGCATCGGCATAGGCGATGTAACGGTCGAAGACGTTCTGGCCGTATTCGGTATAGCTTTCGAGGTACGCCTTCTGGATCTCGTTGCCGATGAACTCCTCGTAGCGCGGCGCCAGTTCGGTCTTGATGAACTCCAGGTACTTCTGTTCGGTCTCCTGCGGGAACTGCTCGCGCTTGATCATCTGCTCGAGCACATACATCAGATGCACCGGATCCGCGGCAACCTCCTCGGTGTCGAAGTTGAACACGCCGGAGAGCACCTTGAAGGCAAAGCGGGTGGAGATGCCGTTCATGCCCTCGTCGACGCCGGCCCGGTCCTGGTATTCCTGCACCGTCTTCGCCTTGGGGTCGGTGTCCTTCAGGCTTTCGCCGTCATAGACCCGCATCTTCGAGTAGAGGTTGGAGTTCTCATGCGGCTTCAGGCGCGTCAGCACCGAGAAGCGGCTGAGGATCTTCAGCGTCTCCGGCGCGCAGGGCGCCTCGCGCAGCTCGCTGTTCTCGATCAGCTTCTCGTAGATCTGCGATTCCTCGGTCACCCGCAGGCAGTAAGGCACCTTGACGATCGACACCCGGTCGATGAAGGCCTCGTTGTTCTTGTTGTTCTTGAACTGCTGCCATTCGCTTTCGTTGGAATGCGCGAGGATCAGCCCGCTGAAGGGGATGGCGCCGAAGCTTTCGGTGCCCATGTAGTTGCCTTCCTGGGTCGCGGTGAGCAGCGGGTGCAGCATCTTGATGGGCGCTTTGAACATCTCGACAAACTCCAGGATGCCCTGGGTTGCGCGGTTCAGCCCGCCGGAGAAGCTGTAGGCGTCGGGATTGTCCTGGCTGTAGTGTTCAAGCTGGCGGATATCGACCTTGCCGACCAGGGTGGAGATGTCCTGGTTGTTCTCGTCACCCGGCTCCACCTTTGCGACGCAGATCCGGCGCAGCCGCGAGGGGTGGATCTTCACCACCGAGAACTTGTTGATGTCGCCGTCGAATTCATCCAGCCGCTGCACCGCCCAGGGCGACATCAGCCCCGGCAGCCGGTGCTGCGCGATGCCGTATTCATCGGCCAGGATCTTGCCCATGCGGACCGGGTCGAACAGGCCCAGGGGGCTTTCGAAGATCGGCGAGATCTGGTCGCCCGCCTTCAGCACGTAGATCGGCTGGTCTTCCATCAGCCGCTTCAGCCGCTCGGCAAGGGAGGACTTGCCGCCGCCCACCGGGCCCAGCAGGTAGAGGATCTGCTTGCGCTCCTCCAGGCCTTGCGCGGCGTGGCGGAAAAAGCCCACGATGCGCTCGATCGTGTCTTCCATGCCGTAAAAGTCGTGGAAAGCGCGGTAGCGCTTGATGGTCCGGTTCTGAAAGATCGGGCCCAGCCGGGAGTTCTTGGAAGTGTCGACCAGCTCGCGTTCGCCGATGGCATTCAACATCCTCTCGGCCACATTCGCATAGAGGCTGGGATCGTCGCGGCAAGCGTTGAGATACTCCTGCAGCGGCATTTCCTGCTCGCGCGTTTGGCCGTACTGCTCTGCAAAAAGTTCGGCAATGTCTTTCATCGTGGATCAAGCCTCCTGGGTTTGCTTCGCGCCGTTCCTCCTGGCGTGTTCTTCGCACACGGACAGAGAGTGGCTCTCGCGTGGGCCGAAAGTGTCCGCGTTGGTGTTTGAGTTCTGATTTCTGCTCGGCGCCTATGCTGGCGTCACGCTACCGGCTGGCTGCTCTTGGCGGCGGCCCGCGCCCGGAGTCCAGGCATTCAGCGTCAATCCTTCACGTTCGAGCTTACACCATTTACGAACTTCTTACTATCTGAAAGTGGTGTATTTTTAATTAATTGCCAGAGAGTATTGCGGGAAATTTTTCTCACTTCGCGGCGAGCGGGAAGCTGCATCGCAGCTTCTGCAACGCGGCAATCCGGACCCGGCGGCGGCGATTTCCACCCAGGAGTGCGCCGCGCCCGCAGCACTCGCCCCAGCTGCCCGGAATGCCCGGCCCGGCCGGCCCATACCGCGGGCAAATCGGCCACAGTTGCCGCGAAAGCATTGGATTTCTGCGGCAGCCGCGCCACGGGTGGCTTGCTTTCCGCCCCGCAAGCGGCCACCAAACTATAGACAAGATTTATAAAATTGTCGCAGTATGGCCGGAAAACGGCCGCAAAGACGGCATCAGGGCACAACTTCAGGCATTGCAACCCCGCTTTGTCCGCCAGCGCCCCGGCGGCAAAGGGAACAGACGAGCGGTATTACATGACAACGGTAGCATACATTACCCGCGACCCTGCGGGCACCACCCGGCACGGCAATTTCTCCGAAGGCACTCCGGCCCGCCTTAACGCGGCGCCCTTCAAGGACATCTCGCTCAACCTCGTGGCGGCCGATGTCGAAAGCTACGCGCGCCACGGCGGCGACCTGCACATCACCCTTGCCAACGGCCAGACGCTGGTCCTGGAGAATTACTTCAGCGGCGGCGCGGGCGGCGGCAAGAACCTGTTCCTCAGCGCCGACAACACGATGGTCGAGGTGGTGCTGGAGGACAAATCCAGCGGCATGCTCTTTGCCGGCTACGAGCCGCTCGACCTCTCCGGCAAGTGGAGCAGCTACGACGACATGATGTTCCTCGACGTCGACCGCATCGAGCCGGTGGTCGCGCCGCTGGCGGCAGCGGGCTTCGGCGGGCTGGGCACAGCCGGTGCTGCGGCAGGCGTCGGCGCGGCGGCGCTGGTTGCAGGCGGCGGAGGCGGCGGCGGCGGCGACGGCAACTCCACCCCGCCGCCGATCGTGCCAACTGTCGACGACCCCGACGCCTCCTACCCGGTCTCCGGCTCCAGCACAGATCCGGTCGAGATCACCGGCACCGGCGAGGCAGGTTCCGAAGTGACCGTGACGCTCGGCACCGCCACTGCGACCACGACCGTGGACGACGACGGCATCTGGAGCGTCAGCTTCCCGGTGGACGAACTGCCCGAAGACGGCAGCTACGACACCGAAGTTCAGGTAACCGCGCCGGATGGCACCGAATACACGCTCGACGGCCCCGCGGTGGTGATCGACACCACCCCGCCCGAGGCCGAGATTACCAGCGGCGCGGTCTCCACCGGCGACATCGTGAACGCCGAGGAACAGGCCGGAGGCACCGTGATCACCGGCACCGGCGAGGCCGGCGCCGCCGTCACCCTGGAGATCGAGGGCGCCGCCCGCAGCACCACCGTGGCCGAAGACGGCACCTGGTCGCTCACCTTCACCGCGGATGAGATCCCCGCCGGCGAATACGACACCGCGATCTCCATCACCACCACCGACAGCTTCGGCAACAGCGCCACCACCGCGGATGTGCTGCGCGTCGATACCGTGGCGCCGCCGGTGGCCCGCGGCACGGTGGAGGGCGACGACATCATCAACGCGGACGAAGCTTCCGACGGGGTGACGCTGACCGGCACCAGCGAGGCCGGCGCCAGCATCACCGTGGAGTTCCAGGGGCTGACCCGCAGCGTCACCGCCGATGACGCGGGCAACTGGAGCGCTGCCTTTGCCGCCTCCGAGATCGCGTTCGGCGAATACGATGCGCCCGTCACCATCACCGCCACCGACGCGGCCGGCAACAGCGAGACCATCACCGACACGCTGCGCGTCGACACGACGCTCACCGCGTCCTATGGCGAAGGCCAGGCCGGCGGCGACGACACCGTCAACGCGGCCGAGGATGCGGCCGGCGTTACCCTTACCGGCACCGCCGACCCGGACGCCACGGTCGTGGTGGAGCTGGGCGGCGTCACCCGCACCGCGACTGTCGGCGCCGATGGCAACTGGTCGGCGAGCTTCTCCGACGGTGACATCCCCGCGGGCAGCTATGACGCGGAGGTGGTGGTCACCGTTACCGACGCGGCCGGCAACAGCGAAACCATCACCGAAACCCTCGCCATCGACACCGAAGTGGCGCCGCTCACCGTGGACGCGGACCAGACCGCCGACGACGTGCTGAACCGCGCCGAACACGCGGCGGGGCTCACTCTCACCGGCACCGTGGAGCCGGGTTCGGCGGTGGCCGTCACCATCGAGGGTGTGACCCGCGAGGCTACAGTGGATGCCGATGGCAACTGGAGCGCCGCATTTGACGCCGCCGATATCCCCGGCGGCACCTACAGCACCTCCGCCGCCATCACCGCCACCGACGCGGCCGGCAACAGCCGCACCCTGACCGAAAGCTTCAGCGTCGATACGGAGCTCAACGCCTCCTATGACGCAGGCCAGGCCGGCGGCGACGGCACGGTGAACGCGGCCGAAGACGCGGCCGGCATCACCCTCACCGGCACCGTCGACCCCGGCGCCTCGGTTGTGGTGGAGCTGGGCGGCGTTGCGCGCACGGCAAGTGTCGATGCCGCCGGCAACTGGTCGGCCAGCTTTACCGACAGCGACATCCCCGCGGGCACCTACAATGCGGGCGTGGTGATCACCGCCACCGATGCGGCCGGCAACAGCGAGCAGATCATCGAGACCCTGGCGGTCGACACCGAAGTGACGCCGCTCACCGTCGAGCCGGATCAGACCGCCGACGACGTGCTGAACCGCGCCGAACACGCCGCGGGGCTCACCCTCACCGGCACCGTGGAAGCGGGCTCGGCGGTGGAGGTGACGATTGGCGGCGTGACTCGCGACGCCATCATGGATGCCGGCGGGAACTGGAGCGCCGCATTCGCGGCCGCCCACCTTCCCGAAGGCACCTACAGCACCTCCGCCACCATCACTGCGACCGACGCGGCCGGCAACAGCCGCACCCTAACAGAGGCCTTCAGCGTCGACACCGAATACGACACCCCGTCTGTTGACTCGGTTACCTTCTCGGGCGCGGACGTGCGGCGCATCGCCACCGAAGGCGCCACCGACAACTATTCGGTCAGCGCGCTGGAGGACGGCGGCGCCGTCTCCGCGCCCTCGGCAACCGTGGACGCCGATCCGGTCTTCGGCACCGAGTTCACCTTTGACGCAGCGGTTCCCGATGGCACCCATCTGGTGGTCAGCCGCCAGGACGCCGCGGGCAACAGCTCCAGCTCGCTGGTGGTGCTGGACGACAACGCCAGCAACGCTGGCACGCTCGATCACGCAGGGCTGCCGCAGTTCAACATCGACGAGCTGAACCTCGACTATGCCTCCGACGTGAACCTGACGCTGAGCGAAGCCAGCATCAACGCGCTCTCCGGCAACTCAAACACGCTCACGGTGCATGGCAGCGCCGACGACACGCTGACCGTGGCCGGTGCCACTGCCGCAGGCAACCGCACCGAGGACGGCGAGACCTACAACGTCTATACCGTCGGCACCGGCGGCACCACGCTGGTGGTGGACGAGGACGTGAACGTCGTGATCTGACCCACCCGGACCCGGCGGTTGGCGCAACAGGCGGCCGCCGGGCCCGCCCCCTACCAACGCCAAGTCTGAAAAGGGCCCCGGGCCGGATGTTACCGCGACGCTCCCTCTGCGCCATCGCACTGCTGTGCAGCCTCGCGGGCTGCGCGCAGCCTTTTGGCGGCGGCAGCGCTGCGGACGCCACCGCGCCCGGCCGGAACTTCGCCCAGGAAGGCACGGAGAACCCCTCCGAGGTGATCCGGTCCTTAAGCACCCGCCGCGCCCTCTTGCAGCCCGGAACCCCTCTGGCCGAGGTGAGCGAGGCCGCCATCGCCGCCTCCGCCCGCGCCGCCGAGGCCGAGCTGACCAGCGCCAAGCTGCGCGCCGTGGCGGCCTCCAAGAACTGGCTGCCGACGCTGGGGCCTTCGGTCAGCCTCACCGATCTGGGGGATCTGGTGGCGGGTCTGCTGATCGAGCAGGTGCTGTTCGACAACGGCCGCCGCAAGGCGGAACGCGCCTTTGCCGCCGCCGATGTGGAAGTTGCCGCCGTCACCTTTTCCGCCGATATCAACACAAGGGTCGAGACCGCCGCCGGGCTCTATGTGGCGGCGCTGCGCGGCGAGGAGAAGGCGGCCTACGGCGAACGCGCGCTCACGCGGATGCAGGCCTTCCGCCGCATCGTCCAGGGCCGCGTCGACGGCGGCCTCTCGGACCGCTCCGACCTCAATGTGACCGACAGCAAGATCAGCGGCTTGCGCACCGCCGCCAATACCGCCCGCGACGCCGCCACCGCGGCAAGGGCCGAGTTGCACGCGATGACCGGCCGCCAATTCCCCGTCCGCCCCGCCGCGCTGCAGATCGCGCCGCTGCCGCCCGAAGGCGAATTCCTCTCCGAACTGAAAGCCGGGGCCGAGGCCAGCCGCGCCATTGCCGGGGCGAAGATGGCGCGCGCGGGCCTGCTGCCGCAGATCTCCGCCGCGGGCAACGTGACCACCGACGGCTCCGGCGCAGGGCTCACGCTCGGCATGGCGCAGCCGCTTGGCCTTGGCACGCCCGCCGCCTTGAAAGCCCAGGAAGCCGCCAAGGAAGCCGCCCGCCGCCAGGTGGGCGAGGCCCGCGAGGACGCCCGCCGCAGCCGCGCCCGGCTCACCCAACGGCTCGCCTCCTTTCGCCGCCAGGAAAGCGAGACCGCCGCGCTGGTTGCGCGCAGCCGCGAGACCTACCGCCTGTTCAAGGCCCAGTTCGAGGCCGGCCAGCGCCCGGTGATGGAGGTGATCCAGGTCTACGAGGAGCTGGTCCGCCGCGAGCAGGCGCTGATCGACGCGAAATACGAAGTGGTGCTGACCCAGCTTGAACTGGCCCGCGAAATGGGCCTCCTCGCCGATGGGGACCGGATTTGACGAAGTTCACCCGCACCCCACCGCCGCGCCCGGCCAACTCCGCCCGCCCCGCCGCGGGCGCGGGGCCCGTCTTGCGTCCTGTGCCGCCCGCGCCCGGCTCGGCCAAGGCGCCGCCGCCGCGCCAAAGCGGCCCTGCAGCGCCCTCCCCCAGCCCAGCTACCGCCTCCGCCCCGGAAGTCGGCACGCTGATCGAAGGCGCCGCCGCCCGCATCCAGCACCGCGCAAGCCTGCTGGCGACGCTGGCCGCGCTCAAGGGCGCCGAGGTTCCGGTGGGCGACATCGTGAGCTACATCTGGACCGAGACCACGGGCGAGATCACCCTTGAGACTCTCGCCAAGGCGCTCGCCACCACCGGGCTGCAGCCGAAGATCCTGGAAAAGCAGGCGCTTGCCCCCGCGCTGTGGCCCGCGCTGGCGGTCATGTCGGGCGGCCAATGCGTGCTGGTGCTGGGCCAGGAGGGCGACACGCTCACCATTTATGACACGGCCGGCTTGGACAACCGCAGCGAGGTGCCCGCGGGCGAGTTCAACCCCTTCTTCACCGGCACTGTGCTGTCGGCCCGCCCCTCGCTGGCGCAGATGGCTGCGCGGCACACGCCGCAGCTGAACGCGGGCCACTGGTTCTGGAGCGAGTTCCCCAAGTACCGCCGCCAGGTGGGCGAGATCATGCTGGGCTCTCTGGTCGCCAACGTGCTCGCGGTGTCGGTGGCGCTGTTCTCGCTTCAGGTCTACGACCGGGTGGTGCCGCATCAGTCCCATGCGACGCTCTGGGTGCTGGCGGCGGGCGCCTTCCTCGCCATCGCACTGGAAGCACTGCTGAAACTCGCCCGCGCCCGGCTGACCGACTCCGCCGGCCGCCGGATCGAGCTTTCGGTGCAGCACAACCTGATGCGCCGCCTGATCGGCATGCGCTCGGACAAGAAGCCGCTGCCGCCTTCGGGGCTGTTTGCGGCGATGCGCGATTTCGGCTCGGTGCGGGAGTTCTTCACCTCCACCACCATTGCCACCCTCGCCGACATCCCTTTTATCGTGGTCTTCCTGCTTCTGGTCGCCTCCATCGCGGGCCCGGTGGTCTGGGTGATCATCGCGGGCGGCATCCTGATGCTGCTGCCGGCTTATTTCATGCAAAAGCGGATGATCGCCCTTACCCGCCAAACCCAGGGCGCCAACGCCAAGGCGGGCCGACTGCTGCACGAGGTGGTGACCGAGCTGGACACCGTGAAGACCCAGCGCGGCGAAGAGCGGGTGCTCAGGCTCTGGGACGAGCTGAACCTGCTGTCCTCGCATTCCGCGACCGAGCAGCGCAAGCTGTCCAGTGCCCTCACCTACTGGTCGCAAGGCGTCCAGCAGGCGACCTATATCACCGCGGTGGTGCTTGGCACGCTCCTGGTGTTTGCGGGCGAGTTCACCGTCGGCACCATCATCGCCACCGGCATCCTCACCAGCCGCACGCTGGCGCCGCTCACCCAGTTTGCCGCGACGCTGGCGCGCTGGAGCAACGTGAAGGCGGCGCTCGAAGGGCTCGACGCCATCGCCGAGGCGCCGCAGGAAAAGGACGCCAGCCGCAGCTACCTGCGCCGCCCGCAGCTCAGGGGCCGCTTTGAGCTGCGCGAGATCCTCTACCGCTACGA
The DNA here is from genome assembly GCF_048820915.1 of Cribrihabitans pelagius. NCBI lineage: Bacteria > Pseudomonadati > Pseudomonadota > Alphaproteobacteria > Rhodobacterales > Paracoccaceae > Cribrihabitans > Cribrihabitans pelagius. The sequence goes on along the minus strand of NZ_JBMERR010000010.1, from coordinate 134,889 downwards.
CGCCGATGCCGCCCCCACCCTCGACGTGCCCGCAGTGGCGATCATCCCGGGCCAGCGGGTCGCGGTGCTGGGGGTCAATGGCTCCGGCAAGTCGACGCTGTTGAAACTGCTCTCCGGCCTCTACGCGCCCGACCGCGGCCGCGTCATGCTCGACGGCACCGACATGAGCCAGATCGACCCGCGCGACCTGCGCGCAGGCATCGGCTACCTGAGCCAGGACGTGCGCCTGTTTGCGGGCTCCCTGCGCGACAACCTGAACCTCAACCAGCTCGAACGCGATGACGAGCGGCTGATGCAAGCGCTTGATTTCGCAGGGCTCGGAAGCTTCGTGCGCGGGCACCACAAGGGACTGGACCTCGCCATCGGCGACGGCGGCGGCGGCCTGTCGATCGGGCAGCGCCAGTCCATCGGCTGGGCCCGGCTGTGGTTGCAAGACCCGGCCGTTGTCCTGCTGGACGAACCCACCGCGGCGCTCGACCAGACGCTGGAGCGCACGCTTGTCAGCCGCCTGGAGCACTGGCTGCAGGGCCGCACCGCGGTGATCGCCACCCACCGCATGCCGATCCTGTCGCTCACCAACCGGACCCTGATCCTGCAGGCCGGCCGTATGGTGGTGGACGGCCCGCGCGACCAGGTGCTCGCCCATCTCGCAGCCGCAGGAGACGGCCAATGAGCCTTGCCCTGAACGACCCCTACGGCCAGCAGGACGCCCCCCGCGGCGCCAGCCGGATCATCTACCTCGCGGCCGGCGCGGTGGTGGTCTTCCTGGTCTGGGCGGGTTTCGCCCCGGTCGACGAGATCGTGCGCGGCGAGGGCCAGGTGGTCTCCTCCTCCCGCGCGCAGATCGTGCAGAACCTCGAAGGCGGCATCCTGGCCGAGCTCCACGTCCGCCAGGGCGACACCGTGTCCAAGGGGCAGATGCTGGCGCGGCTGCAGGATACCAAGTTCCGCACCGCCGCGGATGAGCTGCAGAACCAGATCGACGCGCTGGAAATCCGCCGCCACCGGCTCGAGGCGCAGATGCAGGGGGCCGCCGATTTCACCGTGCCCGAGGCACTGGCGCAGCGCTCCCCCGGCCTCCTCGCCTCGGAACGCGCATTGCTTCAGGCCCGTCAGGCCGATCTCACCAGCCGCAGCGCCAGCGCCCGCCAGATCATGGAGCAGATGGACGCGGAGCTGGCCAACATGGAGCAGCTGCACCGCGACAAGATCGTCGCCAAGATCGAAGTGAACCGCGCCCGCAACGCCGCCACGGATGCCCGCGCCAAGTACAACGAGATCGGCACCCAGGCCGAATTGGAGCAGGCCGAGGACTACGCCCGCACCCTGCGCGAGCTGACCACGCTCCGCCAGGAGCAGCGCCTCGCCCAGGACCAGCTGGCCCGCACCGTGATTACCGCGCCGATGACCGGCACCGTGAACCGGCTCGCCGTCACCACCATCGGCGGCGTGATCCGCCCTGGCGAGGAAATCCTGGAGATCATCCCGCTCGGTGAGGAACTGCATGTCGAGGCCCGCATCAAGCCCGAGAACATCGCCAGCGTCGAACCGGGCCAGGATGCCACCGTCAAGCTCTCGGCCTATGACTACACTATCTACGGCGCGCTGCGCGGCACGGTGGATTTCGTCTCCGCCGACACCTTCGAGGACGAGCGCAATCCGCGCGGCGAGCCTTATTACCGCGTGACCGTGAATGTCGATGCCGAGAGCTTCACCGAACGCCAGCAGGCGATCGAGATCCGCCCCGGCATGCGCGCCACCGCCGAATTGCAGACCGGCAGCAAGACCGTGCTGCAATACCTGCTAAAGCCGCTTTACAAGTCGCGCGAGGCACTGCGCGAGCCCTGAGGTGCCTCCCGGAACTTCACTGCCCCCCCCCCTAAAAAGCCAAAATCCCGCGCCTTTCTGGCTGCAGGATGGCAAAAGTCTTTGATTTTAAAGCAGGATCAGCTAGTCAGCCGGCTCGTCGCATAAGGGCCAGGAGCGATCCGTCCAGCGCGCTGCCGATCGACACCCGCCGGTTGCCCATCGCCGCCTTGGCCGAGATCACTGAGACCAGCCGCGGCGCGCGGCCCGGCCGCATCTCGAACACCGGCGAGCCCGAGGCGCCGAAATCGACCCGGCAGGACATCACCAGCGTCTGGCTCTGCCGCGCCAGCACCTGGCAGGCGGATTGCAGGTTCGGCCGCGTGGCATGGGTGTAAGAGTAAGACATCACCCCCACGGTATCGCCGCGCTCGGCGCCGCCCGCGGTGGCGAAAGGCTGGATCTGGTTGCGGCTGATCGGCCGCGCCAGCCGCAGCACCGCCAGATCGCTGCCGGTCTCGTTCAGACCGGGGCGCCCGTGCCGGTATTGCGGATGCAGCACCGCTTTGTCGACCTGGCGCGCAGCCTTGGCCTGGCGTCCGCGCAGGCCCGCCTCAAACCGGATGGTCTGCGGATTGACCCGCGCGCCGGTCTGCGGGTCGAACAGGCAGTGCGCCGCGGTCAGCACCAGGTTGGGCGCCACCAGCGCCCCGGTGCACATGTTACGGCCGGAAATGTTGAGGCGGCCCACCGCCTCCCATCCGCGCATTTGCTTGGCGCCGGACTGCGTATCACCCGCAGCCGCGCCGCCCGGCATGCCCAAGGTCAGGCACGCTGCGATCACAGCAATCAGTTGTTTCATTGTCCACTCCAATTTCCCACACCGGCAAGGTCGTTCAGGGGTGCGGCTGGAATGAGGCCCGAACCGGCCGGGCCACGTCGAAAAGATGGACGGAATGTGGCAGTATTAACAAATCCTTAATCCCCCCGGTTCTGTAAGCCTCAGTATCGCAAAAAATCGGCAAAAACGGGGGATATTCCCGCCCGACTCGCGTTAACTTCTCTTAAACAATTGTAAAATTGGCGAAATATGCAGCCCTGCGATGGGCGTTTTTTACCGCTGCGGGCCTGCCGGTGCCCGCCCGGCGCGGGATTCGCCCCGCGGCGGCCGGGACATCTCCGGCAAAAGGCTGCCGCGACGGAAAATACAGCTTTCTGAAATGTGGTGCCGCGCCCGTTAACATCCGAGGCCGCCGCTGCGGCAACGGCGGGCAGCGTAAAAGCTCTGCTGCGCCGTGCTTTCAGGCCGCCGGCGCCCGCAGCCCCGCCTGCAGCCGCGGCTGGCCGCGGTAACTTCCGGCGCACGCAAACTATCGCAAAAAGTTAGGTGCGTTAACTGGCCGAAAATCCCTTTGTAGTTGATTGGCCGCTATCACGACCATCACCGCATCCGCCAGGATTCCGATCCTCCGGCCGGGTGCCTCCCTGCCGGAGGTTCCATTGAAACTTCATACTTCCCTCACACTGGGCCAGAAGCTGCCGATCCTGATCATAGGTTCGGCGCTGCTGCTGACCGTGGTGCTGATCTCCATCAGCACCGCCTATTTCCGCCGCAGCGTCCTGCACGATACCGAGGTGTTCCTCAGTTCCCTGGTGCGCGACCGCGAGCTGGCGCTCAACACCTATCTGGAAGGGGTCGGCGCCGATATCGCCACCGTGGCCGCTATGCCTTCCACTGCCAGCGCTCTGCAATGGATGGCGATGACCTGGGACGGGATCGAGGGCGAGGCAGGTGACGTGCTGCGCAAGGCCTATATCGACGACAACCCCAACTTGCCGGGCGAAAAGCACCTCTTGGCGCGCGGCGCGGGCGATCTCCCCTACCATATGCATCACGCCCGCTATCACGGGGCCTTCCGCGCGGTGCTGGACCGGATGGGATTCTATGATGCCTTCCTGATCAACCCAGCGGGGGAGGTCATCTATTCGGTGTCCAAGGAAGCCGACTTCGGCACCAGCCTGACCACCGGCCCCTACAGCGGCTCCGGCCTGGCGAAAGCCTTCCAGGCCGCCGCGAATGGCGAGCCGGGGGTGGAATATTACTCCGATCTGTCACCCTATGCCCCCAGCAACGGCGCCCCGGCCGCCTTCACCGCCATCCAGGTCGCTAATGACAAGGGCGAATACCTCGGCGTTCTGGCGCTGCAGATCCCGATCGAGCAGATCTCCCGCCTGATCACCAACCTCGGCGAGCGGACCAGGACGCTGGATGTCTACCTGGCCGGACCCGACATGCGAGCGCGCACCGCCTCCCGTTTCAACGACCGCCACGCCGTGCTGCAGGAACTGCCCCGGCTGCCGCAGATCGGCTCCGCCTTCAATACCGACCACACCCAGCTCTACCAGCAGGTGCCCGGGGCCGGCGGCAGCCAGGTGGTCGCGGCCTCCGGCCCTGTGCGCTTCCGCAACCTGCACTGGGCAGTGGTGGCCGAACAGGACATGAGCGAGGTGATGGAGCCCGCGGTCAAGCAACAGCGCACGATGATCGCCATCGCGGCCGTCTGCGCCCTAATCGTCTCCTTCTTCGGCTGGCTCTTTGCCCGCACTGTCACCCGTCCGCTGAACCGGATCTGCAAGAACATGGAGGCGGTCTCCTCCGGCGCGCTCGACACCGCGGTGCCCGACGCGGCCCGCGGCGACGAGATCGGCAAGATCGGCCAGACGCTGGTCAGCATGCAGGACGATCTGCGCCAGGCCCGCGAGGCCGAGGAAGCGCGCGCCGATCAGCAGCGGGAGCAGCAGATGGTGGTGGAAAACCTCTCCTCCGGGCTGGTCCGGCTGGCAGGCGGCGACCTCACGAAAGCCATCACCACGCCGTTCCCGCAGGATCACGAGCAGCTGCGCCATGACTTCAACCTCACGGTGGAAACTCTGAACGGTGTCGTGAAGGAAGTGGTCGGCGCCTCTGCCAGCATCCGCAACGGCGCCGCCGAGATCAGCCAGGCCTCGGACGACCTGTCGAACCGCACCGAAAGCCAGGCCGCGACGCTGGAAGAAACCGCCGCTGCGCTGGACGAGCTGACGGCCAGCGTCAAGTCCGCCGCCGAGGGGGCCCGTTCGGTTGAAGCGACCATGGGGGAGGCCAAGGCCGAGGCGGAGACCAGCGGCGAGATTGTGCAGAATGCGGTCGCGGCAATGACGGAGATCGAGCAATCGTCGAAACATATCTCGCAGATCATCAGCGTGATCGACGACATCGCCTTCCAGACCAACCTGCTTGCCCTGAACGCAGGGGTCGAGGCCGCGCGCGCGGGCGAGGCGGGCAAGGGCTTCGCCGTCGTCGCAAGCGAGGTGCGTGCGCTGGCGCAGCGATCGTCCGATGCGGCAATGGAGATCAAGACGCTGATCGGCGACAGCTCGAAACAGGTGGAGCGCGGCGTCGATCTTGTCGGCAAGACCGGCGAGGCGCTGCAAAGCATCGTCGCCCAGGTCAGCCATATCTCGCAGCTGGTGTCCGGCATCGCCGAAGGCGCTGCCGAGCAGTCCACCGGTTTGGGAGAGATCAACACCGGCATGTCCCAGCTGGACCAAGTGACCCAGCAGAACGCGGCCATGGTGGAACAGTCGACTGCGGCCGGCCACTTGCTGAACAGCGATGCCAGCAAGCTGGCCGAGCTGGTGGCGCATTTCCGGGTCGGCGGCGAGGAGGCTGCGGCAGCGCCTTCGCAGAACCGGCCGCCTGCGCCGCGCGCGGCGGCGCCCACCGCTCATGGCGGCGGCGACTGGGAGGTAGAGGCCCGCCCGGCTCCGGCCCGGCCGGCCGCCAGCGCCAGCGCCGTTGCTGCCGCCAGCGCCGCTGCGGCAGCCAAGGGCAATGCCGCCCGCGACGTCTGGCAGGATTTCTGACCCCCACTCCGGAGGCGCCGCCGCCTTCGGACACCTCCCCCCCGGAGGGTTCGCGCATCGCCGCCTGCCGCGGCGGTGCGCGGCGTCTGTCTGCCATCCGGATGCCGTCCCGCCGGTGTCCGGCCCGCTCCTGGGGCTCGACGCTGCCAAGAACGATCCGCCGCGCCCGCCCGGCGCCGCGGCGGACCAGGTGCCTGCCGGGCGGGGCGGTCTGAGGCGGCAGCGTTCTGTTGCGCCGCGCGGAAAACCCGGCGCCGGCGCCGGAGCCGATGCCCCGGGAAAAGCGGCCCGGCCCCTTTCGGCAAATACCTAAAATCCGCCACAATTGCCCGGTCCGCGGCAACAGCCTGTTAAGGCGATCCGGGCTTTATGGCGGAAGTCGATCCAGAAGGGATTTTGCCATGCTCTACACCTCCTCCTCCTCCGCCATTCATGCCAGCGGCGCCCCCGCTGCCCCGCCGCCGCCGCCGCTGCCGGAGCGCCAGCGCGGCCGTCTGCCCGGCGCCATTCTGCCCGGCCCTCTCCTGCCCGCGCCGCTGCCACTGGCGGCAGAGCGCGCAGCAAGCGCCAGCGCCTCCGGGCGCCTCGGGCAGGCGCTGATGCCGGGCTGTGGAGATTCCGCCTTGCGGTTGCACTGAACCCTTGCGGGCCTTGGTGAAATTCGCCATCACGGGCAGATGACGCCTCAGATCCGTGCCCTCCTCGTTCATCTGCTGACCGCCACCGGCGCGGTCTTTGCGATGCTGGCCATGCTGGCCGCCGCCGAAGCCAAGTGGAGCCTGATGTTCGTCTGGCTGGTGGTGGCCTTTGCCGTTGACGGGGTGGACGGGCCGCTGGCGCGCCATTGCCACGTGAAACGCTACGCCCCGCAGTTCGACGGGGTGCTCTTGGACCTGATCATCGACTATCTGACCTATGTCTTCATCCCCGCCTTTGCCCTGTTCCAGTCCGGGCTAATGGCGGGCTGGAGCGGGTGGGCCGCGATTATCGTGATCACCTTTGGCAGCGCGATGTATTTTGCCGACACGCGGATGAAGACCAAGGACAACTCCTTCTCCGGCTTTCCCGGCTGCTGGAACATGCTGGTGCTGGTGATCTTTGCCCTGCAGCCCAGCCATTGGACCAGCCTGGCGCTGGTCACGCTGCTGGCTATCGCGATGTTCCTGCCCTTGAAGTTCATCCACCCTGTGCGCACCAAGCGCTGGCGGCGGCTGTCACTGCCCCTGGCGCTGGCCTGGACCTTCTTTGCGGGCTGGGCGGCCTGGGTCGATTTTGCCGTGCCGGGCTGGGTGCATTGGGGTCTGGTGCTGACCTCGATCTACCTGCTGTTTGTCGGCATCGCGCAGCAGATCGTGCCGCCTCGGCGCTGAGCTGCGCGGCGGATGCCGCCGGCGAAGTTTCAAGGGGCGTTGCCCCTCTGCGCCTTTGGCGCATTCACCCCAGGGTATTTTTCGGTCAGAAAGTGGCGGCTGAGGCCCGGGGCTCCCCCTGCCGGGTGAACCCTCTTCTAAAGCATAGGCGGATGACCGCCTGGGCCGTGCCGCTATTCGGGCGGGGGCGGGGCGCATCGTCAAGACTTCGCTAACCTTGACCAAAGGGGACGCGAAAGGACAACGCAATGACGGTCATCGGGGCGGGCGGTTTCGAATATGCGCAGACAGCCGCGCGGCAGGAACAGCTTCAGGAGGCGGCGGATGTGGCGGCGCCGCTGCAGCAGGGCAAAAGCCAGGGGCTGGCCCGGGCGCTGGCGCGGAAAGCGGCGCTCAACGCGGATCCCGCGGCCGCCCCGCGCCGGCAGGCGGGCGGCAGCGCGCCTGCCGCCCCGGGGCCGCAGAGCACTGCCGCCGGCGCGCCCGGCGGCATGGCGCAGTTCTTCATGGACCTCGCTTCCGGCACCCAGGCCGGTCCGAAACCGGCCAGCGCGCTGGCGGCGGAGGCCGCCTACCAGGCGGCTCGCAGGGCCATGGGCTGAGGCCTGGCCGCGCCTATTGCAGCTGCGCCCAAAACAGCTCCAGATGCCGGGTCATGATCGCTTCGAAGCGGCCGCTGCCGCGCAGGCGCTTGAGGCCCGCGTTGATCCGGTAGAGATGCGCCGTGCCGCGCCAGTGGCGCTTGGAAATCACCACATGCAGCCCTTCTTCGGACAGGGGCCGCTCCAGCGGCAGCACCTCGCCGCGCAGCCCTTGTTCCACGATGGTATTGGCGCCGAGAAACAGGTTCACCGCCGCGGCATCTGCCTCCCCCGCCGCCACCATGCGGAAGCAGTCGGCGGGCGTTTCCGGCTGCACGAGGGTAATCTTGCCCGCGCTAAGCCAGCGCCGGCCTTCGCGGTCGAGATCGTGGGTGTAGTAGCCCGCCGGGCGGCACAGGGTCTTGCCTTCGGCGTCCTTGTCCCGGGTGAAGACAAAGCCGCTGTCTGCGCGCACGAACAGCATCACCGGCATCTTCATCACCGGATCGGAGAAGTGGAAGCCATCGCAGCGGGCATCCTCCGGTTGAGCCGCGCAGTCGGGCTTGAGCCAGGGGAAGCCCATGTCGAACGTTTTGTCATCGAGCAGAGGGAACAGGTGGCGCGACCAGTCATCCTCCCAGCTGATCGAATAGCTGACCGGAGCGGGGGCAAGCTCCAGCGCCGCGTTGACCAGCTCGGTCACCAGCCCCTGCCCCGGCAGCGCGCGGCCGGTGAAGGGCGCGTAGTTGCCGCCGGTGAGCAGGGTCAGCTCCGCCTTGTCCTGCCGCAGGGGCGTTGCATCCGGAGCGCTGGCACGCTCCGGACAGGGGATGAACAACTGCTGCCCGGGCTCGGCTGTGGCGCCCGCAAGCCCGGGCTGGTTGCGGTAGTAGATCATCGTCCAGCGGCTGCGGTCGCCGTAATGCGCTTCGGCAATGGAGAACAGCGTGTCGCCGGGCTGCGCCACGTAACCCACATCGCAGAGCGCCCAGGCCGAGGCGGGCGCCAGCGCCAGGCCCGCCGCGAGCCGCAGGATCAGGAAAAGCCGTTTCAGCATGCCAGTCTCCTCAGAACCCGGCCCAGATCCGGGCCATGTGGCCGTCGATGATGGCCTGGTAGCTGCCGTCCGCCTGGATCGCACGGAGGCCGCGGTTGAACATTGCCAGCAGCTCCTGCGCGCGCGGATGCGACTTGTGCACCACCGCATAGATCCCCAGCACCGACAGAGGCTGCGGCAGCACGGTGAATTGCGCTTCCAGCCCGTGTTCCTGCATCACGCTGCGGCCGGTGAATTCGTTGACCGCCACCGCATCGGCCTCGCCGCGCGCGACCATGTCGAAACACTCCTTCACCTTGTGCGGCTGCTTCAGGGTGATCTTGTTCTCCGTGATCCAGCGCCGCCCGCGCTCTTCGAGGTCGAAGGTCAGATAGCCGGTGGGCCGGCACAGCACCTTGCCCTCCATGTCGGCGTCCTCCTCAAAGGCGAAGGGCCGGTCCTTGGCGGCAAACAGCAGCATCAGGGTTTCGAACATCGGCTCGGAGAAATGGAAGTTCTGGCAGCGGTAGGCCTCGGGCATGGTTTCGCAATCGGGCCTGTACCAGGGGAAGCCCGCATCCAGCAGCGCGTTCGCCAACAGAGGGTCGAAGTGCGAGGCCCAGTCGTTCACCCAGTGGATCGCGTAGCCCTCCTGCGGGGCCGCTTTGATCATCGCCGCATTCACCACATCGGTGATCAGCCCGCCGTTATGCGCGGCCTTGGAGGTAAAGGGGGCGTAGTCGTCGCCGGTCAGCAGGTTGATCCTGCCGCGCACCGCTGCGTGGCCGGGCTGCACTTTGACCGGCACTGCCTTGGCCCGGGTGGCCGCGGTCTGCTTGCCGTCCGCCATCCCCAGCGGCAAACCGTTCAGGCAGGCAAGCGACAGTTTCATGCCCACCCGGATGGCGCCCGGCCTGGGGCCGATCTTCTCGATGTTGCGGTTGTGGATGGCGCTCCACATGCCGGCATCCTTGTAGAGCCGGTCGGCAATCACCGAGAGGCTGTCGTCCTTCTGCACGGTATAGGTGCCGCCGCAGCGGTCAGCGGCGGCGGGGGCTGCCGCCAGCGTGAACAGGCTGAGGGCGGCGGCGGCAATGCGGTTCTTCATGGGGTCTCCCCGGAACTGAGGCGGCTGGCAGCGGAGACCGCGGCCTGCGCCCGTAAAAAATTTCATGGATTCAATGGGTTTGGCCCGTCCCGCCGATGGCGGTAGCGGGGCGCATCCGGGCGGCGGCGGGCTCAGCGGCTGGTGAACAGCGCCAGCAGCGTCGCGGTATCGACCTGCCCATCGGCGCCGATCAGCACCGCGGGCACACTGACCTCGTCCGCGGCATAGGCGGCGTTCACCATGCGGTCGATATAGGTCTGCGACTGACCCTGCGCCGCTGCGGTAGCGACCATGCGGTAGAGCGGCGAGCCATTCTCCAAAGGCGCGGGCGGCGCGGCGGCGGCAGGCTGCGGCCCGGCCGATCGCGGCGTGCGCAGCGCGGCCAGCGTGCCTGCTGTGATCCGTGCGACCAGTGCATCGCCCGCCTGTTCCGGCGCCGAGGCGGCCGCCTGCGGGGCACCCGGGGTTCCGGAGGGCGGCACGAGATACGCCAGCGCGCCCGCCGCGAACATCAGGACCGCGGCGGCAAGGACCAGTCTCTGAAGGGCGCGGCCCGGGGCGGCTGAACCGTCAGCATCGCACGGGCGCTCCGTTGCATTGGCGCCCTGCCCTGCTGCGGCTTGCTCTCCCTGCGGCGCGGAGGCCGCCAGTCCGATCCTGATGTTGCCGGGCGCCGAAACCGCCTCGATCCGCAGCCCGGACCTGCCGCCTGCCGACGGCTTTTCCCGTATGGATTGTATCGCCTTCCGTGGCACCGCCATCAATTCTCCCCCCCGCAATATCGTCCCGCTGAAAAAAACACACCTAAAGATCTGCAAAAATTAACAGCTTGTTAACCAAATCCGCCAAAGGCGTCAATATCTTGAGGGGCTTTGCCGTTCCGATAACAGAACATGAAGCAAAATTCCCGGCTCTGAGCGTTGAGCCAGCGCAAAAAAAACAACGCCCGGCGGTTCATCCGGGCGTTGTATCAGTCTTTCAAAGGCGCGGATCTCAGCCCAGTGCGCTGTCGCAACGGCCGCAGACGCCCGGGTGCTTGTGGTCTCCCACGTCCGGCAGGATCTTCCAGCAGCGCTGGCACTTGTCCCCCTCGGCCTTCTCGAACACCACGGTGACGCCATCGACCTCGGGCATGCGGAAGGCTTCGGCCGGGGCCGGGTCATTGGTCAGCACGATGTCCGAGGTGATGCAGACGTCGGAGAAATTCACCGACTTCAGCGCCGCCAGCACCTCCTTCTCGCGCACATGCACCACCGGAGCGGCCTCCAGCGAGGCGCCGATCACCTTGCCGCTGCGCTGCACCTCCAGCGCCGCGGTGACCACGCGGCGGGCCTGGCGGATCTTCGACCACTTGGCGGCCAGATCGGCGTTCAGCCACTGGGAGGGGGTTTCCGGGATGTCCTGCAGGTGCACCGAGCTGTCCTCGCCCGGGTAGCGCTCCAGCCAGACCTCCTCCATGGTGAAGACCAAGACCGGCGCAAGCCAGGTGGTCAGCCGGTGGAACAGGATGTCCAGCACGGTGCGCGCGGCGCGGGCGTTCAGGGTCTCGCCATCGCAGTAGAGCGCATCCTTGCGGATGTCGAAGTAGAAGGACGACAGGTCCACCGTGGCGAAGTTGAACACCGCCGAGAACACGCCCTGGAAGTCGAACTCGCGGTAGCCCTTGCACACCTTGGCGTCCAGCTCGGCCAGGCGGTGCAGCACCCAGCGCTCCAGCTCGGGCATGTCCGCGGGCGCCACCCGCTGCTCCTCGCGAAAGTCGCCGAGCGAGCCCAGCAGGAAGCGCATGGTGTTGCGCAGGCGCCGGTAGCTGTCGGCGGTGCCCTTCAGGATCTCCGCCCCGATCCGCTGGTCGGCGGTGTAATCTGTCTGCGCCACCCAGAGCCGCAGGATATCGGCGCCGTATTGCTTGACGACTTCCTCCGGCACGATGGTGTTGCCGAGCGACTTGGACATTTTCATGCCCTTCTCGTCCAGCGTGAAGCCGTGGGTCACCACGTTGCGGTAGGGCGCGCGCCCCTTGGTGCCGCAGGCCTGAAGCAGCGACGAGTGGAACCAGCCGCGGTGCTGGTCGGTGCCCTCCATGTAGACGTCCGCGATGCCGTCCTCGGTGCCGTCCTCTCGGTCGCGCAGCACGAAGGCATGGGTCGAGCCGCTATCGAACCACACGTCGAGCACGTCGAAGACCTGGTCGAAATCGTCCGGATCCACGATGCCATCGAGCACCCGCGCCTTGAAGCCGTCCTGGTACCAGACGTCGGCGCCGTGCTCCTCGAATTCCGCGACGATCCGCTTGTTCACGTCTTCATTGCGCAGCAGGAAGTCCTGGTCGGTCGGCAGCGCGCCCTTCTTGGTGAAGCAGGTCAGCGGCACGCCCCAGGCGCGCTGACGGGACAGCACCCAGTCGGGGCGGCTTTCGATCATCGAATGCAGGCGATTGCGGCCGGTCTGCGGCCACCACTTCACCAGCTCGTCGATCGAGCGCAGCGCGCGTTCGCGGATGCTGCTGCCCATCTCGCCCATGCCATCGTCCAGCTTGCGGTCGACGGAAGCAAACCACTGCGGCGTGTTGCGGTAGATCACCGGCGCCTTGGAACGCCAGGAATGCGGGTAGCTGTGCTTGATCTTGCCACGCGCGAGCAGCCCGCCAACCTCAACCAGCTTGTCGATCACCGCCGTGTTGGCATCGCCCTCGCCGCCCTTGCGGTTGAGGATATACTTGCCGCCAAAAAACGGCAGATCCTTGCGGAAGGAGCCGTCGTTCATCACATTGTAGGTGATCACCTGCTCCAGCATGCCAAGGCCGCGGTAGAGCTCGAATTCCTCCATGCCATGGCTGGGCGCGCAATGCACAAAGCCGGTGCCTTCGGTATCGGTGACGAAGTCCGCAGCGCGGAAATCGCGCAAGCCGTCCCACTCACCGTTGGAGCCTTCGGCATGGGCCAGCGGGTGCAGGAGCGACAGGCTCGACAGCTCGTCAGCGGAGACGCCGCGCAGGCGGGTGTAATGCTCCCCCTTCAGCCGCGCGCGCTTGAACACGCCTGCGGCCAGGTTGTCGGCCAGCAGGTAGCGCTCGCCTGCCTTGGCCCAGCACTCGTCGGGCGTGCCCGTCACCTCATAAAGCCCGTAGGAGATGTCCTCGCCGTAGACCACCGCTTTGTTCGAGGGCATGGTCCAGGGCGTGGTGGTCCAGATCACCACATGGGCTCCTTCCAGATCCTGCGCCACAATCGCCGAGTCGGCGCCGGCATAATCGGCGTCCTCGCCGTCTGCGGCGACAAAACCGCCCGCCTCGGCCACCTTGAACTTCACCCAGATGGTGAAGCTTTCCTTGTCGTGATACTCGACCTCAGCCTCAGCAAGGGCGGTCTTCTCGACCGGCGACCACATCACCGGCTTGGAGCCCTGGTAGAGCGTGCCGTTCATCAGGAACTTCATGAACTCATCCGCGATCACCGCTTCGGCATGATAGTCCATGGTGATGTAGGGATCGGCCCAGTTGCCGGTGATGCCGAGCCGCTTGAACTCTTCGCGCTGGATATCGATCCAGCCTTCGGCGAACTTGCGGCATTCGCGGCGGAAGTCGACCACGTTCACGTCGTCCTTGTTCTTGCCCTTCTTGCGGTACTGCTCCTCGATCTTCCATTCGATCGGCAGGCCATGGCAGTCCCAGCCGGGCACATAGCGCGCATCGTGGCCCATCATCTGGTGGCTGCGCACGATCATGTCCTTGATGGTCTTGTTCAGCGCGTGGCCGATGTGCAGGTGGCCGTTGGCATAAGGCGGGCCGTCATGCAGGGTGAAGGGCGTGCGTTCCGCGTCCGTGCCCTTGCCGGCGGCGGCCTTCTCGCGCAGCTTCTCATAGACGCCGATCTTGGCCCAGCGCTCCAGCCAGGCGGGTTCGCGCTTGGGCAGGCCTGCGCGCATCGGGAAATCGGTCTTGGGCAGGTTTAGCGTGTCTTTGTAATCAGGCGTCTGGGGCGTGTCGGCGCACATCGGGGGCGTCCTTTGGATAATCAAGGCTGGAAATTTGGATATTCGGTTCGGCGCGATGGCTCAAGCGCCTTTGCCCGGCGGCTCAACAGTTCAGAGCGCCGGGGATATAATTCGAATAATGATAGCCGAGAGCAAGAACATGAACCGCCTTATAGGCCGTGCCCGCACAAGGGTAAAGCGGCAGATGTGCCGCAGCTTGGCGCGGCGCCGCAGTTCGCCTGCGTGAACGCCTTTCCTGGAAACAAGACTGCCGCGGCCCCGCACAAGCAGGGCCGCGGCCTGTTTGCTGCCCGGCTAGTCCGTTCAGAAAATGAAATCGCCGGAGTCGACCAGATCAGTGCTGACATCCAGCAGCACGATTTTTGTGCTCCCGAATTCGATCCGGCTGGCCGAGCCGCCGCGGGCTTCTGCCACGGTGATGTCCTGGAAGCCGAGCCCAAGGCCGCTGAGATTGATCAGATCCATGCCGTCTTCGAAGCCGCTGACGGTATCCCGGCCTTCGCGCAGGTCGTTGTAGACGAACTCGTCCCAGCCGGCGCCGCCATCCAGCATGTCCCAGCCATTGCCGCCGGTCAGGAAATCATTGCCGGCATTCCCCCTGAGGTCATCGCGCCCGGCACCGCCGAGCAACGCATCATCGCCGGCCTTGCCCCGCAGCACGTCGTTGCCGTCATCCCCAAAGGCACTGTCGTCGCCCTTGCCGCCCTTCACGGTGTCATCGCCGTTGCCGCCGGACAGCCAGTCATTCCCGCTGTTGCCCTTCACCAGATCGCTGCCGTCGCCGCCGCGCAGCACGTCATTGCCGCGGCCGCCCGCAATATCATCGTCACCGCTCTCGCCATTCAGCCGGTCGGCGCCGCCGCCCGAGACGGTGTCGTCGCCCAGTCCAGCGTTCAGTTCATTGTCGCGTCTTCCGAAGCTGAAAGTGTCCGAGGCGATGTCCATCTGGTCTTAGAGGATATCCAGAGCCTGCCTGCGGTTTGTCGCCTCGATTTCACCCGCGGCCACAGGCAGGAGGCCGACAAAACCGTCCTGGCTGCCGTCAATCTCGCCATCCGTACCGGCGCCAAAGCCGGGGCCGACATTCTGCCCGTGCAGCACAATCTCGCGGAACTCCAGCGGCATCAGGTCCTCGGCGGTATAGTCGGTCCCTGAGACGGGGCTGAAGAAATTGCTGTCATCATCCAGCCGGTAATTCTGAATGAACGTCAGAATTACCGTTGCTGTCGGTCAGCGGCAAGGCGCCATCCCTGCCGACCAGCGGCAGCAGAATGTCGCCATAGGCGCCCAGCCCTTCCAGCACCTCGATAAAGCCGTCCACGTCGGCATCATCGCCAAGATCCGGCAGGCGGGCGTCCGACGGGTTCCCGTCGTCGTCGAATGTGCCATGCACATGCTGGGCATGCCGCACGTCCGGCGTCAGCCCTTCGGCAGCGATGGAGATATTGAGGTAGCGTGTTCCGTCATCTTCGGTGTTCACCGCCAGCACCGCCGAGCCGGTTATGCCGGAATTGTTCATCGCCGCCAGATCGACCGACCAGAACGCGTCGGCGCCGCGCAGGAATGTGTCAAAGGAGCCGAAACTCGATGCCAAATGGACCATGGTATTTCTCCTGATTTCCGCTTTCGATCCCTTAGTCACGAGTCGGGCTCCGCAAAAGTTTCACTATAAGTTAATAAATTTTGAGTGATGCAAAGCAGCAGAAGGCGCCCGCCGCATAA
Source organism: Cribrihabitans pelagius (assembly GCF_048820915.1). Taxonomy (NCBI): domain Bacteria; kingdom Pseudomonadati; phylum Pseudomonadota; class Alphaproteobacteria; order Rhodobacterales; family Paracoccaceae; genus Cribrihabitans; species Cribrihabitans pelagius. The sequence goes on along the minus strand of NZ_JBMERR010000010.1, from coordinate 119,364 downwards.
GCTCGCCCGGCCTCTTTCGCTTCGCTGCACTTCCGCCTATTTGTCACCCTGTCCCAGCAGACCGGAGCAGGTGATGGCCCAGACCGAAACGCAAAACCCGCTGGCGCGGTTCGACATCACGGGCGAAGAGATCTCCCGCGTGGTTGCTGTATTCTACGCCCGCGTGCGCACGCATCCGGTGCTGGGGCCGGTGTTTGCCGCCCATGTGGAGGACTGGCCGGAGCATGAGGAGAAAATCGCCCGCTTCTGGCGCAATGCGATCCTGCGGGAGAAGAGCTACAGCGGCAATCCGATGCGCGCGCATGTGACCCGGACGGATGTGCAGGCGGAACATTTCCCGCTCTGGCTCGGCCTGTTCCACGAGGTGCTGCGGGCCGAGCTGCCCGAGCATACCGCGCTGCAATGGGGCGCGCTGGCGGACCGGATCGGAGAGGGATTCCGCACCGGCATCGTGGCAATGCGCCAGCCCAAGGACGCACCGCCCAAGCTGTTCTGATCCCGCCGCAACCGGCGCCCTCCCGCGCCCGCGGGTGCCCGGCTGCGCCGGGATCCCTTGCGGGTTTGGGCCGTGCTCGGGCTGCGCCCGAGCCTGGGGCGCGTGTGGTTATTTGTCTTTGGAAAACAGGCCGGTGAGCGCGCGCTGCACCACGCGGCGGGTGCTGGGCCTCATGGCGCGGGAAAACGGCATCGGGCGGCAGACTTCCATCGCGGCGATGCCGACCCGGGCCGAGAGCGCGCCGTTTACCAGCCCTTCCCCGAAGCGGCGGGAGAACTTGGCGGCGACGGAGCCGCCCAGCACCGGTTCCAGCAGGTCGTCGCCCGCCGCCACCGCGCCGGTGGCCGCCAGATGCGCGAGCACCGCGCGGGTGAGACGCCAGGCACTGAAGAAGCCGGGCCGTCCGCCGTAGATCGCCGCCACCCGGCGGATCATCCGCAGGGAGGACACGAGCGCTGCCAGCACATCGGCCAGCGCCATCGGCACCAGCGCGGTGACCGCTGCCACCTGCCGCGCCGCGGCTTCTACCTCACGCAGGGCGGCGGTATCCAACGGCGCCAGCAGTTCGGCCTCGGCGAGCTGCAACAGCGCGTCGGCATCCATTACCTCGGCCTTGTGCTCGTCCAGGCGGGCACGCTGCCAGGAGAGGCCGGCGCGGCCTGCGTAATGCGCCTCAAGCGCGGCGGTGAAGCGGCGGGCGGAGGCAAGGTCGCTGACCTCCGCCGCCTGATGCCGCAGCGCATCCACCCGCTTCAGGCGCGACAGCGCCGCGAGTTCGCGCAGAACCAGCATAAGGCCAAGCAGCAGCAGCAGCCCCAGCGCCGCGCTGACTGCCCAGCCCAGCACCGGCACGCGGTCCACAAGGCCGGTTGCAAAGTCCCAGGCCGCGACCGAGACCATCGCCGCGATCAGCGCCCCCAGCAGCCCCCAGAACCAGCGGCTGAGCCGCGAGGGCCTGCGGGCGGCGAGCCGGGCGGCCTGCTCCATGGCGGGCGGTAGCGCCTCGCCTGCGAGCGCGCCTTCGGGATCGGGCACGGGCGCGGCCTCGGCCACCGGGGGAGCACTTCTGGCGTCCTCGGCGTCGAGGTCGAAGAGGACCGGTTTCTTGCTCATGCCGCGGCCTCCCGCAGGATCCCGCGGGCCGCACGCCACTCATAGGCGATGTCGGGCAGCGCCTCGGCATTGCCGGAGCCGTCCCCCTGGCTGGTCTGCACGAAGCCCTGCCGGCGGTAGAAGGCGCGGGCACGGGAGTTGGCGGCGAAGGTGCGCAGCCTGAGCCGGGGTGTTGCGGATTTGGCGGCGCTCAGGAGCGCCGCGCCAACGCCCAGGCCACGGGCGCTTGCAGCCACGTAAAGCGCGCAGAGCTCCGCGCCGTCGCGGGCAGAAAAGCCCAGCACGCGGCGGCCGCGCGCGGCCACGGTGACCCAGCCGCGGTCGATCATCACGCCGCAGAAGGAGATCGTCTCGGCGCTGGAGTAGAGATCGGGCATCCAAGGCGTCTCGGCCTGGAAGGCGTGCAGGATCTCTCCGGTGGCGCCGGCATCGAGCGCGGTGGCGCGGCGCAGGGTCACGGGGCCCGGTTTGACGGTGATTTTGCGCATTACAGCACGTCTCCGAACAGGAATTCAGCGGCGCGGTCGAGCCTGATGTGCGGCGGGCCGCTGCCGGGTTTCAGGGTCAGAGGCGCCGGTGCGAAGGCCATCGCCTGATACTCGCCGTCGAGCCAGCGCGCAGCACCCTCGCGGGCGGGCGCGAGCAGCCGGGCCGGGTCCTCCGGCAGCGCGCCGGGGTAGAAGGCGGCCTGGCGTCCGGTCTCCAGAAGGGTGCCGCGCACACAGGGCAGCTCGCCGCCCTGATGCGGGCGCATTTCCTCGGTTGTAGTGCGCAGGGACGCCATCGCCAGCGCCGCGGTCTTAGCCCCGGCAAAGCGGGCGCGGTCGCGGGCCTCCCGGGTGAGCGCCTCGATGATGGCGGTCATCTGCGGGTGCTGGGCGTGGTGCAGGTGGTCGGCCTTTGTGGCCGCAAAGAGGATTTTCTCCACCCGCTTGCCGCCCATCAGCCGGGTCAGAAAACGGTTGCGGCCGGGGCGGAAGGCCGAAAGAATGTCGCCCATCGCGTGGCGCAGATCCTCCACCGCCTGCGGGCCGGAGTGGATTGCAGAAAGCGAATCGACCAGCACCACCTGGCGGTCGATGCGGGCGAAATGGTCGCGGAAGAAGGGTTTCACCACCTTTGCCTTATAGGCTTCGAAGCGGCGCTCCATCTCGCGCCAGAGGCTGCTGCGCGCCGCGCCGTCAATGGGCGGCAGCGGCGCGAAGGTGAGCACGGGCGAGCCTTCGAGATCACCGGGCAGCAGGAAGCGGCCCGGGGTGCAATCGTAGAAACCGGCGGCGCGGGCGGCGTGGAGGTAGTTGGTGAAGGCGGCCGCAAGGGCCTGCGCGCGCGGCTCGTCCCTTGGGGCGGCGGGATCGGTCTGGCGCTGCTCGGCCAGGAAGGCCTGGGCCTCGGGGCGGGCTTCGATGCGGGTGAGCACTTCGGTGGACCATCCGGCGTAGCTCTTGTCCAGCAGCGCGAGGTCCAGGAGCCATTCGCCGGGGTAGTCGACGATATCCAGGTGCAGCGTGCGCAGCCCCTGCAAGCCCGACAGAAGCCCCGCGGGCCGCACCCGCAAGCTGAGGCGCAGCTCGGAGACCGCGCGGGTGCTGTCCGGCCAATGGGGCGACGGCCCGGTCAGCGCCGCGAGGTGGTTTTCATAGTCGAAGCGGGGCACGGTGTCGTCGGGCTGGGGCTGCAGGAAGGCGGCCTCGATCCGCCCCTCCCGTGCGGCGGCCAGTTGCAGCATGCGGCCGCGCTCCAGCATATTGGCGACGAGCGACGTGATGAAGACGGTCTTGCCCGAGCGCGCCAGCCCGGTGACGCCCAGCCGCAGGGGCCGGTCGAACAGCGCCGAGGAGACGCTGCTGGAGAGGCTCTCCACACCGCTTAGCACCCCGTCTGCAAGGGAGGTAATCACCACGTCTCCGGCCCCGCTCTGCCCGTTGTTGTTCGGGTCAAGATAGGCAGAGGGGCGCCGGGATGCCACCCAAGCCGCCGCTGCCATTGCGGAAATGCGGCGAAGCGCGGCCTGGGGCACACAGGGGCACGCCCGCCGGGCGCTGGCGGCGCACCGGGAGGCTTGCCCCGGCCGCAGCGGCGCGGTACTTGCCCCGCCATGCCGCGTTTTGCTCTCAAAGTCGAATATCACGGGAAGCCTTTTGCCGGCTGGCAGAGGCAGAAGGACCAGCCCTCAGTGCAGGGGACGATCGAGGCGGCGCTTGCGCGGCTCGAACCCGGCGCGCACACCATTGCCGCCGCCGGGCGCACCGATACCGGCGTGCATGCGCTGGGTCAGGTGGCGCATTGCGACCTGCGCAAAGAGTGGGACCCGTTCCGCCTGTCGGAGGCGCTGAACTATCACCTGAAACCGGCGCCGGTGGCAATCGTCGCCTGCGCGCGGGTCGAGGATGACTGGCACGCGCGGTTCTCGGCCGTCGAGCGACAGTATCTCTTCCGCATCCTGATCCGCCGCGCGCCTGCCACCCATGACGCAGGTCAGGTCTGGCAGCTTGGCCATGAGCTGGACGCCGCGGCCATGCAGGAAGGGGCTGACATGCTGCTGGGCAACCATGATTTCACCACCTTCCGCTCGTCGATCTGCCAGGCGGCGAGTGCTGTGAAGACGCTGGATGAGCTGCGGGTGGAGCGGACCGCGGGGCTGTCGGGTCCGGAGATCCATTTCCACGTGCGCGCCCGCAGCTTCCTGCACAATCAGGTGCGCAGCTTTGTCGGCACGCTGGAACGGGTCGGCGCCGGGGCGTGGAGCCCTGAGGACGTGAGATCCGCGCTGGAGGCGCGCGACCGCGCTGCCTGCGGACCGGTCTGCCCGGGGCATGGGCTGTACCTCGCCCGGGTCGGCTATCCGGAAGATCCCTTCGCCTGAACGGCTGCCCGGCCGGGCGGGCGGCTGTCTGTTCGCGGCCGCCCTGCCCTGTTAGATCTTCTCCTGCGTGTGCTTGCGCAGCTCGGCCCTGGCGACCTGGCGGCGGTGCACAGCGTCGGGGCCGTCGGCGAGGCGCAGGGTGCGGACGTGGGTCCAGGCGCGCGCCAGCGGCGTGTCCTGCGAGATGCCCTGGCCGCCGTGCATCTGCACCGCCTCGTCGATCACCTTGAGCGCCACCTGCGGCGCCACCACCTTGATCTTGCTGATCCACGGCGCGGCGGCGCGGGCGTCGCCCTGATCCATGTACCAGGCGGCCTTGAGGCACAGGAGCCGGGCCATCTCGATCTCCATCCGGCATTCGGCGATGATGTCGTAATTGGCGCCCAGCCCCGCGAGCGGCTTGCCGAAAGCCTCGCGCGCGAGGGACCGCCTGCACATCAGCACCAGCGCCGCCTCCGCCTGGCCGATGGCGCGCATGCAGTGGTGGATGCGGCCGGGGCCGAGGCGGCCCTGGGCGATCTCGAAACCGCGGCCCTCGCCCAGGAGCAGGTATCCGGCCGGCACCCGCACATCGGTGAAACGCACGTGCATGTGGCCGTGCGGCGCGTCGTCGTCACCGTAGACCTGCATCGGACGCAGCACCTCGATCCCCGGCGTGCCAGCGGGGACCACGATCATCGAATGGCGCTGGTGCTTGGGCTGGTCGTCTCCGCCAGTGCGGACCATCACGATATAAACCTTGCAGCGGGGGTCTCCCGCGCCGGAGGCCCACCATTTCTCGCCGTTCAAGACGTAATGATCGCCGTCGCGCACGCAGGACATCGCCACGTTGGTGGCGTCCGAGGAGGCGGCATCCGGTTCGGTCATCAGGTAGGCGGAGCGGATCTCCCCCTCCAGCAGCGGTGCCAGCCACTCGCGTTTCATCGCATCGGTGCCGTAGCGCTCGAAAACCTCCATGTTGCCTGTGTCGGGTGCCGAGCAGTTGAAGACCTCTGCCCCCAGTGGCGTCTTGCCCATCTCCTCGGCGAAGCAGGCATACTCCACTGTGGTGAGGCCCTGGCCGCGGGCGCTGTCCGTCAGCCAGAAGTTCCACAGGCCCTGTTCCTTGGCGCGCGCCTTCAGGCCTTCTAGGATCTCCGCCTGCCGGGGGGTGTATTGCCAGCGGTCGCCCTTGCCGATCTCGGCGTGGTATTCGGCCTCAAGCGGCATGATCTCGTCGCGCACCATCGCCGCAACGCGGTCCAAAAGGGCGCGGGTCTCCTCCCGCATGCCGAAGTTCATGTCCATGTCCGCTGCCTCCCCAACCGCTTTGCGCTTTGGCTGAAAGCATGGCTTAGTCGCAGCGCGGCTGTCCAGCCGGGTGACGGAACGTAACCGGCGGCGGCCAAGGGACAGAACAAGGGAGGGAGGCGGCAATGGCGCTCTTGATCAGTATCGGGCACGCGGGCTGGTACAGCGAGGAGGAACTGGCAGCCGAGCTCCGCAAGCTGGCGCCGGGGGCGGATATCCGGCCTGCCTCCGCGCCCGGCAACCTGGAAGAGATCACCATGCTTGCGGTCTCCTCGCTCAAGGACGACCTGCCCGCGCGGTTGCCCGGCCTCAAGCTGGTGCAGAAACTGGGCGCCGGGGTGGAGACCATCGTGGCGCATCCGGACCTGCCCGCGCATGTGCGCGTCGCCCGGCTGAAGCCCGAGGAGCCGGCGCGGGAGATTGCGGAGTATTGCCTCGCCTACATCCTGCGGGCGCAGCGCAACATGGCCCGTCATGAGGCGGCGCAGGCGCGCACCGAATGGGACCCGGTGGCGCCGAAGCGGGCGGCAGAAACCTCGGTGGGGGTGCTGGGATTGGGCCATATCGGCGGCCTGTGCGCGCGGCTGATGCGCGGCATGGGGTTCCGGGTCGAGGGCTGGAGCCGCTCGCCCAAGGAGATCGAAGGCGTGACCTGCCACCACGGGGCCAGGGCGCTGCCGGAGATGCTGGGACGCTGCGATTATGTCTGCGCGATCCTGCCCTCAACGGCTGAAACGCGGGGGATGTTCGGCGCGGAACTGCTGGCGGCGATGAAGCCGGGTGCGACGCTGATCAACGCGGGGCGCGGCGATTTGATGGACGAGGCGGCATTGCTGCGCGCGCTTGACGCGGGCCGCCCCGGCGCGGCAGTGCTGGACGTGCTGAGCCGGGAGCCGCTGCCCGCGGACGACCCGCTCTGGGCGCATCCGGCGGTGACCATCACGCCGCATGTCTCCGGCTGGCACCTGGGCGATGCGCTGGGGGATGTAGTGGAGAACCTGCGCCGCCTGCAATCGGGCGAAGCGCTGCTGCACGAGGTCGACCGCGCGCGCGGCTATTGAGCCGACCCTCGCTTCTTCTGGCCAAAATATCCCCGCCGGAGGCACCGCGAAGCGGTTTACAACGCCTGCGGCCGGGCGGTGAGCCGCGCATCGGCGGTGCGTGCGGAGGCGAGCCGAACGGAAGTGACTGGCAGTTTATCCCTGCCAAGTCCGCACGTCCTCTCCAGGACACGTCCAGCCTCAGCCAGATCGCCGCCGCGTGGGGGCGCGCCGGCGATCCGCGGCGGCCTTCGGCCTTGTCCCGCGCGGTGCGGCACAGGACCGGCTCAGGCGCGGTAATCCGGGTTTTCGTAGTCGAAGCGGCAGCCTGCCTTCCAGGCGGTACGGTCGTTGCCCTCCTTCGGGTAGCCGCCCGCATCGCGCAGCATCGCCGCGAGGTGCAGGAGGTTCCAGGTCATGATCGTGGTGTTGCGCTGAGTGAACTCGTTCTCGAAACCCGCGGGCTTGCCGTCCACCTCGTCGCCATAGGAGGGCCCCGGCCCGGCCTCGCCGATCCAGCCGCAATCGGCCTGCGGTGGAATGGTGTAACCCAGGTGTCCGAGCGCGTAGCAGATCGTCATCGCGGTGTGCTTGATGCCGTCCTCGTTGCCGGTGATCACGCAGCCGCCAACCCTGCCGTAGTAGACCGACTGCCCCTTATCGTTCAGTTCGCCGCTCATGCCATACAGCCGCTCAATCAGCACCCGGCAGACCGAGCTTTCCTCGCCCAGCCAAAGCGGCGTGCCGATCACCAGGATCTGCGCCGCCTTCACCTTGTCCCAGATCGCGGGCCAGTCGTCGCGCTCCCAGCCTTGTTCGGTCATGTCCGGGTAGACACCGGGCGGCACCTGGTGGTCGAGCATGTGCAGATGCTCCACCGCGGCGCCGTTCTTCTCCATGATTTTGGCGGAGGCATTCATCAGGAGCCGGGTGTGGCTCTGGCTGCCGTCCTTTTTCAGAGATGTGTTGATGAACAGGGCCTTGAGCCCGCTGAAATCCGCCATGATCCGCCTCCTGTTGGGCGCGGGATGCTCCGCGCCGCCTGCAAGCTAGCGCGGCGGCGGCGGGAAACAGGGCGGATGGCGGTTTTGTGATCGCGCCCGCGCGCCGCGGGGCTGCGGCGCGCGGGCGCCGGTCTTCAGCTGATCCGGGCTTCAGCTGATGAAGTCCTTGTAGCCCGCCTCATCCATGTAATCGTCCATCGGCGACAGGTCGGAGGGTTTGATCTTGAAGAACCAGGCCGCGCCTTCGGGGTCTTCGTTCACTTTTCCGGGATCATCGGCCAGCGCCTCGTTCACCTCGACGATCTCGCCATCGAGCGGGGCCAGGATGTCGGAGGCCGCCTTCACCGATTCGATCACCACGATCTCGTCGTCCTTGGAGACCTCGGTGCCCGCCTCGGGCAGCTCGATGAAGACCACATCGCCCAGCTGCTCGGCCGCATGGGCAGTGATGCCGACGGTGATGAGGTCGCCCTCGGGCTGGAGCCACTCGTGTTCCTCGGTGTATTTCATGGTGATCTTCCCTTTTGCAGATGTGGCGGGATGCGCTGGTGTTCCGGAGATCAGGCTACCTACGCACCGCGCTGGCCGCAAGCGGGCGGGCGCGTCAGAACAGGCTGGCGTATTCCGCCTGCTCCCAGGCGCTGACATGATCGAGGTAGCGGTCCCATTCGGCGCGTTTCAGTGGCAGCAGGTAATCCGCCACCTCCGCCCCCAGCGCGGCGCGGCAGAAGTCCGAGGCTGCGAAGGCATCAAGCGCCTGGCCCATCGAACGCGGCAGCAGCGCGGCCCCGCTGCCAAGCGGCGCCGCGGCCGGCGGCGGCGGGGTGAGGCCTGTCTCCAGTCCCGCGAGCCCTGCGTGGATCTGCGCCGCCAGCGCGTAATAGGGGTTGGCGGAGACATCCGGCGCGCGGTTCTCGATCCGGCTGGCGGCATCGCCGGGGGTCAGCAGCGCGCGCAGCATCACCCCGCGGCCGCCTTCGCCCCAGGCGATCCGGCAGGGTGCGAGCCGGCCGGGGCGGTAGCGTTTGTAGCTGTTGACAGTGGGCGCGCTGAGCACGGAGATCTCGGCCGCATGAGTGAGCAGCCCGGCGATCCAGCCCGCGGCCTCCGGGGTCAGCCGGCCCGGGACCTCCGGCGTGAACAGGTTGCGGCCGGTGTCGCGCGCGATCAGCGACTGGTGCAGGTGCCAGCCCGAGCCCATGTCCTGCGTTCGGGCTGGCGTCTGGGTTTGGGAACCGGCCCGCCCCGGGCGCGGCATGAAGCAGGCATCAAAACCCTCGCGGGCACAGACCTCCCGCGCCAAAGTCCGGAACATCACAAGGGCATCGGCCTGTTGCCGCGCCGGGCCCGGGGCAAAGGTGAACTCCACCTGGCCCGCGCCCGCCTCGATCTCGACCGAGCGCACCGGGAGACCCAGCGCCTGCGCATCCCGGCGCAGCGTGTCGAGCAGCGGCTCCATCGCGCCGTAGCGGCTTTCGCTCATGTAGGCGCCTACCCCTGCAGTCTGCCCATTCCCTTCGAATATGTGGAACTCCACCTCCTGCCCGAAGCGCGCCTCCAGCCCCTGTGCGGCCAGCCGTTCCTCGGCGCGTTCAAGCACCGTGTCCGGTGCAAAGGTCAGCGGGCGGCCATCCGGGTGCACCGGCGTGCACAGCATCCAGGCCGAGCGCGGAGCCCACGGCAGCACGCGGAATGTCCCGGGCCGCGGCACCAGCAGCACGTCGCCCGCCCCGCGCACCGGCGCATAGCCCCCTGCCTCCCAGACCGCAAAGGCCGTGCGGTGCGCTGTGTCCTTCAGCAGCAGCGTCGAGGGCACGGTGAGCCCGTCGCGCAGCACGCTCTCCACCGCCTCTGCCGTCACCGCCTTGCCGCGCAGCACGCCGTGCTGGTCGGCAAAGAGCACCCGCAGCGTTTCGATGCCATCAGCCCGGACCTGCGCCGCGACCTCGCGCGCCCGGCCCGCCGCCTCCGCTGCCTGCACGCCAAGCCGGGCCAGCCTGCCGGATGTGATGTCATGCGCCATAACCGCCCCTTCCAAGTGCTCGGTCTTGCACACTGGAACTGACCCTGAAATGCAGCCGGGGTCCAGAGTGCGGAGGCGCAGAAAGACGCGGCGTCTGCCTGTTCCCGCCTCTCTGCGGCTTGACAGTGTGAGGCATACGCACACAAAAGGAAGTATCCGAACAATTCCGCCCCCGTTGCCGTGCTGAGGCGGCCGAGGCAGCAGCAGCAAGACAGAAATACGGCCCTCCATGACTCCCTCCCTCACAAAGACGCAATCTGCCGGCGAGCAGGACAGGAACATCTCCTCGAGCTTTGCCAAGGGGCTGGAAGTGCTCGCGGTCTTTGACGCCGCCACCCCCAGCATGACCCTGGCCGAGATCGCCCGGCGCACCGGCCAGGACCGCGCCACCGCGCGCCGTGGCGCACTGACGCTGGTGCAGGCGGGTTACCTGCGCCAGGACGGCCGCATGCTGTCGCTGACGCCGCGGGTGCTGGCCCTGGCGGGGGGCTTCCTGCAGGCGAACCAGTTCGGCCAGCGGGTGCAGCCCGCGCTGAACCGGCACGCGGGCAAGATGCGGGCCGAGGTGACGCTGGCGACACTGGACCAGGGCCGGGTTCTGGTGCTCGCGCAATCCACCGTCGCGGGCGGGCCGGTCACCTATGGTTTCACCGCCGGGGCGCATATCCCGCTGGCCCATACCAGCCTCGGACGGATGCTGCTGGCCTGCCTGCCGCAGGATGAGGCCGCCGGCGTGCTGGCCGGCGCTGCGCTGCCGCGCCACACCGAGCAGTCGCTGACCAGCCCCGCAGCGATCCTGGAACGCATCGAGGCGGCGCGTGCCCAAGGCTACTGCGTGACCCGCAGCGAGTTCGAGGCGGGCATCTCGGGCTATGCGGTACCGCTGTCACGCCCCGGGCAGCGGCCGATCGTGCTGGGCAGCTCGGCGCCCGGCGGGTATGAGCAGGGCGGAACACTCCCTTGCGCCGCCGAGGAACAGCTGCTGCGCGGCCTGCAGCTCTGCGCCGCCGAACTGCGCCAGGCGCAGGCGGCGGTCCACCTGTAAGCGACCCCGCCTGCCCGCGCCGGGCGCCACGGGCAGCGGCGAATTTCTTTTGTTCTCTGAAACATCATCTTGGCAAATGTGATCAATCCGCAGGCGAGGCGGATTGAGCGGTGGTTGATCGCCTGTCATAGATTGGCCATGAAACTTGCGATCAACGGATTCGGCCGTATCGGCCGCGCCATCCTGCGCCAGCTGCTGACGACGCCGCGCGGCGATGGTATCGAGGTGGTGCGGATCAACGATATCGCGCCGTTGGAGATGTGCGCTTACCTGTTCCAGTACGACAGCACCTTCGGCCCCTTCCCGCATCCAGTCGCAGGCGAAGGCGCGGCGCTGCAGGTGATGGGGCGCAGCATTCCGCTGAGCCACGAGGAAAATCTGACCCGGGTGGACCTCTCCGGCGTGGACGTGGTCCTAGAATGCACCGGTATCGCCCGCACCTCCGACGTGGCGGGCCGCGGGCTGGCGGCGGGTGCCCGGAAAGTGCTGATCTCCGGCCCCTCCCCCGCGGCGGAGCGGACCCTGGTGCTCGGCGCCAACGAGGAGACGCTGGGCGATGCCCGCATCGTCTCCAACGCCAGCTGCACCACCAATGCGGTGACGCCGCTGGTCAAGCTCCTGGACGAGGTCGCGGGGATCGGGACCGCGCATATGACCACCATCCACTGCTACACCAACTCACAACCGATGGTGGACGCGCCGCGCGGCGATTTCGCGCGCTCGCGCGGCGGCGCGCAGTCGATGGTGCCGACCACCACGTCGGCCACCCAGCTGACCACCGAGGTGCTGCCGCATCTGAGAGGCCGCATCAGCGGCGCCGCGGTGCGGGTGCCCACGGCCAGCGTCTCGGCGGTGGACCTGGTGGCGCAGCTCAAGACGCCGATGCCGGAAGCCGGGCTCACTGCCTCCTTGCGCGCAGGCGTGGAGGCTTCCGCCGTGCTGGGCTGGACCGATTTGCCGCTGGTCTCCTCCGACCTGCGGGCGCGGCCGGAATCGCTGGTGCTCGCAGGCCCTGAGACCCGCATGAGCGGCGACCGGCAGATACGCCTGTTCGGCTGGTATGACAACGAATGGGGTTTCTCCGCCCGGATGCTGGACGTGGCCCGCCTGATGGCGGGCTGAGCCCGCCCGCGGCCACTTTCTGACCGGAAATACCCCGGGGAGGCGGGCCCGCAGGCCCGCCGGGGCAGCGCCCCGCGCCCGCAGGGCGCCAAAATCGCACGAACCCTGAAACGCCGCTTTCCGCCCCTCCTCCAACGCCCCCTGCTTTCCTGGTTTCCCCCGGCAAATCCCCCTGTTACGCTGCGTCTGATTTCAGCCCGCCTCCGGGAGTGACCATGTTGTTTTCCTTCCGCCCGCGCCCTCTGGCGCGCGCTGTTTTTCTGGCCGCATTGGGCTTCTTGCCTGCCGGTGCGCTGCCCGCCGCCGAAGCCTTCCTGACCGCCCCCGGCGCGCCCGAGCTGCTGGAGGACCGGCTGCGCGGCGCCTCCGCCAGCCTGGCCCTGGGCAATGAGACCGACGTGCAGGACCTGCTGGCAGCGGCGCTGTCGGACTACCGCACACTGGTGCAAGTGGCTTATGATGCCGGATATTTCTCGCCCGTGGTCAACATCCGCCTGGACGGGCGGGAGGCGGCGGCGATCGACCCGCTCTCGCCGCCGGCAAAAGTGGACCGCATAGCCATCACGGTGAAACCCGGGCCGCAGTTCCGCTTTGGCCGCGCCGAGGTGGCGCCCCTGACCCCCGCCAGCGACACACCGCTGCCGGAAGAGTTCGCGCCGGGACGCATCGCCACCACCGGGCTGATCCGCGATGCCGCGGCGGCCGGGGTGAAGGGATGGCGGCGGCGGGGCCACGCCAAGGCGGAAGTCGCCGCGCAGGCAATCACCGCCCGTCACCGCGACGCCCGGCTCGATGCAGCGCTGCAGCTGGCCCCCGGCCCGAGGCTGCGCTTCGGGCGGATGCAGGTGAACGGCAACAACCGCCTGCGCGAGGAAGCCCTGCGCCGCATCGCGGGCTTCCCGGCAGGGGAGGTTTTCCACCCGGAGCTGGCTTCGAAAACCGCAACCCGCCTGCGCCGCACCGGGGTCTTTGCCTCGGTCGTGCTGCGCGAGGCCGAGACGCCCAACCCCGACGGCACGCTTGATTTCATCGCCGAGGTGGAGGAGCTGCCGCCGCGCCGGCTGACCTTCGGCGCCGAGCTGAGCAGCACCGACGGGCTGGAGGTTTCGGGCAGCTGGATGCACCGCAACCTCTTTGGCGCGGCGGAGAAGCTGCGGCTGGAGGTCTTGGTAAGCGGCATCGGAAGCAGCAATGACATCGACGGCCGCGTCGCCGTCCGGCTGGACCGGCCCGCGGCGCTGGGGCCGGACGACAGCCTGTTCTACCTGGCCGAGGCCGAGCAGCTGGACGAAGAACACTTCAGTGCCACCCGCATGCATGGCGCGATCGGCGCTCGGCGCACCTTTTCGGACGATTTCTTTGCCGAAGCCGCATTGGGGGCCACCTCGATTCTGGCCGAAGACGTCTTTGGCAAGCGCCGCTTCAAGTACATCGGACTGAACCTGCGCGCCGAATACGATGCCCGCGACAACCGGGTGGACCCCACCGAAGGCTATTACCTGCAGGCCGGGGTGCGGCCGTTCCTCGGCATTGACGGCACCGCCTCGGGGCTGCAGATGAAGCTCGACGGGCGCAGCTACCTGGGGCTGGGCGCGGAGGACAGGATCGTGCTGGCCGGGCGCTTGCAGATGGGCTCGCTGGTGGGGCCGTCGCTCAACGAGGCCGCCCCGACCCTCCTGTTCTTCTCGGGCGGTGCGGGCTCGGTGCGGGGGCATGAGTTCCAGTCGCTTGGGGTTCCGGTCAGCGGCGGCACCGCGGGCGGGCGCGGCTATATCGCGCTGTCGGGGGAGGTCCGCGGCCGGGTCACCGAGAAGATCTCGCTGGTGGGCTTTTATGACGCCGGGTTTGTCGATGCCGACAGTTTCGTCTCCGGCACCTCGGAAAGCCATGCGGGCGCGGGTCTGGGCCTGCGCTATGACGTGGCCGGCATCGGCCCGATCCGGCTTGACCTTGCCTACCCGGTGCAGGGCGGCAACGAGGACGGGCTGCAATTTTACATCGGGATAGGACAGGCGTTTTGAGACAGTTCCTTGCCTTCACCCTGGCCGCCGGGCTGACCCTGGCGCCGGCCGCAGCGCAGGACAGCAGCGGCGAGGACGCCGGGGGGCTTCTGGTGGGCCTCCTGGAAAGCACGCTGTCCGGCGAAAGCCGCTATATCGACGTCACCGGGCTGGAGGGCGCGCTGTCCTCGCGCGCGACGGTGGAGCGCATCACCGTGTCCGACGAGGAGGGCGTCTGGCTCACCATCGAGGACGCCGAGCTGGACTGGAACCGGCTGGCGCTGCTGCGCGGGCGCTTTTCCGTCAACACGCTGAGCGCGGGCCGGATCACCGTGGCGCGCGCGCCCAAACCGCTGCCCGAGGACCCGGAGCTGCCCGCGCCCGAAGCCGAGCCCTTTGCCCTGCCCGAGCTGCCGGTGTCGATCGAGCTGGGCGAGATCAAGGCCGAACGGGTCGATCTGGGCGAGCCGTTGTTCGGCACCGCCGCCAGCCTCAGCGCCGAAGGCTCGCTCTCGCTCGCCGATGGCGCACTCGATACCCAGCTGGAGGTGGTGCGGCTGGACCGGCCCGGCGACCACCTGCGGCTGGACGCGGGCTATGCCAACGAGACCGGCGTGATCGACCTTGACCTGTCGCTGCAGGAAGACGACGGCGGGCTGTTGTCGCAGATGCTGAACCTGCCGGGCGGGCCGGACCTGCAACTGGCTGCCAAGGGCAGCGGGCCGGTCACCGATTTCACGGCCAACATCGATTTCAAGACCGATGGCGAGACCCGGCTGGAAGGCAAGGTGGTGCTGGCCGCCGAAGACCTGCCGCAGGACACCGCGCCTGGCCAGCAGGACGCGCCGGACAGCGATGCGCCGCCGCGCGCCATCGCTTTCAGCGCCGATTTGGGCGGCAATATCGACGTTCTGCTGGCGCCCGCCAGCCGCCCCTTCTTCGGCCCCGGGCTGCGGCTCAGCGTCAAGGGGCGGCGCGCCGGCAGCGGCGCAGTGGCGCTGGACACGCTGATGCTGCGCACCCAGGCGCTGCGGGTGGCGGGCACCGCTGCGCTGGATGCGGCGGGCGCGCTGGAGACCGCGAGCCTTTCAACGCAGATCACCCCGCCCGAGGGCGCGGACAAGGTTGCCCTGCCCGCGGGCGGCGGGGAGACCACCATCACCGGTGCCGACCTGAAGCTGGAGAAGAGCGCCGAGGGCAACTGGCGTCTCGACGGCCTGCTGAGCGGTTTGAGCCACCCGGAGGCACAGGTGGCGGAGGCAGAAATCACCGGCCGCGGCACCCTGGACCAAAGCACAGGGCTGGCGCTGGAAGGCCGCCTGACGGCGGCCCTCACCGGGTTCGAGCCGCGCGATCCGGCGCTGGCCGCGGCCACCGGCAACCAGATCCGCTTTGACGGGCTGATCTCCACCACCGGCGCCGAGGCGGTGCGGATCAGCGGCATGGAACTCAGCGGCACGGGTTACCGGGCCGGCGGCGACCTGGCCATCGAGGGGCTGGAGGAAGGGCTGCGCCTCAGCGGCGCGCTGACCGCCAGCCTCAGCGATCTGGCGCGCTTCTCGCAGCTGGCCGGGCGGCCCCTGGGCGGCACCGCAGAGGCCGAGGTGAAGGGCTTCTTCACGCCGCTCTCGGGTGCGTTTGATGCGGAGCTGGCGATGCAGGCGCAGGATCTCTCGGCCGGGATCGCGCAGGCGGACGAGCTGCTTCAGGGCACCACCACGCTTGCATTGAGTGCCGCGCGCGGTGAAACCGGCCTCCTCATCCGCCGTTTCCAGCTGGACGGCGAGGCGCTGGAGGCCGCGGCCACCGGCACGCTCAGCAGCGAAACGGGCGATATCACCGCCAGCGCCGCCCTGAAGCGGCTGGAGGTGTTTCTGCCGCAGGCGCCGGGACGGCTGGCGCTGGAGACCACGCTGACCCGCACGGGCGATCAGTTCAGCGGCGTCGCCACACTAACCGGGCCGCACAGCTCGCGCGCCGAGCTGGACGGGATGGTGACACTGGCCGGAGACGCGGATTTCACTTTCGACGCGGCGTTCGAGGAGCTGGAGCGCTTCGTGCCACAGCTCGCGGGCCAGCTTGCCGCCGAAGGCCGCGCTGCGCGCCGGGCGGGCGAATGGCAGTTCACCGCCGCCGCCAAGGGTCCGGCGGGATTCGATGGCGAAGCCGAGGGCCGTTTTGCCGAGGCCGACGGCAGCGCCGAGCTGAGTTTTGATGCGGAGATCGCCCGGCTGCAGCAGCTGATGCCGGATCTGCCCGGCCGGCTGAGTGCCAAGGGCACCGCAAGCCGCGACGCCGGAATCTGGCGCTTCGATGCCGATGCCGCGGGCCCGGCCGGGATCGATGCCCGGCTTGCGGGCTCCTGGAACGAGGCCGAGGCCGTCGCCGATGCCACTGCCCGCGGCCGGCTGCGGCTGGAAGGGCTCAATCCGTTCATCTCCCCTAACCTGCTGGCCGGGCCTGCGAATTTCGACCTCGCTCTGAAAGGCCCGCCCGCGCTCGGGTCACTCAGCGGTGCCCTTTCGACCGAGAACGCCAGCCTCGCCATTCCGGCGGCAGCGCAGCGGCTGGAGGATATCGACGCCACGGTGACCCTGGGCAGCAGCACCGCGCGGGTGCAGCTTGCGGCGCGGCCGCGGGCGGGCGGCGCCTTGCGGATCAGCGGCCCGGTTGCCTTGCAGCCGCCGTTTGACGGCAATCTGGAAATTGCGATCGACGATGTGGTGCTGACCGACAATCTTTCCTACGAGTCGCTTCTGAACGGGCGGCTCACGCTCTCGGGCGCGCTGGCGAGCAACCGCAGCCTGTCGGGGCGGATCGATGTCGGGGAGACCAATATCAATCTCAACACCGCGGGCGGCACTGTCTCGGCGGCGCCGATCCCGCCGATCCGCCATGTGGGCGCGCCTGCCGATGTGCGCCGGACCCTGGCCCGCGCAGGGCTCACCGGCAATGGCGACGGGACGGGCGGCACCTCGCGCACTGCTTTGGACGTGACGATCAGCGCTCCGCGCCGGATTTTTGCCCGCGGCCGGGGCTTGCGCGCCGAACTGGGCGGGGAGATCCGCCTGCGCGGCACTGCGGCACAGCCCGCACCAGCAGGCCAGATCGAGCTGATCCGCGGCACCTTCGACATCCTCGGCAAGCGGCTGGAGCTGGACGAGGGGCGGCTGACGCTCTTGGGCGACCTGAAGCCCTACATCGCCTTCCGCTCCACCGCCGCCACCGAGGAGGGCACCGCGACGCTGGAAATCTCCGGCCGCATCGACTCGCCCGAGATCAAGGTGACGTCCGAGCCGCCGCGGCCCAGCGAGGAGGCGCTGGCGCTGCTGCTGTTCGGCGGCAACCTCGAAGAAATCTCGCCCCTCGCCCTGGCCCGGATCGCCGGCACCGCCTATACGCTGAGCGGCCGCGGCGGCGGCACCCGGGCGCAGGTGCGCGATGCCACCGGTGCCGATACTGTGGACATCGGGGTGGACAACCTCGGCTCCGGGCAGCTCGGGCTGGGCGGTTACGTGGCGGAGAACGCCTATACCGACTTCAACGTCAATACCCGCGGCGACAGCGAGCTGAGCATCAACCTTGACGTCACGGGCAGCGTGACGGTGAAGGGCACGGTCGACAGCGAAGGCGAAACCGGCATCGGGCTGTTCTTCAAGCGCGACTACTGAGCCTGGCGCCAGGGCGGTGCGGAACGGTCCCGCCCTGGCCGGTCAGACCACCGGCCGGCCGGTCAGACTGCCTGCCGCGCTTCTGCCGCCGCCAGCGCCACCCTGGCTGCACCGCTCACGCCCGCGGCGTCGTCGGTGATGAGCCACAGGGGGATCTCGGCGCAGAGGGACGCGAGCGGCTCGCCCGGCGCGGCGTAGCCTTCCAGGAACGCCTCCCGCGCGGGCGTGTTCAGCACCCCGCGCGCCACGCTGCCCGCAAAGAACAGCCCCTGCCCCGGCATGTATGCGGCGGTGAGCTCGCGCGCGAGCAGGCCGAACATATGCGCCCATTCGGTCATGGTGCGGGCGGCCGGCGCGTTCGGGTCGGCGAGGTACTCCGCGCTGATGCCTGCCGCGCTGCTGGCGGCGGCGCCGGTCAGCGCCTGGTGGAAGCGCACCAGCCCGCGCCCCGAAAACAGCGTCTCGATACTCTGGAATTCGTCCGGCGCGCGCTCCAGAAGCGCGGCCAGCCGGTCGCGCACCGCTGAGGGCAGGCTGGCGTGGCCCATCTCCGCCGCCGCGGTGGTGCCTGCAAGCGAAAGCGCGGCGTTGAAGCCGGTGCCGGCCCCCGCCACCAGTGCCTGGCCGCCGCTCTCGCGCCCCGGGCGCAGGCACGACAGCTGCCCGGGCATCAGCACCGGCACCGCATGGCCGAGAGCTGCGAGGTCGTTGATGATCCGGGCGCGGCCCGCGTCCGGCAGCCCCAGCGCCGCCGCGATGCTGTCGCAGCTGCCCTGCCAGTTGCGGTTGGTGAGCCGGAAGGCACCGTCCTGCACCGGCCCCGCCACCGCGAGGCAAACGCCCTCCAGAGGCGGCAGCCCGGGCTGGGCGCAATAGGCCTGCAGCACGTCCTCCAGGCTGTTGAAACTGTCGTTTGCAAAGCTTTGCAGCGCGGTCACGCCGATGCCGGGCGCGGCCAGCGCCAGCCGGGTGCGGCTGCCGCCCACGTCTCCGGCCAGAACGGTCAGCTCAGCCGTCATCCGCCGCGGTCCTTTCCGAAATCCGATCTTGCGCAGAAGAGTGCAGCATACGCGCCGCAATTGCAATTGAGCCGGCGCGCGCCCGCTTGCGGCAGTGCTTGGCAGGCGGCACTGTGGGCGGCAGGACACAGAGGCAAGACCGGGGCGGAGAGATTGGCGCAGAGAGCACTCGGGCGGCGGCTGGCAGCCGGAATCACACGCAGGGCGCGCAAGGCCGCGCGGCGCGTCCGCTTGCGGGCGGCGCTGCGGCATGTGCACGGCCCGTCCCGCCGCTTTACCGCTCCGGACGGCGTGGTGCTGATCGCGCTGGTGCGGGACGGGGCCTATTACCTCGACGTGTTCCTGGAGCATTACCGGCGGCTGGGAGTTTCGGGCTTTGTCTTTGTCGACAATGGCTCCCGCGATGGGACGCTTGCGCGTTTGCGGCGGGAAGCGGATGTTGCGGTCTGGCAGGCGAAGCTGCCCTGGCTGGCCTATGAGAACGATCTGCGCGCCGCTGCCGCCAACCGCTACGGGGCGGCGCGCTGGTGCCTGTTTGCCGATATGGACGAGCTGTTCGAGTTTGACGGCGCCGAAGACCTCCCTGCCCTCACCCGGCAGCTGGAGGCGGGCGGCCATACCGCGATGCTGGCGCAGATGCTGGAGATGTTTCCGCGCGGGCCGCTCGCAGCGGCCCAGGGGCTGAGCTACCGCGAGGCCATTGCCGCCTGCCGCTACGCGGACATCAGCGCGGTCCGGCGGCTGCCATATATGTCCGAGGCCAGCGGTTTTGCCTATTTCCTGCGCCAGAACCAGCTGCCTCCGCACGCCCCGGATCTGCTGTTTGGCGGCGTGCGCGGCAAGGTCTTTGGCGAAAACTGCTGCCTCAGCAAGCACCCCCTGGTGTTCAACGGCGCAGGCGTGCAGGCGGCGGTGCATCCGCATGCCTCGGCCCGGGTGCGGGTCTCGGACCAGGTGGCGCTGATCCGGCACTACAAGTTTGCGGGCGGAAGCCTCGCGCGGGATCTGCGGACCCGGATGGAGGCGGTCTCGGAGCATGGCGAGGACCGGCTGCGGGCAGCAACTTTGCAGGCGCGGCCGGAGTTGAGCCTGTGGTCGGAGACGGCGCTGGAGGATGCGGATATCGCGGAGTTGCGGAGGCGCGGCTTTCTGGAAGGCCCGGGCGCGGCCTCGGCGGCATCCCTTGGCGCCGGGGCACGGGTTTGAAGGGTCCTGGATTGAGCGGCAAGGGTCTGAACGGTACCGGGCTGAACGGCGCGGCCCTGCCAGCGGCCTCCCGCCCGGCCAGGGGCGCGGCTCCCGCGGGGCTCGGCGCGGTGGTGATCGGCCGTAACGAGGGCAGCCGGCTCAAGCGATCTCTGGCCTCGCTGCAGGGACAGGTGGCGCAGCTCATCTACGTGGACAGCGGCTCCACCGATGGCTCGGCGGAGGTGGCACGGCAGATGGGGGCCGACGTGGTGGAGCTGGACATGGCCCGCCCCTTCACCGCCGCCCGCGCCCGCAACGCGGGGCTGGCGGTGCTGCGGAAAGACTTGGAGCTGGTGCAGTTCGCCGACGGGGACTGTGAGGTGGATCCCGGCTGGCTGCCCGCCGCCACCCGGTTTCTCGCAGCGCACCCCGGGGTTGCCGCGGTCTGCGGGCGGCGGCGTGAGCGCTTTCCCGAAGCCTCGGTCTACAACCGCCTGTGCGACGCCGAATGGGACACGCCCGTGGGCGAGGCCACGGCCTGCGGCGGCGATGTGCTGATGCGGGTTAAGGCGGTGCGGGGGGCGGGCGGCTACCGCGATAGCCTGATCGCGGGCGAGGAGCCGGAACTGTGCCTGCGCCTGCGCCGGGCGGGCTGGCGGATCTGGCGGCTGGAGGCGGAGATGACGCTTCATGACGCGGCGATGCGGCGCTTTGGCCAGTGGTGGCGGCGCAGCCGCCGCGCGGGCCACGCCTTTGCCGAGGGCGCGGCGCTGCATAGCAAAGCCTCCGAGCGCCATTGGGCCGCCGAGACCCGCCGCGCGCTGCTCTGGGGGGCGGTGCTGCCCGGCGCGGTGCTGCTGGCGGCGCTGGCCGTCGGGCCTTGGGCGCTGGCGGGGCTGCTGATCTACCCGGCGCAGGTGCTGCGGCTGCACCGGCGCGTGGGGGCGGAGCGCGCGCTGTTTCTGGTGCTCGGCAAATTCGCCGAAGCCGTTGGGGTGGCGGAATATCACTGGAACCGCCTCCGCGGCGCCACCCGCGGGCTGCTGGAGTACAAGTAGCTTTGACCTGCAGCGCAGCAGGCGGTGCGCTCCCGCCCGGCGGCGGCGCCCCTGCGGGCCGCCCCCGCCCGTTGGGCCGGGCGCCGCGCTGACGCGCGGCGCGGACGCTCTGTCTGGCTGCCCGTCTGCCTGTGTCCCAGGTATCCCTGCAGTCTTGCCGCAGCAGGGCGCGGCGCGCTCTATTCCGCCCTCACGGCTTGCCCGGGTTTTCCCTGACAGCCCCGGCCAGCGCCCGCCAATCCAGGCAGCTTCCAGGCGGTCCGTTCATGCGGCCGCACATCCGCTTGGCGCAGAGAATTGAGAACGCCGCCAGGAGCCCGTCCGGGGCGCAATAGGGACATTTCCGGGGGCCGGTATCGCCACGTGTGCTTGCTGAGAGACCCGGCCGAGCTCTCTCACCAGAGAGCTCCCCGGTGCTGCCGCCCCCCCGCCCCCGCTGCGCGGGCGCGGGAGGGATCGCCTGTCTGCTTGCCGGGTGGTCCGCGGAAAAACCGCCGGCCAGACCGGTTCAGCGGCTGCGCAGCTGCCAAGCGCGGCGGATCTGGGCGGGCAGGATTGCCAGGCACTTGCCATAGCGCGGCAGCAGCCGGGCCGGGCTGGAGAGCGCCCGCCACAGCCATTCCATCGCCACCGCGCGCACCCAGGCGGGCGCGCGGCGCTGGTGTCCGCCCAGAAAGTCGAGCCCCGCCCCAACCGAGGCAAAGCCCGTCTGCGGCGCCGGCTTGCGGCCGCGCTGCGCCAGCATTTCCTGCTTCGGGGCGCCGAGCGCCAGGAAGCAGAGCCCGATGCCGCCCGCGCCGAGCTGCCGCAGGATGGTCTCCGCCTCGGCACCTTCGGGATCGAAGCGGCCCGAAGGCGCGTGGCACCAGGCCACGTCCAGCCCCGGCACCGCGGCGCAAAGCGCGCCCCGGGCGTCTTCCAGCGCCGCCTCCGTGCTGCCTACCAGCGCCACCGGCACCCCGGCTTCGGCTGCCAGGCGGCAGAGCGGCAGCACCAGGTCCGAGCCCGGCATCAGCTCCACCGGAAGGCGGGCCAGGCGCGAGAGCCAGACAATGGGGCGGCCGTCCGCCACCACCAGGTCCTGCGCCTGATAGGCCGCGAGAAACTCTTCCGACTGGCCGAGTTTCACCAGGTGGTCGAGGTTGAGCGTCGCCAGGGTAAAACCGCGCCGGGCGGCAAAGCGGGCTTTGATCTCCGCCGCCAGCGCCTCCCGGGTGGCGATATTCACGCCGACCCGGCGGCCGCCGAATTCGAAGTGCATCTGTCCCGCCTCCCCTGCCCTGCTGTCCTTCCCATAGCGCTGCCACGCCGCGGCGGCCAGCCGCGCAGGCGCCCTTCCCCGCCCGCGGCTGGCCTGCGTGGCAAACTTGCCAGCCGTTTACCGGCTTGTGCAATTGCGCGCGACAGTGCCGCCTGCAAAAGGTAAACTTTGCCTTAAAACCGCAAACGGAAGGGGACAGACGGGTTTGCCCAACGCCTTGGCGTATCTGATGCTGCTGGCCTGGCCGCTGGTGAGCCTGGTGCTGTTCCGGCGCCTGGCCCTGGAGCGTGCGCTTTTGTGGACGATCATCGCGGGCTACCTGCTGCTGCCGCCGCTGGCCGAGTTCGACCTGCCGCTGGTGCCTGACATGGACAAGTTTGCCATCCCCTCGGTGATGGCCTTCCTTCTCTGCGTCTTTGTGCTGAGGAAACCGGTGCCGCTTTGGCCGCGCCATCCGGCGGCGCGGGTGCTGATGCTGCTTTTTGTCTTTGGCGTTGTGCCCACGGTGCTCAGCAACGGCGAGCCGCTCCTGTTCCGGGTGATCGCCAATTCCGATCCGATTCTGTTTCTCACGGACCAGCTGCCAGGGCTGAGGTGGCGCGACCTTGGCTCGGTAGTGATCAATCAGGTGATCGTGCTGGTGCCCTTCCTGCTGGCGCGGCGCTATCTCTCCACCCCCGAAGCCCAGCGCGAGCTGCTCCTGGCGCTGATGATCGCCGGGCTCGCCTATACGCTGCCCTCGCTGGTGGAAATCCGGCTCAGCCCGCAGATCAACATCTGGGTCTACGGCTTCTTCCAGCATGACTTCGGCCAGATGATGCGCCAGGGCGGGTTCCGGCCCATCGTGTTCCTGCCGCATGCGCTGTGGCTGGCATTCTTCCTTCTGTCTTCGCTGCTTGCGGCCACGGCGCTGGCGCGGGCGGCGGCAGGGGGCGCGCGGCTGCGGCTGGGGCTGGCGGCGCTGTACCTCTTTGCCGTTCTGGTGCTGTGCAAGAGCCTTGCGTCGCTCGCCTATGCGCTGGCCTTCACACCGGTGGTGGCGCTGGCGCCGCTCAAATGGCAGCTGCGCGCGGCGCTGCTCCTGGCGCTGATCGCAGTGGTATACCCGATGCTGCGCAACGCCGGCCTGGTGCCGACCGAGGCGCTGGTCGCGCAGGCGCAGGCAATCAGCGCCGAGCGCGCGCAGTCGCTGAACTACCGGTTCGAGAACGAGGCGCAGCTCTTGGCGCGCGCGGCGGAGAAGCCCTGGTTCGGCTGGGGCGGCTGGGGCCGCAACCTGGTGCGCCATGTCGAGACCGGGCAGATTCTGTCGATCCCGGACGGGCGCTGGATCATTGTCTTCGGCACCTTCGGCTGGCTGGGCTACATCGCCGAGATGGGGCTGCTGGCGGCGCCCTTGGTGCTGCTGGCACGGGCAGCGAGAAGGGTGCCGCGGGCGGAGTTTTCGCCCTATGCAGCACCTATTGCGCTGATCCTGGCGGCGACGCTGGTCGACATGCTGCTGAATGCGACGCTGATCCCGATAACCTGGTTGTGCGCCGGGTCGGCTCTGGGCTATGCGGAGCGGCTGCTTTATCCCGGCCTGTTCCAGCCCCGGCCCGCGCTCTTCAGCGG
Organism: Cribrihabitans pelagius; assembly: GCF_048820915.1. Classification (NCBI taxonomy): domain Bacteria; kingdom Pseudomonadati; phylum Pseudomonadota; class Alphaproteobacteria; order Rhodobacterales; family Paracoccaceae; genus Cribrihabitans; species Cribrihabitans pelagius. The sequence continues at coordinate 95,554 of NZ_JBMERR010000010.1, read as the reverse complement.
CAAGCAGGCGCTGGCACCGGCAACACCGCAACAAGCGGCAAGGAGCCTGATGTGACATGCCGTATTGTTACCGCCTTTGCGGCCGGATTCGGCACATTGCGTCCACAGGACGGCCGCAAATCCTGCGGAAAGTGCCACCGGGACGCACGGGGCGTGCATGGTGACAGGCCGCGGGGGATGTGATGAGCGAACAGACTGATATTCCGGCCGGCCGGGGCCGCGGCGGAGCCGGTGCAGGCCCAGGCGGGAATTCAGGCGGGGACATCGCCATTGTCGGCATTGCCGCCGATGTGCCGGGCGCAAGCTCGGCCGGGGTCTTCTGGCGCAACCTGCGGGAGGGCATCGAGTCGATAGAGCATCTGGACCGCGACGCACTGCTGGCCGCCGGCGAACGGCCAGATCTCCTGAGCGATCCGAACTACGTGCCCGCCACCGCGCGGATGCAGGGGTTCGACGAATTCGACGCCGAGTTCTTTGGCTTCAGCCCCAAGGAAGCCGCCATCCTCGACCCACAGCACCGCAAGTTCCTGGAGGCCGCCTGGGGCGCGATGGAGAACGCGGGCCACCCGCCGGAAAACATCAAGGGACCGATCGGCGTCTACGCGGGCTGCGGCATGGGCAGCTATTTCTACTTCAACCTCTGCTCCAACCCCGCGCTGGTGGAGGACGTGGGCATGTTCCTGCTGCGCCATACCGGCAACGACAAGGATTTCCTGTCGACCCGGGTGAGCCATGTCTTCGGCCTCACCGGGCCGTCGGTGAATATCCAGACCGCCTGCTCGACCTCGCTGGTGGCGGTGCATTATGCCTGCAAGGCCCTGCGCGAAGGCGAATGCGATATGGCGCTGGCGGGCGGTGTCACCATCGAGCTGCCGCAGGGACGCGGCTATGTCTACAAGGAAAACGAGATCCTGTCGCCGGACGGCCATTGCCACGCTTTCGACCACCGGGCGCAAGGCACCGTCTTCGGCTCCGGCGCAGGCGCAGTGGCGCTTCGGCGGCTGGAGGATGCCGTTGCCGATGGCGACCATATCTGGGCGGTCATCAAGGGCTCGGCGGTGAACAACGACGGCTCGGACAAGGCAGGCTACCTCGCGCCCTCGGTCAGCGGCCAAGCGAAGGCGGTGCGGCAGGCGCTGGAAGCCGCGGGCACCCCGGCGGAGAGCATCGGGTATGTCGAATGCCATGGCACCGGCACCTACCTGGGCGACCCGATCGAGATGGCCGCCCTCACCGAAGCCTACCGTGCCACGACGACAGGCACCGGCTTCTGCCGCATCGGCTCGGTCAAGACCAACATCGGCCATCTCGACACCGCCGCCGGGGTGGCAGGGCTGGCGAAGACCGCGCTGGCGCTGCACCACAAGGAAATCCCGCCTTCCCTTGGCTTTGAGGCGCCCAATCCGGCGATTGATTTCGACAGCTCCCCGTTTCGGGTAAACGCCTCGCTCACGCCGTGGCAGACAGGTGACTCCCCGCGCCGCGCCGGCGTCAACGCGCTGGGTGTCGGCGGCACCAATGCGCATGTGATCCTTGAAGAGGCGCCCGCCCGCTTGCCCTCGCAGGAAAGCGACTTCCCGTTCCAGATCCTGTGTCTCTCGGGTCACAGCAAGGCCGCGCTGGAGGATAACACCCAGGCGCTGGCGGCCTGGCTGCGCGCCAACCCCGAGGCCGATCTGGCCGATGTGGCCTTCACCCTGAAGGAAGGCCGCCGCGGCTTTGCCAAGCGCCGGGTGCTGGTGGCGGAAAGCGTGGAAGCGGCCGCCCGGATGCTGGAGGACAGCGATCCGCGGCAGGTCTTCAGCCATGAGGTGCTGGGCGGTGCGCCCGAGGTCGTCTTCATGTTCCCCGGCGGCGGCGCGCAATATGCGGGCATGGCGCGCGACCTTTACGAGACCGAGCCGGTCTTCGCCGAGTGGATGGACCGCGGGCTGGAGCATCTGCAGAAGAGCCTCGATTACGACATCCGGGCGGTCTGGCTGCCCGAGCCGGGGGAGGAAACGGCGGCGGAGGCGCGGCTCAAGCAGCCCTCGGTGCAATTGCCGCTGATCATGATCGCGGAGTTTGCGCTGGCGCAGCTGTGGATGAGCTGGGGCGTGAAGCCGGCCGCGCTGGTGGGCCATTCGATGGGCGAGAACACTGCCGCCTGCCTTGCGGGTGTGATGGCGTTCGAAGACTGCATCGACCTGGTTCTGTTGCGCGGGCGGCTGTTCGACAGCGTGCCCGCGGGCGGGATGCTGTCGGTGGCACTGCCGGTGGCGGAGGTTGAGGCGCTGTTGGGCGAAGATCTCGACATCGCCAGCGTCAACGCGCCGGAGCTGACCGCGGTGTCCGGCCCTGACGGCGCGCTGGAGCGGCTGGCGGCGGAGCTGACCGCGCGCGGCATCGAACACCAGCGTATCGCCATCGACATCGCCGCCCATTCGCACATGCTGGACGGAATCCTTGACGACTACCGCGCCTTCCTCGCCGGGCTTGACCTGCACGCGCCGGGGCTGCCGGTGATCTCCAACCGCTCCGGCGCGCCCTTGACGGCCGAGGAGGCCGTGAGCCCCGACTACTGGACCGCCCAGCTGCGCCACCGGGTGCTGTTCGGCGCCTGTATTGGAACGCTCTCGCAAGCGCCCGGACGGGTGTTCCTGGAGGTGGGCCCCGGCAACGCGCTGAGCGCGCTGGCGCGGATGGCGCCCGCGGTGCAGCCCGGCCAAGTGCTGAGCTCGCTGCGCCATCCGGACCATCGGGTTATGGATGATGTGCATTTCTTCGGCGTGATCGGGCGGCTCTGGGCTTGCGGGGTCACAGCCGATTGGGACCAGATCTGGGGCGGCGCGCGGCGGCACCGGCTGCCGCTGCCGGGCTATGCCTTCCAGCGCAGCCGCTATTTTATCGAGCCGGGGAAACCGGCAGCGGAGGCCCCCTCTGCCCCCGCACGGCTCGAGCGGCTGGACGATTGGGGCTACCGCCCGGTCTGGCGGCCGCGGCTGGCCGATTGCCCGCTGGACGTTGCGGAGGAGCTGGGTGAGGCGCCGCTCACCTGGCTGATCTTCAAGGATGACGCAGGCCATGCCGCCCGCGCCGCGGGCCACCTGGAGGCGGCGGGGCACCGGGTGGCGCGGGTGCACGCGGGCGACACCTACGCGAGGCTCGCCCCGGGCTCTTACGTGCTGCCGCCGGAACAGGGACGGCCGGCCTATGCGGCACTGCTGAACGATCTGGCGGAGGACGGGCTGCTTCCGGACCGGATCGGGCATTTCTGGCTGGTGACGGAGGGCGAGCACTTCCGCCCGGGCAGCTCCTTCTTCGACCGCAACCTGGAAATGGGCTATCACGCGCTTCTGGCGCTGGCGCAGGAGCTGGGCAGCATCGAGCTGCCCGGGCCCGTCCATATCTCGCTTTTCACCACCGGCGCGGTCCAAGTCCGGGAGGAGCCGCTGCCCTCTCCGGAGAAGGCGATGGCCGCGGCGCTGGCGCGGGTGATTCCCCGAGAGCTGCCGAATGTGACCTGCGCCGCTGTGGATATCGAGCTGCCGCATCCGGAGGCGGGGCTATTACCCTTTTTAAGAAAATCGCAACCAGAAGATATCACCCCCCGGCTGCTGGAAGAGCTGCTGGCCGAGCCCGCCTGCAGCAGTGCCGCCTGGCGCGGCGGCAAGCGGTTCGAGCTGGACTGGCGCAAACTGGAATTGCCCGAACCCCAGGCGGATGCGCAGCCCTTCCGCGAGGGCGGGCATTACCTGATCACCGGCGGCTATGGCGGAATTGGGCTGACCATTGCGGAGCACCTTATGCGCGCGCATGGCGCGAAGGTCACGCTGCTTGCGCGCGAGGGGCTGCCGCCGCGGGAAAGCTGGGACCGCATCCTGCAGAACCACGGTCCCGGCAGCCGCCAGGCACGGCGCATCGGGGCGGTAAAAGCGCTCGAAGGCTTGGGGCGCGGCGCGGTGATGCCGCTGGCGGCGGATGTCTGCAACAGTGGCGGTCTGGCCGCCGCAAAGCAGGCGGCGGAGGCGGAATTCGGGCCGGTCACCGGCGTGATCCACGCCGCAGGGGTCATTGCCGACGGGCCGCTGCTGGCCAAGACCGAAGCCGAGGTTGAGCAGGTTTTTGCCCCGAAGATCAGCGGCTTGCGCGCGCTGGAGGAGGTCTTCCCGGACGGCCGGCTGGAAGTCATGGTGCTGTTCTCCTCGACCTCCGCGGTGACCTGTCCTGCGGGCCAGGCGGACTATGCCGCCGCCAATGAATACCTCAACGCCTATGCCAGACACCGGGCCGGAGGCCGCACTAAGGTGGTGGCCGTGGACTGGGGCGTCTGGGCCGATACCGGCATGGCGGCGGAGGCCTTGGAGGGCCGCGCTGGCGCCGCATCCCTGCCCGCGCCGGAACCTTGCGCGCAGCCGCTTCTGCGCCAGCGCGGCTTTGATCTGGCGGGCAACCGGCTCTATACGCCGCGCTTTGACGCGGGCACCGACTGGCTGCTGGACGAGCACCGCACACGCCAAGGCACCGCGGTGATGCCGGGCACCGGATACATCGAGCTTGCGGCCGAGGCGCTGTCCGATCTGGGGGGGACGGCACCGTTTGAGATACGCGATCTCTATTTCCTGAAACCTATGGTTGCGCCGGGTGACGCGGCGCTGGAGGCGGTGCTGCGGCTGGAAGCTGTCGAAAATGGTTATGAACTTTCCGTTTACAGCAAATTACCGGATGGTTACGCTTACAACTGTCAGGCTATGCTGGCCATCGCGGCGGTGGCAGAACGCCCCGCTGCACTCAACCTGAACGAGATAGCCGCCCGCTGTCCGCAGGTGTCAAGACCAGAGGCCGGCCGCCTGCGCTCCCCGCAAGAAGATCACCTGAACTTCGGCCCGCGCTGGCATGTGCTGGAGCGTTGCGCGCTGGGAGATGGCGAAGGCCTGGCGGCGCTCTCTCTGCCTGCCGCCGCCGCCGGGGACGGCGCGGTTCTGCATCCGGGACTGATGGATCTCGCCACCGGCTGGGCTATGGAGCTGATCCCGGGCTATGACCGCAGCGCGTTGTGGGTGCCAGTCTCATACGATTGCATCCGCGTCTTTGCGCCGCTGGGGGACGAGATCCGCAGCCACGTCCGGCTGATGGAGGCCGAGAGCGGCGCGGCGCGGTTCGATGTGACTCTCACGGCACCTGACGGCGCGGTTCTGGTGGAGATCACCGGCTTTGCAATGCAGCGGCTGGCGGGCGGAATTGAGGCTGGCCGGAGCGCAGTTGCAGCCGACGCCAGCGCCGCCGGTCTGGGGCTGGAGCCGGGCGCGCGGAGCAAACCGCTCTCGCCCGGGGAGCGGCGCTTGCAGGCCAATATCGCAAACGGCATCCGCGCGGCGGAGGGCGGCCCGGCCCTGGAGCGCGCGCTGGCGGCGGGATTGCCGCAGGTGGTGGTCTCCTCGCTGGACCTGCCCGCGCTGATCGAGCAGGCCGCCACTGGCACGCCCGCGCAGGACGACAGCGCGCAGAGTTTCGAGCGCCCGCAGCTCGACACCGGCTACGTGGCGCCGCGCAACCCGGTCGAGGAAGAGCTGGCGGCGCTGTTTGCCTCCTTGCTGGGGGTGAGCCAGGCGGGGGTGGAGGACAGTTTCTTCGACCTCGGCGGCCACTCGCTGATCGCGGTGCGGCTGTTTGCCCAGATCAACCGCAGCTTCGGCGTGGATTTCCCGCTGTCGCTGCTGTTCGAGGCGCCCAGCGTCGCCGCCCTGGCTGAGCGCATCATCGCGCGCACCGGCGGCAGGGTCACGGCCAGCACGGACCCGGCAGGCACAGACCCGGCAGGCACAGACCCGGCCGGCACTGCGGCGCAGGACAGGGGCGGCGCGCGCCCGGATCATACCCATCTCGTGCAGCTGCACGCGGGCGACGGCACCGGGCGGCGGCCCTTCTTCCTGGTGGCGGGCATGTTCGGGAATGTGCTGAACCTGCGCCATCTTGCGCTGCTCGTGGGCAGGGACCGACCGGTCTACGGCCTGCAGGCCAAGGGGCTGACCGGAGGCGAGACCCCGCACGACCGCATCGAGGATGCCGCCGCCAGCTGCCTGGAGGAGATCCGCGGGATCCAGCCCGAAGGCCCCTACCTGCTGGGCGGGTTCTCGGGCGGCGGCATCACCGCCTATGAGATGGCGCAGCAGCTTAAGGCCGCGGGACAGGAAACCGCTGCGCTGATCCTGCTGGACACGCCGCTGCCCCGGCGCCCCGGCCTCAGCCGCCGCGACAAGGCGCTGATCAAGCTGGCAGAGCTGCGCCGCAAGGGGGCGGGGTATTTCGGTGAATGGGCGCAAAGCCGCCTCGCCTGGGAGATCGCCAAGCGCCGGGCGGAACCGGCGGAAGGCGGCGCGCCTGCGAGCTTCAACAACCGCGGCGTGGAGCTCGCTTTCCGGGCGGCAGTGGCAGCCTATGACCTCAAACCCTGGGAGGGTCCGATGACCCTGTTCCGCCCAGCCCTGGACCGGCACTGGCAGGTTTCGGACGGGCAATGGGTCAGCCGGGCGCGGGAGTATGTCTTTGACGACAACGGCTGGCGCCGCTGGGCCCCTGCGGTGGAGGTGGCCGAGGTGCCGGGCGATCACGACAGCATGGTGCTGGTGCCGAACGTCAGCGTGCTGGCGGCGGGTGTGAAGGCGCGGCTGGATGCGGCGGATGCGGAGCATCGGGCGGCGAAGCGGTCTGGCATGGTGCGGGCAGCGGAGTGAGCAGCATGGCAAACCAGCGGATCCTCACCATCATCCTCAACTTCCGCACGCCGGAGATGACTCTGCAGGCGGCAGAGGCCGCGCTGCGGGAGATGGCGGAGCTGCCGGGCGAGGTCCTGGTGATCGACAACGGCTCGGGCGGCAGCTCGATGGAAGACCTGCACGCCGGGGCCATGGCCCGCGGCTGGCTCGGCACCGGCCGGTTCCGGCTCATGCAGTCGGCTCGGAACGGCGGCTTTGGTGCGGGCATGAACCTCGGGATGCGGGCGGGGCTCGCGGATGGCACGCAGCCGGATTTCTACTACTTGCTGAACTCCGACGCCTTCGTGCAGCCGGGGGCGATCCGGACCTTGCGGGACTTCCTGCGCGACCGCCCCGGTGCCGGGCTTGCGGGGTCCTACGTGCGCGGCACCGATGGCGCGCCGCACCGCACCGCCTTCCGCTTCCCCTCCATCGCGGGGGAGTTCGAGGCCAGCGCCCGCACCGGCCTCTTCACGCGCCTGTTGCGCCACAAGGTGGTGGCGATGGAGATGCCGCAGGCGGAGGTGCAAGTAGACTGGACCGCGGGCGCCAGCCTGATGATCCGCCGCGAGGTGATCGAGGCAGCGGGCGGCTTTGACGAGGCGTTTTTCCTCTATTTCGAGGAAACCGACCTTTGCCGCCGCGCCGCCCGCGCGGGCTGGCGCACCCATTATGTGCCCGCAAGCGAGGTGGCGCATGTGGGCTCGGCCTCCACAGGCATGAAGGGCTGGCAGCGCACGCCGCGCTACTGGTTCGACTCGCGGCTGCATTATTACGTGAAGAACCACGGCCGCGCCTATGCAGCGGCGGCAACGCTGGCGCAAATTGCGGGCGGGCTGATTTACCGGCTGCGGCGGCTGGTGCAGCGCAAGCCGCAGGCCGATCCGCCGCATTTCCTGCGCGACCTCTGGCTGCACAGCTTGCGGGCTGCGTTTGGCCCCCGCCAGCGCGCAACTCGCACCGTACTTCCGCGAGCAAAGGAGCAGAAATGACCCGGTTTTCCTCTGTCCTCATCGGCAATGAATCCCTGTTGATTGCTTCCGCCGAGGCGCTGCTGGCGCGCGGACATGACATCCGGGCGGTGGTCTCGCAGGATGCGGCGATCCGGGACTGGGCGGCGGGCAAGGATCTGGCAGTTCTGGCGCGGGCGGCGGAAATCCCTCAGGGCTTTGACTGGCTGCTCTCGATCGCCAACCTTGCGGTGCTGCCGGAGGAGGTTCTGGCGCGCGCAGGCAAGGGCGCGGTCAACTTTCACGACGGGCCGCTGCCGCGCTACAGCGGGCTCAACACGCCGAACTGGGCGCTGATCGAGGGCGCGCGGGAGTATGGCATCGCCTGGCACCTGATCGGAGGCGGGGTGGATGAGGGCGATATCCTGGCCAGCCGCCGCTTTGACGTGGCGGAGGAAGAGACGGCCCTCAGCCTCAACTCCAAATGCTACGCGGCGGCAATGGACAGTTTCGGCGAAGTGCTGGACCAGCTGGAGAGCGATAGCCTGCGGCGGCGGCCTCAGGACCTGAGCGCGCGGCGCTATTACGGCAAGGCGCTGCGGCCTGCCGCCGGGGGGATGCTGGATTTCAACCGCCCCGCCGCGGAGCTCGCCCGGCTGGTGCGAGCCTTGGACTTCGGCACCTACTGGAACCCGCTCTGCGCCGCCAAGCTGCGTATCGGCGGCACTGTGGTGCTGGCGGGCGCGGCGCGTGTGGCGGCGGGTCACGGCGCGCCGGGCAAGGTGCTGGCAGCTGACCGGGACAGTCTGACTGTCGCCGCCGGGCACGGCGCGCTGACTGTCTCGCGGCTCTCTACGCCCGCAGGCGCGCCATTGGCCGCTGACCAGATCAGCCAGCCTGGCGATATGCTGCCTTTGCTTGAGCCCGCCGAGGCAGGGGAGATCGCCTCCCGGCTCGCCGCCGCCCAGCGCGGCGAAGGCTATTGGCGGAAGGCTCTGGCGGCGATGCAGCCCGCTGCAGTCCCGCTGACGGCAGAGACCGGAGAGACCGGCATGGCCCGCCGCCCCATTGCCCGCCCCCCCGGTCTGGACGACGCGCAGACAGTGGCTGCTGTGCTGGCCTGGGCGTTGCTTGGCAGCGGGGCCGAGGCGGCGGATGTGGCGCTGGCGGCGGAGGGAATGGCGGCGCTGCCGGGCCTGGTCTCGGGCTGGGTGCCTGTGCAGGCAAGGCGCGGGGACAGCGTGGCCGGGCTTATTGCACGCGCGGCCGAAGGGCTGGAAAAGGCCCGCGCCTACGGCGGCTTTGCCGAGGATCTTGTGGCCCGCGCGCCGGAGATCGCGGCGCAAAAGATGCCGGAAATCGGCTTGCGGCTAGGCCCGGAGGCGCCGCTTGCAGGCTGCGTGGCGACACTGTGCCTTGCCGGCGGCGCGCTGACGCTGGCCGCGGACAAGTCCCGGCTGAGCGGCATCGCCGTGGACTTGCTCGCGGACCGGCTGGAACTCCTGCTCGCCGCCCTCGCGAACTGTCCGGACCAGCCGGTGACCGCTCTGCCCCTTCTGCCGGAAGCCGAACGCCACCTGCTGCTGAAGGCTTGGAACGACACCGCCGCAGACTACCCCGATGACCTCACCATCCACGCCGCATTCGCGGCGCGCGCGCAGGAGACGCCGGATGCGGTGGCGCTGGTGTTCGAGGACCAAAGCTTCTCTTACGCCGACGTCAACGCCCGCGCCAATGCGGTGGCGCATAAGCTGCGCGGGATGGGCGTGACACTCGGCACCCGCGTGGGCCTCTGCCTGCGGCGGTCGCCCGACATGGTCTTTGCCACGCTTGGCATCCTCATGGCAGGCGGCGCCTATGTGCCGATGGACCCGGCCTACCCGGCGCGGCGGCTGGCGCATTTCCTGCAGGACAGCGGCGCGGAGGTGGTCGTCACCAGTGCGGCGCTCGCTGCCAGCCTGCCGCTCTCGGGCGCGGCGGTGCTGGAGGTTGAGTGCATCGCCTTTGATTCGCAAGCTCCGCAGGCAGGTAGCGGTGCGAGCGGGCAGGATCTGGCCTACGTGATCTACACCTCGGGCTCCACCGGCCTGCCCAAGGGCGTGATGGTGCGCCATGCCAATGTGGCGAACTTCTTTGCCGGCATGGACGCGCGCATCCCCCATAACGAGGGCGATGCCTGGCTTGCGGTCACCAGCCTGTCCTTCGATATCTCGGTTCTGGAGTTGTTCTGGACCCTGACCCGCGGCATCAAGCTGGTGCTGTCGAGCGACGAGAGCCGCCTGGAGCTGTCCAACGGGCCAGTCGCTCTGAGCGGCCGGGGGATGGACTTCAACCTGTTCTACTGGGGCAATGACGACGGGCCGGGGCCGCAGAAATACCGCCTGCTGCTGGAAGGCGCGAAGTTTGCCGACGCGCATGGCTTCAACGCGGTCTGGACGCCCGAGCGGCATTTCCACGCCTTTGGCGGCCCCTACCCCAACCCTTCTGTCACCGGCGCCGCCGTGGCGGCGGTGACGCAGAACATCGGCGTGCGCGCAGGCTCCTGCGTGGCGCCCTTGCACCATCCGGCCCGCATCGCCGAGGAATGGGCGGTGATCGACAACCTCACCGCTGGGCGGGCGGGCATCGGTTTTGCTTCGGGCTGGCAGCCGGACGATTTCATCCTGCGGCCGGAAAACACGCCCCCCGCCAGCAAGCCCGCGCTGTTCGAGGCGATAGACACCGTGCGCAAGCTGTGGCGCGGCGAGGAGGCCGCGTTCCCGCGGCAGGACGGCAGCGAACATGCCGTCATCACCCAGCCGCGGCCGGTGTCGAGGGAGCTGCCGGTCTGGGTCACCACCGCGGGCAACCCGGAAACCTGGCGGGAGGCCGGGGCGATCGGGGCCAATGTGCTGACGCATCTCTTGGGCCAGAGCGTCGGGGAAGTCGCGGGCAAGATCGGGATCTATCACGACGCCCTGCGCAAGGCGGGCCATGATCCGGCGGACTTCAAGGTCACCCTGATGCTGCACAGCTTCCTGGCGGAGACCCGCGAGGAGGCCCGCCGCATCGCGCGCGAGCCGATGAAGGATTACCTGCGGGCCGCTGCCGGGCTGATCAAGCAATACGCCTGGGCGTTTCCGGCCTTCAAGAAGCCTGAAGGGGTGAAAAACCCGTTCGAGATGGACCTCGGCATGCTGTCGGAGGCGGAGCTGGAAGCGATCCTGGATTTTGCCTTCGAGCGCTACTTCGAGGACTCGGGGCTTTTCGGCACCGTAGAAGACGCGTTGCTGCGGGTGGAGGAGCTGAAGCGCATCGGCGTGGATGAGGTCGCCTGCCTGATCGACTACGGCATTGCGCCCGATATGGTGCTGGAGGGGCTGAAGCCGCTCGCCGAGGTGGTGCGCCGGGCCAATGCGCCGCAAACCTTGGAGGCGGGGGATTTCTCGCTTGCGGCGCAGATCGTGCGGCACGGGGTAACACATCTGCAATGCACGCCCTCGATGGCGCGGATGGTCGCGGCGGACCGCGATGCGGCTGCCAGCCTTGGGCGGCTCTCGCACCTGCTTCTGGGCGGGGAGGCGCTGCCCGGCGATCTGGTCGAGGCGCTGCGCGACTCCGCCGGGGCGGCGGTCCTCAACATGTACGGGCCGACGGAGACCACAATCTGGTCCACGGTGGAGACGCTGGAAGCCACCCCAGCAGGCACCGCCCCCATCGGCCGGCCGGTTACAAATACCTTTGCCTATGTACTGGACGAGGCCGGCAACCTGATGCCCGCAGGCGCGGCCGGGGAGCTCTGCATCGGCGGCGCCGGGGTCACCGCAGGTTATTGGCAGCGCGAAGAACTGACGGCGGAGCGTTTCCCCGAAGACCCCTTCCACGGCGGGCGGATGTACCGCACCGGCGACCTCGCGCGCTGGGACGCATCGGGGCGGCTGCACTATCTGGGCCGCAGCGATCATCAGGTGAAGATCCGCGGCCAGCGCATCGAGCTCGGTGAGATCGAGGCGGCGCTCGCTGCCTGCCCCGGTATCACCGGCGCCGTCGTGGTTCCGGGCGGGGCGGACGGCGATCAGCGGCTGGCCGCTTATGTCACCGCAGAGTCACCGGTAAGCCAAGCGGCGCTGAAGCGGGCGCTGGCGGCGCAGCTTTCGGAGGCGATGGTGCCCGCGCATATTGTGATCCTGGAGAGCTTCCCGCTGACCCCGAACAAGAAGATCGACCGTAAAGCCCTGCCCGATCCTCAGCCCGCCCGCGCCGCCGCGCCCGCCGAGCGTCCCGCGGGCGGCGCGCAGGCGCGGATTGCCACGGTCTGGAGCCGTATCCTCGGCGTCAGCGGCATCGGCGCCCAGGACAACTTCTTTGCCCTTGGCGGCCATTCGCTGCTGGCGGTGCAGGCGCACCGGGAGTTGCGGGCGGAACTGGATGCGGCGCAGCTGTCGATCACCGACATCTTCCGCTTCCCGACGCTGGCGGGGCTGGCGGCGCATATCGAAGGGCTTGCAGGCGCCCCGGCAAATGCGGAACAACAGCCCAAGGCGGCGGCAGCAGAAGCTGCTTCTGAACCCGACCGCGCCGGGGTAATGGCGAAGCGGCGGGCAATGCGGGCGAGCCGCAGGACGCGGACCGGGTGACAGGGCGGGAGGACGGGAACGGCATGACGGGCAGCGATCTTCTGAACCGGCGGCTGGATCTGGTGCGGCCGCTCCTCGGCGCCGGTGTAGCGCTGGCCGGCGCCGACCCGCTGGCCGCGCCGCCTGCACCCTTTGCCGAGGAAGCCGCGGGCCTTTCCCCCCGGTCGGTGGACAAGCGGCGCAAAGAGTTTGCCGCGGGCCGCGCCGCCGCGCATCATGCGATGCGCGCGCTTGGCCGCGATCCTGCGCCGGTGGCGGTGGGCGGGGACCGCGCCCCCATCTGGCCCGCGGGGCTCGTGGGCTCGATCACCCACACCCGGAGCTGCGCGATGGCAGTGCTGGCGGAGGCAGGCGAAGTGCTGGGTCTTGGCATCGACATCGAAGAGGATCTGCCCCTGAAGGATGATCTCTTGCCCGCGATCTGCTCTGCCCGCGAACAGGCCTGGCTGCGGCGGCAGACGGACCCGGGGCGCATGGCCAAGGTGATCTTCTCGGCCAAGGAAGCGGCCTACAAATGCCAATACACGCTGAGCCGCGCCTATTACGGCTTTGACGGGATGGAATTGGAGTTCGACCTTGCCGCAAACGCCTACCGGGCGATCTTCACCGCCCCGCGCCCGCCTTTCGAGCAGGGTGAGGCGATCGCCGGGCGCTTTGTCCTCGGCGAGGGGCTGATCGTCACCACGGCAGACCTCAGGGGGCGGCGATGATGGGGCGGCGCAGCTTTCTGGCGCTGGCCGCGTTGTTGCCTTTGGCGGCGCGGGCGGCGGATGTGCCGGTGCCTCCGCTCTCCCCACCGGACCGGCCGCTCACAGTCTTCCACCTCGGCCACTCCCTGGTGGGGCCGGACATGCCGCATATGCTGGCGCAACTGGCCCCCGAGGGGCACAGCTACAATAGCCAGCTGGGCTCGGGCACGACGCTCCGGGCGCATTGGGAGCCGGAGGAGGAGATCCTTGATTTCGAGACCGCCAACCGCCCGCCTGCCTACCGCGGCGGGCGCGAGGCGGTGGGTTCGGGCGACTATGACGCCTTGGTGCTGACCGAGATGGTCGAGCTGCGGGATGCGCTCCGCTACTTTGGTGGCGCGAAGTACTTCCGCAAATGGGCCGCGCTTGCGCGGCAGGCCTCGCCGCGGACGCGCATCTTCCTCTACGAGACCTGGCACCACCTGGATGATCCGGCGGGCTGGGAGGCGCGCATCGCGGAGGATTTGGAGCGCCTGTGGCTGGGCCGCCTCGCAGGCTCCGACAGCCGCCGTAACCCGCGCCGCCCGGCCTATCTGATCCCCGGCGGGCAGGTGCTGGCGGCGGTGACCCGCGCCGCCGGGACGGGCCGGATAGACGGGCTGGCCAGCCGCGAGGACCTGTTTGCCCGCACGCCCGCAGGAGAGCTCGACACCATCCACATCAACGATCTTGGCGCATATGTGGTGGCGCTGACGCATTACGCGGTGCTCTACCAGCGCGCGCCGCTTGGGCTGCCGCACCGGCTGAGCCGCGCGGACGGCAGCCCGGCGGCGGCCTTCTCCGCCCCTGCGGCGGCAGCGGTGCAGCGCATCGTTTGGGACACCGTGCGCGCCCTGCCCCGTACCGGCCTCGCCAGCCCGGAGGGTGCGGGATGAGCCTCGGCGCGCTGCTCACCTCGGTGGTGATGATCGGCCATTCGCTGATCGGGCCGGATAACCCGCAGATGCTGGAGCAGCTGCTGGACAGCCGCGGGGAGGCCTCGGTGGAGGCGCAGATCATCAACGGCGCGCCGCTCGGCTACAACTGGCAGCACGCGGGCCGGGCCGAGGGCATAAATGCCCGCGAACGCCTTACCCGTCCGGCCGATGCGGTAATCCTGACCGAGGCGGTGCCGCTTGCCAGCCACCTGCAGTGGAGCGACACCGAAGGCGCGCTGACCCGGTTCTACAAGCTGGCCCGCAGCGCCAGCCCGGAGGTGCAGGTCTACTTCCAGGAGACCTGGCACAGCCTCGACAGCGGCACCGGGGCGGAGGTGCCATACGACGAGGGCGCAGGCACCCCCTGGCGGCAGCGGCTGTTGGAGGATCACGGCCGCTGGCAAGGGGTGGTGGACAGCGTCAACGCCAAAACCGGCGGCGATATCCGCCTGCTGCCCGCGGGCCAGGCCATGGCGCGGCTGGATGATGCCATTCAGGCTGGCACGGTGCCGGGGCTCGGCAGCATCCGCGATGTCTTTGCCGATGACATCCACCCCAATGCGCTTGGCTACTACTTCCTGTCGCTGATGCAATTTGCGGTGCTGACCGGCGAGGACCCGGCCGGGCTGCCGCATCGCTTGAGCAACCGCTGGGGCAAACGCTACCCGGCGCCCTCGCCCGCCCTGGCCGCGCGGCTGCAGGAGATTGCGGGCGCTTCCGCCGCTTCGAGTGACTCTGCCATGGCAAAACCGCGCTTGGTCCAGGCCAAGGCCCAGGGCATCGCGCAGGCGCGCGCCCTGCCGCCCGACCCGCCGCCCCTGCCGCGGGATCCGGGGCTTGCTCCGCTCAACGCCGACCTCTTGCCCGAGCCCGCCCCGGTCCCGGACACCCCGCCGCGCCAGGCGGTGGCGATCAACCTCGCGGCCATCGCGGATTGGAGCACCCAGGCGCCTTTTCTTGACCATTTCAAAACCGCGCGGCCCTGGATCGGCCACCTGCCCCGGCGCTGGGGCGGCACTGGCCACGGCGAGCTGGCCGCGGCCGGCTATCTCGATGCCGATGGCTGGCCCACCGCGATTCCGCCGGAGCTGGGCTCGATCGGCACGGTGATCCTGACCGACCTGCCGGAGGAGGCGGTTTCGCTTGCGGGGCGCTACGTGCTGCGGTTCGAGGGCAGCGGCATCGTCGAGGTCTCGGGCCGTGCCCGCAACATCCGGTATGGCAAGCATGAGGTGCGGTTTGACTTCACCCCCGGCCCCGGCCCGGTGGAGATCCGCATCCAGCGCACAGGCAGCGGGGGCGCGGGCAGCGCCGGTCACATCCGCAACATCACCGTGGTGAAGGAGGAGCATCTGGCCGCTTATCAGAGCGGCGCGCGGTTCAATCCGCTCTGGCTCAAGCGGCTTGAGGGCTTCGCGGCGCTGCGCTTTATGGACTGGATGGCCACCAACGACTCGGATCAGACCGGCTGGGAGGACCGGCCGCGGGTCTCCGACTACACCTGGGCGCGCAGCGGCGTGCCGGCCGAGGTCATGGTCGCGCTGGCTAACCGGCTGAAAGCGGACGCCTGGTTCAACATGCCCCATATGGCGGATGACACCTACGTGCGCAAATTCGCGGAGCTGGCGGCCGGGAGGCTCGATGCCGGGCGGCGCGCCTATGTGGAATATTCCAACGAGGTCTGGAACTGGCAGTTCCAGCAAGCCGCCTGGGCCGACGCGCAGGCCCGCGCCCGCTGGGGCGGCGGCGACGGACTGTGGATGCAGTTCTACGGCGGCCGCGCGGCCGAGGTGGCGCAGATCTGGGCCCGTGTGTTCGGGAAGGACAGCGGGCGGCTGGTGCGGGTGATCTCCTCGCAGACCGGCTGGCTGGGACTGGAGGACCAGGTGTTGAAGGCGCCGCTCTGGGTTGCGGAAGAACCCGGGCGGCAGCCGCCTGCGGCCTCCTTCGATGCCTATGCGGTGACCGGCTATTTCGGCGGCATCCTGGGCACGGAGGAGAACGCGCCCCTGACCCGGTCCTGGATCGCGGAGAGCCGGGCGCAGGCGGAAGCGGTCGCGGCTGAGAAGGGCCTGCGCGGCGCGGCGGCGGAGGCATTCGCGGCAGCGCATCAATACGATGCCGCCGTGGCGCTGGCGGCAAGCGAGCTGCGCGACGGGCTGGCCACCGGCGCCGGGGGCGGCACCTTGCAGGACCTGTTGGGCCGGCTGCTGCCCTACCACGCGGAAGTGGCGCAGCGGCATGGGCTCGACCTCATCATATATGAGGGCGGCAGCCACGTGGTGGGCATCGGCCCGATAGTGGAGGATGCGGCGCTCACCGGTTTTTTCAGCCATCTCAACTACTCGCGCGAGATGGGCACGCTCTACCGGGCGCTGCTGGCGGGCTGGGCGGAGCTGGGCGGGCAGCTCTTCACTGCCTATGCCGATGTGGGCGTGCCCGGCAAATGGGGCAGCTGGGGCAGCCTCCGGACGCTCAGCGACGACAACCCGCGCTGGGATGCGCTGGAGGCGGTGAAGTGAGCCCGGCCACCGCGGCGGGGGAGGACGCCCCCGCGGTCACGGTGCTGATCCCCGCCTGCAACGAGGA
This sequence comes from Cribrihabitans pelagius, assembly GCF_048820915.1. Classification (NCBI taxonomy): domain Bacteria; kingdom Pseudomonadati; phylum Pseudomonadota; class Alphaproteobacteria; order Rhodobacterales; family Paracoccaceae; genus Cribrihabitans; species Cribrihabitans pelagius. The sequence goes on along the minus strand of NZ_JBMERR010000010.1, from coordinate 78,999 downwards.
AGCCTGCATCGGGACTTGCCTTGCGGCGCTGTTTGCATCCGATCCGCTGCCCGGGGGCGCGGCTGCGGAAGCGCTGGTGCTGGCCAATGGCTGCACGGACGCGACCGCTGCCGTGGCCCGCAGCGCGGTGCAGCCTGCAGGCTGGCAGCTGCGGGTGCTGGAGCAGGCAGAAGGCGGCAAGCTCAAGGCGCTGAATGCGGGCGACCGGGTGGCGCGCGGCAAGGTGCTCATCTATCTGGATGCGGATGTGCAGGTGGAGCCGGCGCTCATTGCCCAGATTGCCGCTGCGCTGGCGGATGGCACGCCGCGCTATGCCAGCGGCCGCCCCGTGGTGGCGCCGGCGCGCAGCGCGGTGACCCGGGCCTACGCCCGGGCCTGGAGCCGCCTGCCCTTCTTTGCCCAGCCGGCACCCGGCTTTGGCCTGTTTGCAATGACCCGCAGCGGCCGCGCGCGCTGGGGGGACTGGCCGGAGATCATCTCGGATGACACCTTTGCGCGGCTGCACTTCCGCGCGCACGAGCGGCTGGAGGTTCCCGCCCGCTACAGCTGGCCGCTGGTGGAGGGGATGCGCAACCTGGTGCGGGTGCGGCGGCGGCAGGACAGGGGCGTGGCGGAGATCGCAGCGCGCTTCCCGGGCCTTCTTGCCAACGACAGCAAAGCGCGCGCCCGGCCCGCGGCGCTGGCGAGGCGGCTGGCGGCGGATCCGGCGGCTAGCCTGGTCTACATACTGGTGGCGCTGGCTGTGAAATCGTCGCTCTTTGCCTCAAGCGAACCCTGGACCCGCGGCCGCTGACAGGCGCACCCGGATATCGTCGAATAACGCTGCGCCAGGCCAGCGGCGCGCTCCCGCGCCCGCGGGCTCCCCCGGCTCCGCCGGCCCATCCCTGGCGGCCTTGGGCCTGGCCCGGCGCCCAGCGCCGGGCCAGGCCCAACGGGAGCGGCGCATCCCTTGGGATGCGGCAGCGACGGGCGGGAGGGCGCCGGTTTTCCCGGTGGAACGGGCGCGGCCAGGGGCGCCTTGCAACGGTTCAGCCGGCGCGGGCGCGGAACAGGGCGGCGAGTTTTGCGGCTTCAGAGGTGATGCTGTGGCGCTCAATCACCCGGGCACGGCCTCTGCGGGCCATGTCCTCCAGTGCCGCGGCGGGCGTCTGGGACAGCTCCAGCATGGCCGCCGCCAGCGCCTCCGCATCGCCCGCGGCCACCAGCCAGCCGGTCTTGCCCGGCTGCACCAGCTCTGGCGTGCCTGCAACAAAAGTCGCGATCACCGGGCGCGCGGCGGCCATCGCCTCCATCACCGCAACCGGCAGGCCTTCGGCAAAGGAGGGCATCACCAGCGCATGGGCGCGGGCGAGTTCGGCCCGCACCTGTGCCTCCGGCAGCCAGCCGGTGAGGGTGACATGCGCCTGCAGCCCCGCCTCGGCAATGGCCGCCTCCAGATCGCCGCGCATTGGCCCGTCTCCGATCAGCGCCAGATGCGCCTGCGGAACGGATCGCACCAGCTTTGCCATCGCGCGGATCAGCACCATCTGTCCCTTCTGCTCCACGAAGCGGCCAATCGAGGCGAGCCGCAACGCCCCCCCGGGCAGCGGCTCGGGCGTGGCAAAGCGCGAAGGCTCGATGCCGCAATGAACGATCTTGAGCCGGTCCCAATCGGCAAACGCCGCCCAGCGGCTGAGCTGGCTGCGGCCGAAGCTGCTGACCGCGACAGTGAAGGCGGCGCGGCGGATCTTCTCGCCGAGCGACAGCGCGCGGGGGGCGTCGAATTCCTCCGGCCCGTGCACGGTGAAACTGTAGGAAGGCCCGCCCAGCGCCGCGGCCAGCATCGCCACCGCGGCCGCGTTGGTGCCGAAATGGGCGTGCATGTGCTGCACGCCTTCGCGGGCGCAGCGCTGCTGCACATGGGCGGCTTCACCGAGGTAGACGAGATGACGCATGAGGCCGCGCTCAGAGGTGCGCGCGAGGCGCACGGTCAGCCGCAGGGCACTCACAAAGCGGCGGGGCGAGGCCAGCGCAGCACAGGCAAGAGCGGCGAACAGCCGCCAGGGGCCGGCTGCAAGCACGTATTCGGTGCGCGCGGCTTCTGCGCGGTCGCCGGGATCGGCCAGCGGCTCCTCCGCGGGACGCATCGCAAGGCGCAGGATCGCCAGACCTTCCGCCTCCAGCGCCAGCAGCTCGCGGCGGATGAAGCTATGCGAGGGCTGCGGGTAAGTGTTGAGGACATAGGCAATTTTCAAGGCACGGTGATCCATCGGGAAAGCAGCAATGGCGGCAGGTTAGCGTGCGCCGGGGCGCTTGCCCAGCCGCGCGAAGGCAGCGCCGCCCCACTGCGGACAATGCCGCCTCAGGAGCGGCATTGTTGCGCCAGTGTATCCACCGCAGGCCGCACCAGCCGCCACTCCCCGGGGCTTGATTGACGGCCCTGCCCCGTCACCCTAGCCTCGCGCCAAGCAACGGGCAGAGGCAGGGCCATGCAGCGGGCAGCGAGGCTATTTTTGGACGGCGAGGGGCTGATGGCGCGGGTGCTGCGCTCGGCCTCCTGGCTGGTGATCGGATATGGCGGCAGCCAGGCGCTGCGGCTGGCCTCCAACCTGATCCTGACGCGCATCCTGTTCCCCGAGGCCTTTGGCCTGATGGCGCTGGTCACGGTGGTGACGGTGGGGCTGTCGCTGTTCTCGGACGTGGGGATCGGGCCGTCGATTGCCCAGAACAGGCGTGGCGACGATCCGGACTTTCTGAACACCGCCTGGACCTTGCAGGTGATCCGCGGCTTTGGTCTCTGGGCGCTGACGGTGCTGCTGGCCTGGCCTGCCGCGCAGTTCTATGGCGCGCCGGATCTGATGGTCTACCTGCCGGTTGCCGGCGCCGGGCTGGCAATCGCGGGGTTCAACCCAACCCGGATCGAAACCGCACACCGGCATCTGCTGGCGGGGCGCGTCACCGTGCTGGAACTGGCCGCGCAGGCCATCGGGCTGGCAGCGATGGTGGCCGTGGCACTGGCAACCCGCTCGGTCATGGCGCTGGTGCTGGGCGGGGTGATCCAGGCGGCGGCGAAGCTTGCGCTCTGCCACTACGGGCTGCCCGGGATACGCAACCGCCTGCGCTGGGAAAACGCGGCGGCGCGGGAGCTGGTGCATTTCGGCAAGTGGATCTTCCTCTCGACCGCCTTCTGGTTCCTGACCTCACAGGGGGACCGGGCGATCCTGGGCAAATTCGTCGCCCTCGAGGTGCTGGGGATCTACAACATCGGCTATTTCCTGGCGAGCTTTCCGATGCTGCTGGGCCATGCGGTGAACCAGCGGCTGATGATCCCGGTCTACCGCGACCGGCCCGCACGGGCGGCGCCCGGCAACCTGCGCCGCCAAAGGCAGCTGCGGGCGGGACTGACGGGCGGCATTCTGGCGTTGCTGCTGGCGATGGCCTGGGGCGGGCCGTGGCTGGTGGAGCTGCTCTACGATGACCGCTACCGGCAGGCCGGGCCGGTGATCGTGCTGATCGCGCTGGCGCTGGCGCCGGCGGTGATCACCATGACCTATGACCAGGCGGCGCTGGCGGCGGGCGACAGCCGGGGGTTCTTTGTCTTCTCCGCCGCGCGGGCCGTGTTGCAGACGGGGCTGTTTCTGACAGGGGTTGCGCTGTTCGGGCTGGCGGGCGGGATCGTGGCATTGGGGCTGGCGATGCTGGTGGCCTATCCTGTGCTGGTGCACCTTGCGCGGCGGCATCACGTCTGGGACCCGCTGCATGATGCGGGCTATGCGGTGGTCACGCTGCTTGCGGGAGGCTCCGCGCTGGGGTGGCACTGGACAGAGGTTGCCCGGATGGCGGCGGCGCTGAGCGCGCCTTGAGGGGGCCCTGAGACCAAATCGGACCGGCCTTGTTCAACCCGGCGCAAGGTGGTCCGGCCTGCCAGCCGGGCACTGCCGCCCGCGATGGAAGTTCAAGTTCTAGGCGCGGCGCCGGAACAGCCCCCGGCGCGGCGGGCTGGTGTCCATCACCGGGATCGAAACAACCGGCGCCAGGCCCGTCTCGCGCTCCATCTGCGCCGCCGTGCGCAGCACCGGCCGGCGGAGATCCAGGAGAAACGCCGCCAGCAGCGCCAGCAGCAGGCTCGCCGCCGCCCCCATCAGCGCTTTCTTCTTGCGGGCGGTGGTCACCGGGTAGTCGGGCAGCGGCGCCGGTTCGATCACGGTGAGCCGCTCGGACTGGCGCGCGCTCTCCAGCCTGAAGCCGACCTCTGCCTCGTTGCGGCGCGCGGTCATCTGGCCGAGCTCGTTCTGCAATTGCATCAGCCGCCGGTCATAGGCGCCCAGCTGGCGCTCCACCTCGGGAGTGGTCTCCAGCGAGGCTTCGAGCCCGGACTTGCGCCCGGTCAGCAGCGCCTCCTGCGCCGCCAGCGTCTCCAGCTGCTGAGCGTACTCGGCCTGCATCCGCCGCGCGGTGGCGGGGCGCTCCTTTGTCTGGGCCTGATCTGCGGCGCGCTGGATCTCGATACGCTCGCGGGCGATCTCCATCAGGCCTTCGTTCATCGCGGCGATCTCGGCGCGGCGGAATTCGATGGTGCCGGGCAGGGTCACGTCGTTCTGGTTGCGGTAGGCGGCGATCTCATCCTCGAGCGCGGCGATTTCCTGGGCGAGCGCGGCTTCTTTTTCGGTGAAGAAGCTCAGCGTTTCGCGGGCCTGGCTGATCCGCGACTGCACGCTAAGCTCAATCGTGCGGCGGCCGAATTCGCTGGCAACCTGCTGCGCGGCCAGTGCCGACGGCTGGCGGGCGGTGATGGTCAGTACCGAGATGGTGCCGTCATCGGCAAAGCCCTCGCGCGCGGCGGCAAGCCCGGTGATGGTGACGGAGTCGCGCAGGCGGGCCACCTTCTGCGATGGCGTAAGAGCTTCCTGATCCGCGTAAAGGCCGAATTTCCCGATGATTTCCAGCACCGTGCCACGCGCCATCAAGCGCTGCTCGATCAGTTGCATGCGCCGGGCCGAGGAGCCTTCGACGGTGGATTTCGCCAGCCCGTCGGCAATCTGCGGCTGGGTGATTTGAAGCACCTCGGACGTCTCATAGGAGTGCGGCTGGCGCGCCGCGGCCCAGAGCGAGAACAGGCAGCCGGCAAAAAACACCGCAAAGACGGTGAAGGCGCGGCGGCGCAGCATGTCCAGAAAATCGCCCAGTGAGTATATCGGCCCCATCGTATCGGTCTCTGTTCCGCTGTGTTGCCGTCCCTGCCCCAACGTCCGGCACTGGCACGGCTGTCCCGTTCAGCCATTCCATATCATGCGGGCAAAACTATGACAGCGGCACGGCGGCGGCTGTCAGCCCATCGGCCCCGCGGCCCGGCGGGCCCGGTTCAGGGCCACACCCAGCAGCTGGGTGTGGCCAGCCAGCATCTTCTCGCAGGCCGCCAGCTCGGCCGCGGTGGTGCTGGTGCCGTCCGAGATCAGCAGCACCGCGTCGACCTGCGGCAGGAAGGCCGCGACATCGTCATGCTCCAGCACCGGCGGCAGGTCGAACAGCGCCACATCGGCGCGGCTGCGCTCGATCAGCCTGTCAAGGGTGGCGGCGCAGGCGCTGTCGTGCAGAATTTCGGCCGCGTCCAGCCCGGGGTGGCTGTTGAGCCCGGCGGCGAGCCCCGGCAGCGGGCGGCGCAAATGGGCCTCGGCAGCGGTGCGGCCGGCCAGAAAGGCAGCCTGGTCCCAGCCTTGGGCCTCCCGCCCCTCCGGTGCGATGCCCAGCGCCGCGGCCAGGCCGGGGCGGCGGAAGTTCATGTCCATCAGCAGGGTGCGGCTGCCCGGCACCCGTGCGAGGCTGAGCGCGAGGTTCACGGCCGAAAAGGTGGTGCCGCAGCCCGCCTTGGGGGCGGTGACCGCCACCCGCTGCCAGCCGCGCGCCTTCAGCGTGTGCAAGAGCCGGGTGCGCAGAAGGTCAAAGGCCTTGGCGGCGGGGTCCTGGCGGAACCGGCTGACCAGCGGCAGGCGCGGGCCGCCCTGTGAACCGCCGCCGGGCGCCACGGCCGATGCGGCATGGGGAATCCGCTCCCAGAGTTCGGGCAGGGGCGCGGGCAGCTTCGGCTCCGCCGCCGATGCAGCGGCGGCAGGATGTGCGGAAGGGGCAGGCCCGGACCGGGCGGCCGGGAGAGCGGCAGCTGCGGATTCGCCGCGAGGCCTTTCGGCCGGCGCGGGCCGGCCGCGGCGGCGGAAGGCTTTGAAGCCATGGTCTGTCATGCTCCCTCCTTCCCCCGTCCGCAGGCGCTGTGCTGCTGGCGCGGCAGGTGCCGGTCTCTGCATCATGAACACTCTCCCTCTCCTACCACAGTGGGCTGCCGCCCTCCAGCAGCCGCAGCCGGGCACGCCTTGAGCGGTTAATATCCCGTGCCCTTCAGCACGACGCCGAAGGTGCGCCCGATCAGCGCCAGATCACCGCCAAGCGACAGCCCGCGGCGGTATTCCGCATCGGCCCAGGCGCGGCTGGCAAAGCTGCTTTCGTTGCGGGCCGAGACCTGCCACAGGCCGGTGATCCCCGGCTGCAGCGCAAGGTAGGCGCGCGCGTCGCCATAAAGCGGCAGCTGGCAGGGCATCATCGGGCGCGGCCCGACCAGGCTCATCTCGCCGGTGACGACGTTCCACAGCTGCGGCAGCTCGTCCAGCGAGGTCACCCGCAACAGCCGGCCGACCGGGGTGATGCGGGGATCGTTCTTCAGTTTTTGGGTGCTGTCCCATTCCGCCCTGAGCGCCGGGTCGCGGTCGAGCCAGGCCTGCAGCTGCGTATCGGCGTCGCGCACCATCGTGCGCAGCTTCAGGATTCGGAAGACGCGGCCGCCGCGGCCCAGACGCTGCTGCGTATAGAAGGGTCTCCCGCCCTCCAGCCAGAGCGCCGCGGCGCAAACCAGGATCAGCGGCAGCGCCAGCGGCAGGCTGAGCAGCACCAGCAAAAGGTCGAACATCCGCTTGCCGCCCGCGCAATAGCCGCCCGCGGAAGGCGCAAGGCTCTCCCCGGCACCGGGTGGCAGCGCAAGAGCGGCCCGGACATCCGGTGCCGCCACCGGCCGCAGCGGGACCTGCCTGCCAGGCTGCGCCGCACTGCCGGACCACTCCAGCCGCGCCGCTGCGCGCGCCATCGCCAGCCCCGGCTCACCGGGAACCATCTGTGTCATTTCACTACCCCCGATCCCAGCCACAACACGGCTGGATATCCGCCCCCCCGGGCGGATGCCTCAATTTCACATCACTGGTCCCGGGCCAGCAGAGTCCGGGTCAGTCCAATCAGGTTGTCAGGCTCAAGACCGGCCGCACCCCAATGCGGACCGCCTGCGTCTTCACCGGGCTGCGGCACAATGCCCGCAGCCGCACCTCGCGGCGCTTCGCTCAATTTAGGACAAATTTAGGAAAAATGGTGTAAAAACCTGAATGCTGGCTGAAAAAACGCATGATCCCGATACTTCGCGCCGATTCCCGGAAACACTGCCGCGGTGCGGCTGCATATTGTTTCCGCCCGGCGCGCGCAATGGCCAAAGAATCAGGCAGGTGCCGCGGCGCCGGCCGCTCTGCCGCTGCCGGTGCCGCCTCCGGAAGCGGTGCCCGAACCGCTCCCTGAGCCGTTTGCTGAACCGCTCCCTGAACTGCCGGCCTCGTCCGCATCTTCGCCTGAGTGCAGCGCCGCACGGTACTGGCCCGGGCTGCGGCCGGTCCAGCGCTTGAAGGCATCGTTGAAACTGCCCAGTCCGGCATAGCCGAGCAGAAAGGCAATCCCCGCCAGCCCCAGGCTGCTGTCGCGCAGATACCGCAAGGCGAGCGATTTGCGCAACTCCTCGACGATGGTGAAATAGCTGGTGCCCAAGAGCGCCAGCTTGCGGGAGAGGCTGCGCGGGCTCATCCCCAGATCGGCGGCCACCGCGGCCAGCGTGACCGGCCCGTCGGAGAGCCGCGCCGCCACTGCCCGCTCCACCTGGCTGCGCAGCCCTGCGGCGGGCGGCAGGCGGCTGGCCAGGATCTGGTCGCCATAGGTGCACAGCACCTGCTCCAGCATGGCATCCGCGGTCGCCAGCGGCCGGGCCAGGTCGGCGAGGCTGAAAACCATGCGGCTGGAGCTGGCGCCAAAGCGCACCGGGGCGCCGAACCAGGCGGAAATTTCGCTGGCGCCGCGGACTCTTGGGTGGGCAAACTGCGCCGCGCGCGGGGCAATCTGCGCCTGCGCCGCGCTGCGCAGCCCGGCGAGCAGTGCGGCGGCCAGGCACTCGGCATAGTGCCGCCCGGCGGCACCGGAGGCGGCGGTGCAGCGCCAGGCAAAGATGCCGTCCTGCCACAGTTGCGCCGTGTCGGGCTCCAGTGCGTCGCTCAGCACGCCTGCGTAGCGGCCGATGGCCTCCAGGAAGGCGCCGGCGGTGGGGGCGCTGCGCGCGATGTAACCCAGAAGCCCGGCGCTGCGCAGGTCTGTCCCGCAGCCGAGGCGGAAGCCGAACAACCGGTCGCCGCTCAACTCTGCCGCGTGCTCGAAGAAGGCCGCGATGGTGGCAAAATCGGCAGCGGGCGCTTCCTGCCCGGCAAGCGCGGGACCGAAGCCGGTGCCTTCGAAGACCGCGGCGGGCGCATGGCCCTCTGCCAGCAGCCTGCGGGCGGCCTGCTGGGCAAAGACTGCGTTGCTGGGTGCCGGAATGCCGTGCATCTCATCGGATCCTTCTGCCGCCGTTTGGAGCGGGCCTGGCCGGGGACCGGCCGCGGGCTTTGGGGCGCGGCGGGCGAACGTCCGGGCAGCCGGGGCCGCCGGCGTATCCAGTTTGGCGGTGTTTCCGCGCCCGGCCGCCGCCCTGCCTGCTCCGCAGGTTGCAACCGGAGGGGAGCGCCGTCCTTAATACTATGGAATGATACTGCGGAATGCGCCGGGATGCAGTCAGCCGCTTTTCAATTCCAGACATATTTACGGCATCTGCACGCCGTCCGCGCCCGGTTTCCGCCGAACATCTGTTCTTTTTCGCATCCCTGCGCGTGCCTCCAGCTCCGCCCCGGCGCGCCGCTTGCCGGCGGCGGCATTCGCCGCCATAACCGGCGCAGCATGCGAAACAGGCCCGGCCTTGCCGCCAAAGGAGGAGACATGCCCGCAGACAGCCCCCGCCCCGAGTGGATCGCCGCCAGCCTCGACGGCCAGGCACTCACCCTGTGGCCGATGCAGGGCAGCCGCGCCGGTGCGCCGATGCAGCGCCGGCTGGCAGATCCCGGCCCCGCGGCCCTTGCGGCCGAAGTGCAGGCAGCGCTGGCAGATCTGCCCGGCGGCCGCACCGCGCCGCTCCTCCTCAGCGGCGGCGGGCTGGTGCCGCCGCGCGCCGTGCCCGCCGCGCCCGGAGACCTGGAACCCGTGGCCTGTGAGCTGGAGGGGATACGGCTGCATGCGCTCCCCGGTCTCAGCCAGAGCACGCCGGGCGGGCTGATGCAGGGTGCGGAAACCCGGCTGGCCGGTTTCTTTGCCCTGAACCCGGAGTGGGATGGCGCCGTCTGCCTGCCCGGGGCGGTGAGTCACTGGGTGCAGGCGAGCGCGCGTGAGGCGGTGAGCTTCCAGAGCGCCCTGACCGCGGCGCTGGCGCAGGCGGCGCTGATGCAAGCCGGGCTGCCGGAGGATGCCGCCTGGGACCGTGCGGCACTGCAGGAAGCGGCGGCCGACGGGATCGCCAAACCCGAGATGCTGGCTGCCCGGCTGGCGGCAGCGCAGGCGGATCTGGCGCTGGGGCGGCTGCCGGCCGCGAATGCGGCGGGGCGGATCTGGGGTCTGCTGCTGGGTGCCGAGCTGGCGGCGGCGAAGCCCTATTGGCTGGGCCAGAACGCGGCGCTGATCGCGGCGGGGCCGCTGCAGCCGCTTTATGCCACAGCGCTTGAGGCGCAGGGGCTGCCCTTCACCGTGGCGGAGCCTGAACCCCTGGCGCTGGAAGGGCTGATACGCGCTTGGGCACGGCTTCAGGACAAGAACGGAGCGGAGGCGCCCGCTGCGGGTCGGCTGCACTGAGGATTGCGTGCGCGGTATCCGGCTCAGAGCCGCTCGGGGCAGGTGCGCCCTTCGACGGAATGGCTCCCGTCCGTTGCGGCGGTATCGAAGATACCTTGCGCTCGTCGGGCCGGGCGCCGCGCTGACGCGCGGCGGGGCATCCCGTCTGCCGCAGCGGCCGCGGATGGGGCCGAAAGGGATCGAACGGCCCGGAGTGACAGGCAGGAGCAAAGAAAGGAAGACCGGCTGGCTGCGCCAAGACATTCTTCTGCGAATGGCCCGCTGAGGCTTGACCGCTGGAGGTACCCGGCCCGGGCCGGGTACCTCCCCGGGCTGACCGGCGGGTACCTCCGTTCCGGATTGTCCGGAAATCGCGCGCGTTGGCGCGCAGGCTCCCGCCCGCAGCGGCGGTATCAAAGACACCCCGCACCCGCCGGACCGGGCGCCGCGCTGCCGCGCGGCGGGACCCATCGCCTGCGGCAGCGGTCTCGGGCTGGACAGAGGGACGGCAAAAAGGCCCGCTAGCCGGCGTTCTTCCATGTATCGACCGGTGAAGGGGCGGAGCCGCGGAGCAATGCGGCTTCCGGACGTGCTGCCGGGCCTCAGCCGTCCGGGCACGTCTGGCGGGCGCTTGCCTCCCGGTTCAGACCCAAGCTGGGCGTTCCGCGGTATTGGCAATGATGGGATGTCCCGGCGCTCAAACCAAATCGTCTTTGAGGGTCGGGCCTGGGCCAAACCCGGGCCAGCAAAGGGGCAGCTGCTCCATAGCGGCAGCGAACCTGCCAGCCTGCGGCGGAGCCGGCACACGCCGGTTGCAATTACGCCCGCGCCGCGCGTCAGCGCGGCGCCCGGCCCAACGGGCACAGGTCTCTTGTCAAAGAGGCCGAAGCCGGGCGGGAGCCTGCCGCCCAGTATTCTGCCCATTTCCCAGCATCGTGGCGGCAGCTGCTGGCAAGCCTTGGACATGCGGGCGCACAGCTTCCGCCTTTTCTCAGGACCGGCCGGCCCTGTGGCGCTGGCCCTGGGCGGGCGGGGTTTCGGGCGGGCCCGCGAAACATTGGGCGATCTGCATCCAGGCCGCCGCATTAGCGCCGCGCACTTCCAGCCCGGTGTCGGCCAGGCTGCGCACTTGGGTCACCACCTGGGCAAATTCCACCGCCGGCCCCCGCACGCAGTTGCCGGGCTGCGGCGCATTCCACTGCCAGACTTCACCGCCAGGGCCGGTGAGCTCCACGAAAGGCGCAGGCTCCGGCACGGCCCGGCCGCGGTTTCTAAAGCTCCAGCCGTAAGTCGACACGCCCAGGTGCGCGATGTTGCGGATGCGCCGATGCGCCGCCCGCTCCAGCCCGAGCAGGTCGAAGACCTCCTGCCCGTGCGCCCAGGTCTCCATCTGCCGGGCGGTGATCGAGCTGAGCGCACTCATCTCAGGGCCAACCCACTTCACCCGCGTCTTGGGATCGGCACCGGCATAGGCGTCGGCGCAGCGCTCGGCGCCCCTTGCCCAGGCGTCATACAGAGCCCGGCCGCTCAGCCCGTCGAGCCAGGGGAACTGGCACGCGAGGATGGATTTGCCCGCCCGCATGTCCCTCAGCACGGGCGCAATGAAGGCATCGAAGGTTTGAGGTCCTGCCAGCGCAGCCTCGGCGGCGGCGTTGAACAGGTGCAGGTGGCCCAGCACGTGGTCGATGGTCCAGCCCTTGAACAAAGTCTCGCGGTGGAACGCCTCCTCCGGCAGGTCCGCCAGAACGGCGGCGAGAGCGCGGCTTTCGGCGCGGAAATCTTCGGCTTGCAACATGGCGCGTCTCCTCCTGCCCCGGATGTTTGCCGGCACGATAGGCCGCCCTCGCCCGCGGCAAAAGCCGGACGGGGCGTCACGGCGCGAACCCGGGCGGTCAGCCCTCGGCGATGGCCTGGAAGGCGCGGCCCGCTGCCTCGAAATTGCGCCTGAGCGGCGCGGTGAGGCGGGACTGGTCGGCGTAGTAGGCCCCCACCTTGCAAAGCTGCACGGCAAATTCCGGATGCACCCCGGCATCATCCAGCCGCCGCACCCGCTCCTTGCTGAGCCAGCCGCGGCTTTTCACCTCCTTCTGGATCAGCTTCAGCCGCTGCACGCAATGCAGCGCGGTATAGACCGAGAGGTACTCCAGATAAGCGCCGATGTCATGGCCGCAGCCGGAATCGAATTCCGAGATCATCACATCGGCCATCTTGTCAGGGGCGATGGGCCAGGTCTCGTCCCCGATCAGCCAGGCAAAATCCTCGGCGCCGTGGCGCAGGCCCGCATACTCGAAATCGAACCAGCGCAGGTAGCCGTCATCGCCGATCGCCGCATTGCCCGCGCGGCAGTCCCATTTGAGGAACTGCACGCCGGGGTATTCCATGCGTTCGGCCACCGCAGGGAAGTCGAAGCTGTCGGGGATGCCCATGGAATAGGGCTGCAAGGCATCGACGGAGCCGACGAAGTTGCGGACCCAGCCCCGGTTGGCGCCCAGATGCGGCAGTATGGCGGCAAGCCCGGTCTGCCGCGCCGCCGCCTGGATGCGGAAGATCGCAGCCACCGACTCGGCTGCAAGTTCGAGCTGGTCCGATTCCGGGTGGGCGATGATCTCGCTGCTGAGGCGGGTTGCGCCGGTGTCGGACTGGAACAGCACGTCGTCCTGCACGCCCAGCACCTGGGGGATGTCGTCGCAATGGGGGGCGAGCTGCTCCAGCACGTAGGCTTCCAGATGGGTGCGGCGGAAGTTGCGGCGCAGCGTGGCGATTACCGTGCGGTCCGCGAAATGCAGCCGCAGCGAGGAGCGCGCGGTGCCGCCGGGGGCGCTGATCTCCAGCGGCTCCTCGCCCAGCACCGCTTGGGCGGCGGCGGCGATGTAGCTGCTGCGTTTCGCAAAATTTCCGTCGGCCATGCGCTGTCCCCCTAGCCATGTAGCGCCGCCGCCCCCGCGGCGGAAGCGGCGCACCCCGGTCAGGCGATAGCGCCGAATCCGGGCGGATTTCGGGACAAATTGAGGCAGGCCGGGCGACTCGCGCGCCCGATTCGCCCCGCAGGAGCGGCCACCGCCCGCCGCGCCTGCGCGATCGGGCGACAATCCCGGCGCGGCGCGCGGCTTTGTTTCCTCCGCCCAGGGGATATCGGAAAAATGCGGTTAAAATGCGGTTAAAAATCGGCCTGCAATTCCCTCCCGCTTACACTCGTCAAACGGTGCCGTGCGGGCCTTGGCTCTCGCGGCGCATTTTATTGGCGAATGTGATTTCGGGGGGCAGGCTATGGGCCGGGGACATTATTCAACCGCAAACTGGGGGCGCGCGCAGTGGGGCGGCCGTGACGCCTGCGGCGGCAAGAGCTACCACGACGGCGGTGTCGGCGGCGGCGGGTTCGGGCGCTGGTACGACAGCCATTTGTCCGGCCGCTATGGATGGCAGGCCAAGGGCCGCAAGCATTGGCAGGAAGAGGACGGTCAGGACGGGGAAGATGGCTCCGGCGGCACCAAGGGGACCGGGGGCAGTAGAGGCTCCGGCGGCACCAAGGGTTCTGGCGGGACCGGGGGCTCGGGAGGCTCCGGCGGGACCAAAGGATCTGGCGGGACCAAGGGGTCCGGCGGCACCAAGGGCGGCTGCGGCGGCAAGGGCGATGGCGGCAAGGTCCACTGGTGGCACCGCGAGGAAGACGACTGGCGCGGCACTGGCGGCTCCGGCACCGGAGGATCCGGGACGGGCGGTTCGGGTACGGGCGGTTCAGGGACGGGCGGCTGCGGCGGTTCGGGCGGCACCAGAGGGTCCGGCACCGGCGGGTCCGGCACCGGCGGGTCGGGCGCCGGCGGCGGCACCACCGGCGGCGATGGCGGCGGAGACGGCGGCAGCGACGGCAAGACCTCGGTCACCTTCGAGATCGGCGGCGGCACGGAACCTTCTGTCACCATGGAGGTGCTGCAAACCCCGCAAGGGCAGCTGTTCATCAAAATGGAGCCCACCTCCTGGGAAGGCGAGGTCGCGGATATCGACGGGCTGTTCTTCAACATGACCGATGATGCCAGCATCGAGGGTCTGAACTTCTTTCCCGATGAAAACGCCCTGCCCGTCACCGGCCATGCGGCACACGCCAATGCGGTCAATGCGCTGGATACCGGCACCACCGTGCCCGGCGCCTTTGACGGCATGGTGCAGTTCGGCCAGGTGCCGGACAGCACCGATGGCACCGTGACCAATGCCAATTTCACCCTGTGGTCTGACAACGGGCCGCTGACGCTCGACGATATCGACCTCAACAGCATGTCGCTGGTTGTCAGCAACGCGGACGGCTCGCAGCAGGTGCTGGAAGGCGGCTACGATCCCAATGTGGCGGCCAGCGGCCTGGCGAGCTATGCCAATGGCGGGGTCGGCGGCGAGGGGCTGGAGGGCTGGTATGACAACACCCTGGCCGGCCACTTTCCCGGCGGCGGCAGCGAGGCGGAGCCGGAGACCGGCGACATCCTCGCCCTGATGACCCAGCCGGTGGGCGGCACCGGACCGTGCAGCGCCGGGTCGGAGGGGATGGAAGAGGCTTATGAGATGGCCTGACGCCGGAGCATTTGGACAGGCAGGGTGCGAGGTATTTCCCGAGCCCCGTGCCGGTGCGCGCCGCTGAAAAAGCGAACGTTCCGGCGGCAAAGCAAAGCCGCGCGCCGACGGCGCGCGGGGGCGATCCAACGGCTATGACTGGCACTTCATCCCCGCCAAGTCCGTATGCCCTGACGAAGGACTGCCAAGCCGCACCCAATTTGCCGCCGCGTAGTGGCGCGCCGGCGATGCGCGGCGGCCGGGCGGTCTTGTTCCGCGCGGGAAAAAGTCAGAACCGAGCACCGGGCCGTGCAGGTCGGCCTGCGCCGCCTCAACCCTCGCTGTAGATCACCACGGTTTCGGGGCGCACGCCGTCGTGTTTCATCGCCTCGGCGCCCGCCTCGCTCTGCAGCACCTTCTCGAAAGCGGCCATGTCGTCCACCTGCATCGACACCGCGACGCGGTGCGGGTCGTCCGGGTGCACGAAGGTCTGGATGTCGCGGGCGATACCTGCAAAGACCTCCGCGCGTTTTGGCGAGGCGAGCCAGTGGGCCTGGTCCTCGACCTCATGGGTTGCAATGAGTTTGGGCATGCCGTGTCCTCCTCTGGCAGGGCAGACAGAGGGCGATGTAGCGCCGCCGCAGGAGACAGCAATAGCCGCTCAGATGACGGCGCCGCGCCGCTCGAAGCTCAGGGCAGCGGGCCGGTCTTGAACAGGCGGATCTTCAAGCCGCCATGAGCCACCGGCGCACCAAGCGGCAGGAACGGCAGGCCGGTGGCCCGCGCCAGGCCGGTGTCGGAGGTCACAATGCCGACGCGCCAGCCGGAGAAGCGCTCCTTCAGCACCGCGCCAAGGCTGCCGTAGAGCGCAAACAGCAGCTTCTTGTTGCCAATCCGCGCGCCATAGGGCGGGTTCACGATCACCAGGCCGGGCGGGCCGGCGGGCGGGGTCAGATCGCTGACCGCGCGCTGCAGGAAGCGGGTCTGTTCCGCAACGCC
Organism: Cribrihabitans pelagius; assembly: GCF_048820915.1. NCBI lineage: Bacteria > Pseudomonadati > Pseudomonadota > Alphaproteobacteria > Rhodobacterales > Paracoccaceae > Cribrihabitans > Cribrihabitans pelagius. The sequence continues at coordinate 63,504 of NZ_JBMERR010000010.1, read as the reverse complement.
TGCGCGCTCGGCATTGGCCGCGGCCATCTCCACCGCGCCCGCGTTGCGGTCGGAGCCGTGAAACAGCAGGTCCGTTTCCCGCGCGCTGTTCCCGCTGCGCAACTGCTGCCAGGCATCGGCATCGAAGGTCGCGAGCTGCTCGAAGGCAAAGGCGCGGCTGCGGCCGGGGAGAAGGCCGCGGGCGATCTCTGCCGCCTCGATCACGAAGGTACCGGAGCCGCACATCGGGTCCACCACCGGTTCGTGGCCGGCATAGCCGCAGTCGCGCAGGAACATCGCCGCAAGGGTTTCGCGCATCGGGGCCTTGCCGACGGCGGACTTGTGGCCGCGCTTGTGCAGCCCCTCGCCCGAGGTATCGGCGCTGAACACGCACAAGTTGTCCTCGATGCGCAGCTTTACGGTGAGTTCGGCGTCCTTCGAAATGGGCGCGCCGAGGCTCTCGGCAATTGCCGTCTCCACCCGCTGCTGGGCGGCGCCGGCGTGGTAGATCTTGGACTTCTTGTTGGTGCTGACCTCGACCTTCAGCGGCACATCGGCGCGCAGCACGTCGCCCCATGGGAACTTGCGCGCCCGCTTGTCGAGCTGGGCCAGGTGGAAGGCGCGGAATTCACCGATCCGCGCCAGCACCCGGGCCGCGCCGCGCAAGGTGAGGTTGGCGCGCCAGACCTCGCTCCAGCCGCCCTGCACCACCACGCCGCCGGGCACCGCGCGGGCACCGGCAAACCCCTGCTCCTGTGCCTCCGTCAGAAGGGCCTGCTCCAGCCCCGGCGCCACGGTCAGGAAAATCTCGAAATCATTCTGGTCATTCATGCCGCTCCCCATAGCGGCAAAGCCCGCCCCCGGCGACCGTTTTCTGCGGCAGCACACCGCAGGAGACCGGCGGAAAGCTGCCGCAGGGTCACCCGGAAATGCTGCGCTGCGGCGTCAGATTGCGCCTTCGGCTGACGCGACGGAACGAAAATTTAACCATTAAAAACAGCATATTGGAATATACTAAAAAATTAGTTTGACAACATAAACGGCAATATGGAACCTCTATAACCGTCAGATGCACAAACTGCGCTTCTGGCTTTACAGACTTTTAGGGAGGAAAAGATGCGTAAGTATCTTTTGTCCGCAGCCGCCGTTTGCGCCGTGGTTGCGGGTTCTATGGCTTATGCCGATGAAACGGCGGCCAAGAAGTGGATTGATAACGAATTCCAGCCATCCGCGCTGAACAAGGACGAACAGCTGTCCGAGATGCAGTGGTTCATCAAGGCGGCGGAACCTTTCAACGGCATGGAGATCAACGTGCTGTCCGAGGGCATTCCCACGCACAGCTATGAATCCGAAGTGCTGACCAAGGCATTTGAGGAAATCACCGGCATTAAGGTGAACCACCAGATCCTGGGCGAGGGCGAGGTCGTTCAGGCCGTGCAGACCCAGATGCAGACCAAGCGGAATCTCTATGACGCCTATGTCAACGATTCCGACCTGATCGGCACCCACTCGCGCCTGCAGCTCGCCTACAACCTGAGCGACATGATGGACGGCGACTTCAAGGACGTGACCAACCCCGGTCTCGACCTCGACGACTTCATGGGCACCCAGTTCACCACCGGCCCGGATGGCGACCTGTACCAGCTGCCCGACCAGCAGTTCGCGAACCTCTACTGGTTCCGCAAGGACTGGTTCGACCGCGAAGACCTGCAGGCCGCCTTCAAGGAGAAGTACGGCTACGACCTGGGCGTTCCGGTCAACTGGTCGGCCTATGAGGACATCGCCGAGTTCTTCTCGAAAGACGTGAAGGAAATCGACGGCACCGCGATCTACGGCCACATGGATTACGGCAAGCGCGCGCCGGACCTCGGCTGGCGCATGACCGACGCCTGGCTGTCGATGGCCGGTGCCGGCTCCAAAGGCGAGCCAAACGGCGTGCCGATCGACGAATGGGGCATCCGGATGGAGGAAGGCTCCTGCAACCCGGCGGGCGCCAGCGTCACCCGCGGCGGTGCCGCCAACGGCCCGGCAGCGGTCTATGCGATCCGCAAGTGGGACGAATGGCTGCGCAAATACGCGCCTCCGGGTGCTGCGTCTTATGACTTTTACCAGTCGCTGCCCGCCCTGGCGCAGGGCAACGTGGCGCAGCAGATCTTCTGGTACACCGCCTTCACCGCCGACATGGTGAAACCGCAGTCCGAAGGCAACAACACCGTCGACGCAGAGGGCAACCCGCTGTGGCGGATGGCGCCCAGCCCGCATGGCCCCTACTGGGAAGAAGGCCAGAAGGTTGGCTATCAGGACGTGGGCTCCTGGACTTTCCTCAAGTCCACCCCGCTGGACCGTGCACAGGCAGCCTGGCTCTATGCCCAGTTCGTGGTGTCCAAGACCGTGGACGTGAAGAAATCGCATGTCGGCCTGACCTTCATCCGCGACTCTTCGGTCAACCACGAAAGCTTCACCGAGCGCGCGCCCAAACTGGGCGGCCTGGTCGAGTTCTACCGCTCGCCCGACCGTGTGGCATGGTCGCCGACCGGCGTGAACGTGCCTGACTATCCGAAACTGGCCCAGATCTGGTGGCAGCAGATCGGTGACGTCAACTCCGGCGCCTTCACCCCGCAGGAAGCGATGGACCGTCTGGCCGAGGAAATGGACATCACCATGGCCCGTATGCAGCGCGCAGACGAGCAGGCGAATGTCTATGGCGGCTGCGGCCCGCGCCTGAACGAAGAGAAGGACGCGGACTGGTGGTTCGCCAACGGCGGCGCCAAGCCGAAGCTGGAGAACGAGAAGCCGGAAGGCCAGACCGTCAACTATGACGAGCTGGTTGCCCGCTGGGCCACCAACTAAGCCCCTCCTCCCGGTCCGGCCGCCCAGGCTGACTGCGCGGCCCGGCCTCTTTCAGGCCCCGGAGACCCCTCATGATCTCCGGGGCCTTTTTCCACCCAAGCCAGTGTGCCCGCGGCCCGGGCGCAAAACAGGCCTCCTGCCAGAAAGTCAAAGCAAGATGGCACTCGAACTCAAGGGTGTGACCAAGCGCGTCGGCGCCATTCAGCACATCAAGGAAACCTCCCTGCTGCTGGAACCCGGTCACTTCAACGTTCTCCTCGGCGCCACCGGCTCCGGTAAAACCTCCCTCATCAAGCTGATGGCCGGGCTCGACCCGATGGCCAGCGGCCAGGTGATCCTGGACGGCCAGGACGTCAGCCGCCTCAGCACCCAGAAGCGCAAGATCAGCCTGGTGCATCAGTTCTTCATCAACTACCCGCACATGACGGTCTACGACAACATCGCCTCGCCGCTGAAGGTGGCGGGCATGGCCAAATCCGAGATCGAAGGCCGGGTCGAGGAAGCGGCCGCGATCCTGCAGCTGAAGCCGATGCTGCACCGCCGCCCGCATGAGCTTTCGGGCGGCCAGCAGCAGCGCTGCGCGCTGGCCCGCGCGATTGCCAAGGAAAGCCGCGCGGTGTTCCTGGACGAACCGCTCGCCAACCTCGACTACAAGCTGCGCGAGGAGCTGCGCGACCAGCTGCCCGGGCTGTTTGCAGGCCGCGGCGCCGTGGTGGTCTATGCGACCTCGGAACCGGAAGAGGCGCTGCTCCTGGGCGGCAAGACCGCGCTGATGGCCGATGGCCGCGTCACCCAGTTCGGCACCACCGCCGAGATCTACCGCAACCCCGGCAATGTCGATGCGGCGCGGGTGTTCTCCGATCCGCCGATCAATACCGCCGAGATCACCAAGCAGGGCAGCACAGCCCGCATGTCCGCAGGCGTCAGCTTCGAACTGCCCGCCGCCGCCGCAGGCCTGGCCGACGGCAGCTACACCATCGCGATCCGGCCGCATCACGTGGTGCCGGTGGCCCGCAACGGCGCCCAGGTGCAGCTGTCGGGCCAGGTGCAGGTGACGGAGCTTTCCGGCTCCGAAAGCTCGGCCCATTTCGAGATGGGCACCGGCAGCTGGGTATCGCTCGCCCCCGGCGTGCACCCCTACCGTGTCGGCGAGCTGCACGATTTCTACATGGACCCCGCGCAGGCATATTTCTTTGCCCCTGACGGCAGCCGCGCGGCGTGAGGAAATAATGGCTAAAATCACACTCTCCAAGCTGCGTCACAGCTATCTTTCCACCCCGAAATCGCCCTCGGACTATGCGCTGAAGGAAATAGATCTCGACTGGAACGATGGCGGCGCCTATGCGCTGCTCGGCCCCTCGGGCTGCGGCAAATCCACCCTTCTGAACATTATCTCGGGGCTGCTGGTCCCTTCCGAGGGCCAGATTCTGTTCGACGGCAAGGACGTCACCGCCCTGCCACCGGACCAGCGCAACATTGCCCAGGTGTTCCAGTTCCCGGTGATCTACGACACGATGACCGTATACGACAATCTCGCCTTCCCGCTGAGGAACCGCGGACGCGACGAGGCGACCGTGCACCAGCGGGTGACCGCGATTGCCGAGATGCTGGAACTCGAAGACCTGCTCGACACCCGCGCGGCAGGCCTCAGCCCCGACAACAAGCAGAAGATCTCCATGGGCCGCGGCCTCGTGCGCGAGGACGTGAACGTGGTGATGTTCGACGAACCGCTCACCGTCATCGACCCGCATCTGAAGTGGAAGCTGCGGAGCAAGCTGAAGGAACTGCACCAGCGGGTGAAGGCGACGATGATCTACGTCACCCACGACCAGACCGAAGCGCTGACCTTCGCCGACCAGGTGGTGGTGATGCAGCTGGGTGAAGTGGTGCAAATCGGCACCCCGGTTGAGCTGTTCGAACGCCCCGCGCATACCTTTGTGGGACATTTCATCGGCTCGCCCGGCATGAACATCCTGCCCTGCGAGCTGCAAGGCGGCGCTGCCTATTTCGGCGGCCAGCCGGTAGCGCTGGAAGGCCCGGTGCAAGGCGCGGCCAACGGCACCACCGAAATCGGCATCCGCCCGGAGTTCGTCACGCTGGCGGACAGCGGCCTGCCCGCCGTGGTCACCAAGGTCTCCGACATCGGCCGCCACACGGTGGTGGAATGCGAAGCCGCAGGCCAGCGCATCAACGCCGTGACCGAAGGCAACGCCCCGGCAAAGGGCAGCGCCGTGCATCTTGGCTTCCGCCAGGACATGACCCGGCTTTACGTGGACGGCTGGCTTGCCACCGTGCCCGCAGGCACCCCCGCCGCAGTCGAAGGAGTGGCATGATGAAAACCGAAAACCAGAAAGCCTGGCTTTTTGTCCTGCCGGTGCTGGCGCTGGTCGCCTTCAACGCGCTCATTCCGATGATGACGGTGGTCAACTACTCGGTGCAGGAGACCTTTGGCGACAATGTGTTCTTCTGGCAAGGATTGGACTGGTTCCAGCAGATCCTGCGCTCCGACCGCTTCCACGCCGCGCTTGGCCGCCAGTTCATGTTCACCTTCCTGATCCTGATCATCGAGGTGCCGCTGGGCATCGCGATTGCGCTGTCGATGCCGCGCAGCGGCTTCTGGGTGCCGGTGTGCCTGGTGCTGATGGCGCTGCCGATGCTGATCCCGTGGAACGTGGTGGGTGCGATGTGGAACATCTTCACCCTGCCCGACATCGGCCTGCTGGGCTATTTCCTGAACCACACGCTCGGCATCAACTATGACATGACGCAGGATCCGGTCGCGGCCTGGGTGACCATTGTCACCATGGACGTCTGGCACTGGACCTCGCTGGTGGTGCTTCTGGCCTATGCCGGCCTCGTGTCGATCCCCGACGCCTATTACCAGGCGGCCAAGATCGACGGCGCCACCAACTGGGCGGTGTTCCGCTTCATCCAGCTGCCGAAGATGAAGACGGTCCTGACCATCGCCATCCTTCTGCGCTTCATGGACAGTTTCAACATCTACACCGAGCCTTTCGTGCTGACCGGCGGCGGCCCCGGCAACTCCACCACGCTGCTGTCGATCGACCTGGTGAAGATCGCGCTCGGCCAGTTCGACCTCGGCCCCGCTGCCGCCATGTCGCTCATCTATTTCGCAATCACTCTGTTGGTCAGCTGGCTGTTCTACACGCTGATGACCAAAGACGACCTGAACTAAGGGAGGGAGACCGATGCAAAAACGCACCATCGTCCCCATCGTCTACATCCTGTTTCTCATGCTGCCGATCTACTGGCTGGTGGCGATGAGCTTCAAGACCACCAACGAAATCCTGTCGGGCTTCTCGCTGTTCCCGCAGACCTTCACGCTAGAGAATTACGCAACCATCTTCACCGATCCCACTTGGTACTGGGGCTATATCAACTCGATCGCCTACGTGACGATCAACACGGTGATCTCGGTCGCGGTGGCGCTGCCCGCGGCCTACGCCTTCAGCCGCTACCGGTTCCTCGGCGACAAGCAGTTGTTCTTCTGGCTGCTGACCAACCGGATGGCGCCCGCCGCGGTCTTTGCGCTGCCGTTCTTCCAGCTTTACTCCGCGGTGGAGCTGTTCGACACCCATCTGGCGGTCGCACTGGCGCATTGCCTGTTCAACATCCCGCTGGCGGTCTGGATCCTCGAAGGCTTCATGGGCGGCGTGCCCAAGGAGCTGGACGAGACCGCCTTTGTCGACGGCTACTCCTTCCCGCGCTTCTTTGCCACGATCTTCATTCCGTCGATCAAGGCAGGCGTGGGTGTCGCGGCGTTCTTCTGCTTCATGTTCTCCTGGGTGGAGCTTTTGCTCGCCAAGACGCTGACCGCCGTTGCGGCCAAGCCGATCGCCGCCACCATGACCAAGACCGCGTCTTCCGCGGGCTACGAACTGGGCCTGCTGGCAGCAGCGGGCACGTTGACAATCATTCCGGGCGCCATCGTGATCTGGTTTGTCCGCAACTACATCGCGAAGGGTTTCGCGATGGGGAGGGTGTGATGTTTCAATGGATGGCCTGGACCTGGCCCACTGCTCTGCTGTTCATCGGCATCTTCACCGCCATCGGCGTGCTGATCGTGGCGGAGATCCGCTACCCCGGCGGCGCGGCGCGCAAAGGCGTGCTCGGCCTCACCACCACCCGCGGCGACCGGCTGTTCATCAGCCTGCTCGGAACTTCCTACATCTTCCTGGCCTGGCTTGGCCTGGTGGGGATGCCGCTGTGGTGGCCCTTGGGCCTCGCGATCGCCTGGGGCATCTTCTGCTTCTGGAAGGTCTGACCCTGGCGCCGCGGGTCAAGGAGGCCGCAGGCCCCGCGCAGCGGCTTGTCCTTGACGCGCAATACTGAACAAAATCGGAAAAGGTCCTGAGGGCAAATCTGCCCCTCAGGGCCTTCTCAGCAAAAAGCCCCTCCGCCGGCCCGCGCCGCAGCCCAAACCCCGGGGCCGGCATGCCGCCTCTCCCCCTGCTGCAAAAAAGCGCGCGGAAGCGCACAATTTGGCAGCGTCGCCCGGGCTGTGCCGCATCTTCTAAAAAAATAGTTCCCATACCGCCATCGCTCCCCTAGCATGGCTGGAACACCAACGGACCGGACCGCCGCCGCAATGCGCAAAAAACAGGACAATTCCCTTCTGACCGAGGTCGAACTGGAGTTCATGACTGTCATCTGGGAGACCGGCGGCGGCACCGTGCGCGAGATCCTGGCCGAGGCAAACAAGACCCAGGAACGCGCCTATACCTCGGTCGCCACGGTGCTCAAGATCATGGAGCAGAAGGGCTTCCTGACCAGTGAACGGGCCGACCGCTCGCTGGTCTACCGCCCCGCCGTTCCCAAGGCAGAATACCAGAAGAAGTCCCTCAAGAACCTTTCGAGCAAGCTCTTCAACGGCGCGCCCGCGGCCCTGGTCGCACGGCTGGTCGATGACGAGGATGTGACCCAAGACATGCTCGAGGAGATACGGGCGCTATTGGATGAAAGGCTGGGGGACAATGACCTCTGATGTTCTGCTGAATGCCTATATAGACCTCAACATCCTGCTGCTGGCAGGCACGCTGCTGTGGCTCGGCGCGCGCAAGGCTCTGGCGCGCGGACGGCTGGGCCGGGCCTACCGGCCGCAGCTGAGGCTGCTGAACCGGATGACCGTGCTCCTGGCGGCGGCGCCCGTGCTGGTGCTGGCTCTGACCGCGCAGTTCGGGGCGCCGGGGCCGAATTTCTCCGACCTGATGGTGTCGCAATACCTGCAAGGCAACGTGCGGATGAGCGCGGGCGAATTCGAAAGCCTCCTGCGCCTGCGCGAGGACACGGTGCGCGGGCTCGTAAGCCTGCAGCCCGGCTGGGCGCAGGCGGTGGTGTCGGCGCTGGCCGCCGGCGCGCTGATATGCCTCGCGCAAGGCGCGCTTTCGGCCTTTCGGCTCGGCCGCAGTCTGCGCGGCGCCTATACCTGGAAGCGCATCGGCCGGATGCGGCTGATGTTCTGCGACAGTGCCGCCGTGGCCTATTCCACCCGCGGGCTGCGGTTGCGCTACGTGGTGCTGCCCTCGGCGCTGGCGGGCGATCCGCGCGACTTGCGGCTGACGGTGGCGCATGAGCTGCAGCATTTCCGGCAGCGGGACATCGAATGCGAATTCCTGCTGGAGACGCTGCGGCCGCTGCTGTTCTGGAACCCGGCCTACTACCTGTGGCGGCGCGAAGTGCGTTTGCTGCGCGAATTTGCCTGCGATCAGGCGCTGATGGCGCGGCCGCAGGTGGATGTGCGGGCCTATTGCGAATGCCTGATCCGGGCCTGCGCCCATGCCGCCGCGGAACGCCCGCTGTTTGCCCGCCACAGCCCCGCGGTGGCGCTGGTGGAACGGCGCGAGACCCGCCGCGGCGCGGCGCTGCAACAGCGCATCATTGCGGTCACTGCCCGCCAGCCGCAAGTGCAGGGCACCGCGGGCTGGGCGCTGGTTTCGGCTGGCATGGCCGGGCTGGTGCTGGCGACCGCGATGCTGTTGCAAAAGCCCGGCGACTGGAGCCATGACCGCATCATGCTGTCGACCATCGTCAACCTCGAACGCATGGCGAGCCGTCCCGTCAACCCGGAGCTGGCGATCAGTGCGCTCAACGGCGGCTTCGCCGTCCCGCGCCCCTGAGCCCCTGACCCCCTGAGCCCGGCACTGCCGGGGGCCGCGAATGGAGACCATCCAGCTGGATAAGGCGTGTGGCGGAAAAGGCGGTCGGCCTCTAACGCCATCGGTCAATAAGACCGCATTCCCGGAAAGTCCGCGCGTCCTTGCATGGCCGCACTTTCACTCTCCGCTCTCCCAGTGAAACCGAGTGTCCCAAGATCCTTTCGAGGTGCTTCAGCCCGAAGCGGATTAGCCTGTAACTGGTCGTCCCCCGCACGGAACAAGGCCGCAGGCCGCCGCGTATCGCCGGCGCGCGCCCGCGCGGCCGCGACGCGCAGCTTACCGCTTTGGGCTCAGTGCGGCGTTGAGGCACCTCCCACACGCCCCCCGGCACACTCATAAACCCGTCGCTTCCAGCTCGCCGAACCCGCGGTGCAAGATGCCGGGAGCGCAGCGGCCTGCAGCGAAGGGGTGGCGGCTCAGGCGCTCCGCTGGCGGTCCCGCGCCTGCCCGCTCTCCGCGCCCCAGGCGGCATCCGCATCCCCGCGGTCCGGCGCGCCGAGGCTGAAGCGGCCGACGATGCCCGACAGGCCGTGCGCCTCCTGCTGCAAGAGCTGGCTGGCGGCGGCGGCTTCTTCGGCCATCGCGGCATTCTGCTGGGTCATGTTGTCGAGCCGGTGCATGGCACCGTCAATCTTCTCCAGCCCCTGCGACTGCACCCGCACACCTTCGGCGATCTCCGTCACCAGGCCGGAGACCGCCGAGACCTGCTCGATGATGCGGGTCAGCGCCTCGCCCGCGCGGCCCACCATCGAGACGCCATTGGCGACGTGCTGTTCACTGGCGCCGGTCAACGCCTGAATTTCGCCGGCGGCGCTGGCTGCGCGCTGCGCCAGGGCCCGCACTTCCGAGGCAACCACCGCAAAGCCGGCCCCGGCCGGGCCCGCCCGCGCCGCTTCCACGCCTGCGTTCAAGGCCAGGAGGTTGGTCTGGAAGGCGATATCGTTGATCAGGCTGATGATCTTGGAAATCTCCGCCGAAGTTTCCTGGATCTGGTCCATGGCCGCCACCGCGGAAGTCACCACCTCGGTGGACTGCTCGGCCTCGCTGCGCGCGGCGCGCATGGTTTTATCCATCCGGCCCGCCTGATCGGCGGTGGCGCGGATGCCGCCGGTCAGATCACGGATCGCGCCCGCGGTTTCTTCCAGCGTGGCGGCCTGGGTTTCGGTGCGCTGCGCCATCTCGGCGGCCGCACCGCGCTGCTCCTCCGAGAAGCGGCCGACGTTCTGCGCCGCGCCCACCACCTCGCCCATCGAGCCGCGCAGGTTTTCCAGGCCGCGATTGAAATTCTCCCGCAGGGTTTCGTAATGCCCGTTGAAGGGCGCGCGGATGTCGCAGGCCAGGTTGCCGCGCTGCAGGCCGGCCAGCGCCGCGCTCATGCCGTCGACCACCGCCGCGGTGTGGCGCGCGGCCTCGACCTCGCGGGCTGCGGCGGCGTCCGCCTCCTTCAGCTTGCCGCGGAAACTGTCGAGACTGCGGGCCAGCTCTCCCAGCTCATCGCCGCGGCTGCGCCCGGCAATGTCCACGTCGTAATCACTGCCCGCCAGCGCGTTGGTCGCCTGGCAGAGCGCGTGGATCGGCCGGGTGACGCTGCGCGCCGCAAACCAGGAGACGGCAATGGCCGCGAGCACCGCGGCGCCGATCAGCCCGGCGGCGGTCAGCCGGATGCGCTCGACCGTGGCAAAGGCGGTGTGCTCGTCGGTTTCCAGAACCAGCGACCAGTCGAAGCCCGGCAGGTTTAGCGGCATCGACAGGGCGATCACGCTTTCGCCCATGGTGGAGCGCGCGCTTTCGAACTGGCCCGCCTCGCCCGCCGCGGCAGCGGCGATATGCGGCGCGCCGGGGAGCTCGGCCAGCACCCCGAACAGGCCCGCGGCGGAGGACGGGCTGCGGGCGCGGCCGTCGCGGCTGACCACGAAGATGTTCTGATGGCTGCCGCCCGACAGGTTGCTGGTCAGTGCCTGCACCACCCGCTCGCTGCCGAGCCGCACCGCGATCACCCCGGCAATGTCGCCGCGCTTGGTGAAGACCGGCGCCGCCATGAAGGCGGCCACGCCCGAGGCGCTGTGCGGATAGGCGGCAAAATCAGCGGCCACGACGCTGCCGGCCCCGGCCTCGAGCGCGGCCTGGAAGACCTGGCCCAGCCCGGTCTCCGCGCCCTGCCCTGCCGCGAAGGTGCCGAAGAAGTCCCCCTGCTTGCGAACCGAATAGACTGCCTGCCCCTTGGTGTTGAGCAGGTAGAGATCCTTGTAGCCGTTGAGCCGCAGGCGTTGCAGGAAAGTGGGGTGGTAGGTGGCATGCGACTGGCTGTAGTAGGAGCCGTCGCCCGCATCCGCCAGTTCCTCCCGCTGATCGGCGGGATGCGGGTTTTCCGCCGCGTAGGTGCGTTTTAGATAGGCGATGGGGTCGTCTTCCTCGACCATTCCGATCACCCGGTCGAAATTGCTGATCGCGCGGAACACCGCGGGCTGCGCCGCGAGGCTGGAAACATCGGAGCGGGCCGCCGCCAGCGAATAAGAAAGCGCCTGGGCGCCGGACTTGGCCTCGATCATCTGGGCGGCATAGGCGTTGTCGCGGATCGTGCGTTCCGCCATCGAGTAAATCAGAAGGGCCACCGTGACCAGAAACGCCGCCGTCAGCGCCACCATGATCAGCGGCAGTTTCAGTTTCAGCGGCAGGCTCAGTTTCCGGGACATTGGCGTCTTACTCCTATGTAAACGGCAGGCCACCGGCGGGGCCCGGGTATTTGGGAGAGGCTAAACAGCAAAACCCTGCAAAACCGTTGATCCATAAAAACCCCGCAAATGCGGCTCGCCGGAAACCGCCAGCCGCCGCCACAGCACGGGACGGGGGGCGCATAAGGCGGGGCCACACGCACGGAGGACATGAAATAATGGCTGCTGCCCAAGGGACTATCTTGCGGGGGCCGCAGCCGGGCAGTACTGGCCGGCGGGCACGGCCTGCCACTGGATCTGCTCAAAATTTAGGCAGCTGCCCGGCACGGCCGCTGCAAAACAACGTGAAAAACAGCGAGGAATTTTGCTATTCTGAGGCAACCCCGGGACTCGGGCCCCGGCAACACGGAAAGCCTGCGCTGCCGATGCGCCGTGACCAGGACGCATCGGCAAACAGACCGAAAACATGTTAAGGGTGCGCATTCCGAAACCTGTTCTTGCATAAATTGTCACCCATAATACTCTCGCGTCAGGAACTCTGGCCTGCACCGCTGCACCCGCACCTGCAGGCCTCATAAACAAAGAAAGACGGCAGAACAGGCAGAGACGCAGGCAGGACCATGAAAGAGGGAGACTGCGATGAATTTGCGACCAGATCCGACCTTCCACGCCACGCCCAAGCTGGCAATGGAAGCCCCGGCCGAGACCCTGGCCTTCACCCTGCTGCTCAGCCCCGACGGCTCGCAGCCCGACGGCCTGGCGGTGATCGGCGCCGACCCGAATTCGGAGAACTACGGTAAGATCCTGCACAGCCTGTTCATGCCGAACAAGGGGGACGAGTTTCACCACTTCGGCTGGAACGCCTGCTCCTCGGCGCTGTCGCCGCTGACCGGCCACGCCTTCCTGGAGCGGCGCTACCTGATCATTCCCGGCATCCGCTCCAGCCGCATCTACGTGATCGACGTGAAGGAGCCGCTGGAGGCCAAGATCCACAAGATCATCGAGCCCGAGGAGGTCTTTGCCAAAACCGGCTACTCGCGCCCGCATACCATCCACTGCGGTCCGGAGGGCATCTATGTCTCCACCCTGGGCGGTGGCGGCGCGGATGGCACCGACGGCCCGCCGGGCATCTTCATCATGGATTGCGAGACCTTCGACATCCTCGGCCGCTACGAGATGGACCGCGGTGTGCAGGACAAGCAGTATGACTTCTGGTGGAACCTGCCGCGCGACTACATGGTGAGCTCCGAATGGGGTCTGCCGCCGCAGTTCGAGAACGGCATCGTGCCCGAAGATCTGCTCAGCAACAAATACGGCCACTCGATCCATTTCTGGAACCTGCGCGAGCGCAAGAACATCCAGACCATCGATCTGGGCGAAAACCACCAGATGGCGCTGGAGATCCGCCCGGCGCATGACCCGGCCAAGCAATACGGGTTCTGCGGCGTGGTGGTGGACACCACCAACCTGCAAGGCGCGATCTTTACCTGGTGGCGCAAGGATGACGGCACGTTCGAGGCCAAGAAGACCATCACCATCGACCCGCAGCCGGCCGATCCGGACGACCTGCCGGAGCTGCTGAAAGGCTTCAGCGCGGTGCCGCCGCTGGTGACCGACATCGACCTCAGCATGGATGACCGATTCCTTTACGTCGCCTGCTGGGGCACGGGGGAGATGCACCAGTATGATGTCTCCGACCCGATGAACCCCAAGCTGGCGGGCAAAGTGGAGCTTGGCGGCATCGTCAAGCAGACCGCGCATCCGAACGGCAAGCCCTTCGGCTATGGCCCGCAGATGGTGGAGATCAGCCGCGACGGCAAGCGCGTCTACTGGACCAACTCGCTCTACTCGACCTGGGACGACCAGTTCTATCCGGGCGAGCGCGGGGCGGCGATGGTGATGGCCAATGCCGGCGCCGATGGCGGCCTGGAACTGGACGAGCGCTTCTGGGTCGACTTCCCCGAGGGGTACCGCTCGCATCAGATCCGGCTCGAGGGCGGAGACTGTTCGACCGACAGTTTCTGTTATCCTTCGGTCTAAGCCGTGCAGGCGGCCTGGGATACGGCGGGCCTGTTGTGGTTCGCAGTCTTCGCCTCGGGGCTTTACCACGGGGTAAACCCGGGGATGGGCTGGCCGCTCGCGGTTTCGGCGGCGCTGTTCGAGCAGCGCCGCCAAGCGCTCTGGCCTGCGCTCGGGGCGCTTGGCACCGGGCATTTCCTCGCCATGCTGGCGATCCTGCTTCCGTTCTCCATGCTTACGCTCGTGGTTCAGTACGAGCGCGAGCTGCGGGTGGCGGCGGCGCTTCTGGTCACCGGCATGGGGCTCTACCTGCTGATCACCCGGCGCCACCCGCGCTTCCTGGCACGCATCCCGCCCGCACGGCAGGCGCTGTGGTCCTTTCTGGTGGCGCTGGCGCATGGCGCGGCGCTGATGCTGGTGCCGGTCTACCTCGGGCTTTGCGTCACCGAGGAGCTGGAGGGCGGCCATGCGGCCGCGGGCGTCCTGATGACCAACACCGCGCTGGCGGCGGCGGTGGCGGTGCTGCATACCGCCGCGATGGTGCTTTCGGGCGGAGCGATGGCCTTTGCGGTGCACCGCTGGCTGGGCCTGCGGTTCCTGAACCGCGGCTGGTTCGACCTCGAACTGCTCTGGGCCGGCTCGTTGCTGGCGGCGGGGCTGCTGACGCTCTGGGCAGCGCTGGGGCTGGCGGCCTAGGACAGGGCGGCCGGACTGGCGCTGGCTTCCAAAGCGCCCTGATTTCTGAAACGGGAGAGCGCAGCGCGGGGGGTTTCTGCCGCCAGGGCGCAGATTCTGGGGACACGCGGAGCCCCCGCGGGGAAAGGTTCCCGCCGGCAGCCCGTACCGGCGGAGAGCGGCAGAAACCTGCGCGATCGCGCGCCACGGCTGGGCGGAGAAAGGATCAGCCCCTGCGCGGGGCGGCTTACCGCCGTGGCAGGTCGGGCGATCTGGCGGTTAAGCGCCCGAAATTCTTCAACAATGCCTGACCGCTGGCGGCACCTGAAGCCCGCATCTAGCTATGTCTCACGGGACGCGGAGAGCCGCGGCCCGCAGCAGTCAAAGCAACAGAAAGAATGGAGTGTCCCAAATGAAAACCCTCGCACTGACCGCCGCCGCAGTTGCCGCCCTCGCCGCCGCGCCGCTGGCCGCTCAGGATGCCACGCTGCAGGCGGATACCGACGGCAACGGCACCTATTCGCTGGAAGAACTTCAGGCCGTCTTCCCCGAGCTGACCGCCGAAACCTTCGCCACCATCGACGCGGATGCCGATGGCGAAGCCGATCAGGCGGAAGTGAATGCGGCGGCAGAAGCGGGCCTTCTCGCAGAGGCTGGCTGATCGCCGCAGGCAGGGCGGCTCCCCCAACCCCGGGGCCGCCTTGCCGCTTCCCGCTCCCGGATTGCGGCCCTCGCGCCGCAGCGCCTTGCAGCTCCCCCGCCGCTGCGGGCGGGCCTGGCACCGCTCTCCCCGCGGTGCCAGGCGTTCTTTTTCCTGGCTGCGGCCGTGCACGGCACGCTGCCCGGCCCCGCCCCCCCACACCAAATTTCCCGACCCGTTGCGGCCGCTTCCGCGGTCGCCGATGCGGCGCGCTGCCCGCTGACCCCGCAGAACCGCGGCCGACAGCTCATACGGTTGCGCAGCTGAGTACGGACCGACCCCGTCCTTCCGGGGCATTGGCATAGAAAGCACAGCGCGCCGCCTGCAACCGGAGACAGAACCAAGCGGGGGGTGGCTTGCGTATTCGATTTATTTACAGATTGGCGGGAATAGTCCTTTTCTATCCGCCTCCGGCAGTTCGAAAATTTGGAGATTTGCAATGTACCGGCCATTCCGCCCGGCCCCCGCCCGGCTGGCAACCGCAGGGCAAGCCCCGCGCCGCACCGGCGTCCAGGCAGGAGACCGGGCCCGGAACGCAGCGGCGTCTTGCCTGGACGCTGCCCCTGACACTCAGGCCGCGGCGCCCGGGACGCGGTCGGCCCGATGACTCTCAAGCGCGCTATTGTCCTGCCGGTGCTGATCAGCGCGGCCGCCTCGCTGCTGGCGGCGCTGGCGATTTGCGGCATGGCGCTCTACGCCTCCGACCGCAAGGATGCAATTCTGAGTGCTGCACTGGAGGTCACGCGCCGCGCCGACCGGGTCGGGGCCGGGATCTCCGATGCCGAAGCATACGTGCAGAAGGTCACCACGGCGGCGCTCCTGATGCCGCAATCGGATGTGGCGCCGCGGCTGCGGCAGCATCTGGGGGCGATCAACCGGGATCTCGCCGCACTGCTGAAGCTGCCGCTGCCCCCCGCCCTGCGCCGTGAGGTCATGCTGCTGTCGGATGCGCATGAGGGCTGGTGCACGATGGCAGTGGTGCTGATCGGCATCCTGCCCGCGGAGGAACCGGTGACGTTGGAGGCGGTGACCCTGCGCGGCCAGGCGGTTCTGGCCCAGGTGCATGTGGTCAAGTCGCTGGCGGCGGGCCATGCGGGCACCGCCATCGACACCGCCAACCAAAGCCTCTACCGGCTGTTTGCGCTGGGGCTCGCAGGCATCTTCCTGCTGTTTGCCGCCATGGTTGTCTATGCCGCCCGCAAGGCGCATGCGATCTCGGGCGCGATGCAGACCGTGACCAGCCGCCTGCAGGCGCTGGCCAGCCAGGAAACCGTCTCCTCCCGCCGTGCCGGCGATGACCTGCCCGCGGTCTTTGCCGCGCTCGACACGCTCAGCTTCAGCCTGCGCGAGAAGAAGCGCATCGCCGAGCGGCTGCAAGAGGAAAAAGCCCGCGCCGAGGCCGCGACCGAAACCAAATCACGCTTCCTTGCCACCATGAGCCACGAGATCCGCACCCCGATCAACGGCGTCCTTGGCATGGCCGAAGTGCTGCACGACTCCGGCCTCAGCGCCGAGCAGCGCGCCTGCACCAGCACCATCGTCGCCTCGTCGGAGGCGCTGTTGCGGATCGTGAACGACATCCTCGACTTCTCCCGGCTGGAAGCGGGCAAGACCCAGATGCTGGAACAGCGCTTCCACCTGCGCGAGGTGATATATGACGTGGCCACGCTGATGTCGCCGACCGCCGCTGCCAAGGGAGTGGAGATCTGCCTCGACATCTCGGGCTCAGGGCCGGGGCATTTCATCGGCGACAGCGGCCGGATGCGGCAGATCCTGATGAACCTCGTGGGCAATGCGGTGAAATTCACTCTCGAAGGCCATGTTGCCATCACCCTCTCCCATGACGCCAGCCAGCCGCTGCCGCTGCAGGTCCGGGTCGAAGATACTGGCGTCGGCATTCCTGAAGACCGGATCGGGCGGATCTTCCGCGCGTTCGAGCAGGTCGAAAGCACCGCGGCGCGGCGCTTTGACGGCACCGGGCTGGGGCTGGCGATCTCGTCCCGCCTGGCGCGCGCAATGGGCGGGAGGATCGAGGCGCGGTCGCAGCTCGGCAAGGGCTCCTGCTTCACGCTTTGCCTGCCGCTGCCGGTGGCGGAGGAGGCCGCGGCGGACGCCCCTGCCGCGGAGGCGAAGCCGCTGGAGGGCCAGCGCGCGGTGGTGGCGGCGGATCTGGCCTTCACGCGCGGGGTGCGCCGGCGCCAGCTTGAGGAGTGGGGGGCCGAACCCGCCGTGCTCTCCAGCCTGGAGGCGCTGGAACAGCATCTGCAGGCCAGCGCGCAGGCGCCGGACCTTCTGCTGGTGGAGATCAGCCTGCCGCCCGAGGCGGCAACAGCGCTTTGCGCCCGGATCTGGGCGCTGCCGGGCTGCGCCGCCCTGCCGGTCGTATTCTGCGCCAGCAGCCAGACCGTGACCGCCTATCAGGAGCTGAAGGCGCAAGGCCCGGTGCAGGTCCTGATGAAACCGGCCCGCACCAGCGCCCTGCGCGCCGCACTGGTTGACGCCGGGCGCTGCGGGTCCTGCCAGACAGAACAGCCCGCAGAATCCGCCCCGGGACCTGCCGATTTCAGCCGCCTGCGTCTTCTGGTCGCCGAGGACAACCGGACCAACCAGCTGGTGCTGAGAAAGATGCTGGCGCCGACCGGCATTCACGTCACCTTCTGCGCCGACGGCCAGGCGGCTGTCGACACTTTCAAGGCAGAGCGGTTCGATCTCGTCTTCATGGACATGTCGATGCCGTCGATGGACGGGTTGCAGGCGACCCGGCTGATCCGGGCCTTCGAGTGCGGCGAAGGCCGCGCGCCCTGCCCGGTTGTCGCGCTCACCGCCAATGTGCTCAGTACCGACGAGGCCGCCTGCCGCGCCGCCGGGATGGTGGATTTCCTGTCCAAGCCCGTGCGCCGCCAGCAACTGACCGAAACCATTATTGTCTGGGCCGCCAGCCACGCAGACGGACGCAAGAGCGAAGAGGTGCTGGAAACCGCCAGCCCGGCACCAGCATGAACCGGCGTCCGTTCAGGCACGTGTCAAACTTCGGGCGGCTCGCCTATAACATGCAAATGCAAATAAAAATACTTCAACCATAAAACTTCAGGCTTGAAGCAAAACCTAACCGCCTCTAGGCTTTTCCACACCCGCGCGGGAAAACAACGGGTGCCGCAACCCCGGGTCCATGCGCTTTCATCTACCCAGGGAGACTGAAATGACGTTCCGCTCACTTGCCACCGCCGCCATGATCGGCACCGCCGCCCTCACCGGCGCAGCCGCCCAGGCCGAGGAAGTCACGCTGAAGGCCGTGACCGCCTTTGCCACCGGCACCACTTTTTCCCGCGATTTCGAGGCCTTTGTCGGCTGGGTGAACGAAAACGGCGCAGGCCAGGTGCAGATCGACCTGCTGGGCGGCCCCGAAGCCGTGCCGCCCTTCGAGCTCGGCAACGCGGTGCAGGCAGGAATTGTCGACATCGCCAACAACACCACCGCCTATTACCCGAACCTGCTGCCCGCGGGCGAGGCGCTGCATCTGGCGCAGAACACCATCCAGGACCAGCGCGCCAACGGCTGCTATGATATCGTCGACCAGATGCACCAGGAGCAGATGAACGTCAAATACCTGGCCCGCGTCGGCGACAACATGAACTACCACCTCTACCTCACCAAGCCGCTGGAGGGGCCGGACCTCTCCGGGCTCACCATCCGCACCACGCCGGTCTACCGCGCCATGTTCGAGAAGCTGGGCGCCACCCTGGTGCGCACCGCCCCGGGCGAGGTCTATACCGCGCTGGAGCGCGGCGCCATCGACGGCTACGGCTGGCCCAGCCAGGGCGTGCTGGATCTCGGCTGGCACGAGCAGACCGCTTACCGCGTCGATCCCGGCTTCTACCAGGTGGACGTGAACTTCCTGGTGAACCTCGACAGCTGGTCGGCGCTCAGCGATGAGCAGCGCGCAGTGCTGGAGGAAGGCGCCGCCTGGATCGAGGCGCAGAACGCCGAAAACCTGGCCCGCAACGAAGCCGAAGCCAAGGCCCAGGCCGACGCGGGCATCGAGACCATCACCTTCGAGGGCAAGGACGCCACCTACTGGAGCGCCGTGGCGCAATCCGAGGGCTGGGGCGAGGTCATGAAGACCGACCCGGAAATGGCCCAGAAACTGCAGATCTGCCTGCTGATGTGACCCGGACGGGGCGGGCCGGAACAGCCCGGCGCCGCCCCCGCTCCGCCTGACCCGGCTTTTCCCATGACAACGCTCTCCCGCTGCTTCAGCGCGCTGCTCACCGGCCTTGCCGTGTTCAGCGCCGCTATCCTCGCCGCGATCACTATCGTGATCCCGCTCAACGTGCTTCTGCGGAACCTCGGCCTGCCGGTAATCTACGGCGCGCTTGATGCCATCGAATACGGGCTGATGGCGGCGGCCTTTCTCGGCGCGCCCTGGGTCCTGATGCGCAACGCCCATGTGCAGGTTGACCTGTTGACCCGCGGCCTGCCGCCCGGCGCGCGCCGCCTGGCCACCGCACTGGCCTGTCTGCTGGGGGCTGCCGCCTGCGCAGTGCTGTGCTGGGCCGGGCTGCAGGCGCTGGGGCAGTCCTATGCGCGCGGTTCGATGGTGCGCACCGCCTTCACCATTCCCGAGTGGTGGACGCTTACCGTGCTGCCCCTGTCGATGGCGCTTTGCGCCGTGGAATTCCTGCGCAAGCTCATCCGGCCTGAACCGGAAGAAGTACCGCTCTCCGGCCTCTGAAAGGACTTCCCATGGACTGGATCCTCACCCTGTCGCTGATGCTGGGCGGGCTGGCGGCGCTGCTGCTGGCGGGCCTGCCGGTGGCCTTTGCCTTCATCACCGTCACCATGATTGGCGCCTATGAGGTGCTGGGCGGTGAACGCGGCCTGTTGCAGCTGGCGCGCAATGCCACCCAGTCGGTGGCCAATTTCCAGATGGCGCCGATCCCGCTGTTCATCCTGATGGGCGAGATCCTGTTCCAGACCGGCATCGCCCACCGCGCCATCGAGGCGATCGAGCGGGTGGTGACCCGCCTGCCCGGCCGCCTGTCGGTCGTCACGGTCTTTGGCGGCACCATCTTTGCCGCCCTGTCGGGCTCCACCATTGCCAATACCGCGATGCTGGGCTCCACCATGCTGCCGGGGATGCTGCAACGCGGCTACCACCCGACCATGGCGATGGGGCCGATCATGGCGTCCGGCGCGATTGCGATGCTGATCCCGCCCTCGGCGCTGGCGGTGCTGGTGGGCAGCCTGGCGGGCATTTCGATCTCGGGCCTCTTGGTCGCCGGGGTGATGCCCGCAATGCTGCTGGCGGGGCTGTTCGTGCTCTATATCGTGGTGCGCAGCAAGATCGACCCAAGCACGGCGCCGCCGGATGACCTGCCCCAGATGACCCTGGCCGAGCGCTGGCGCCCCTTCCTGATCTATGTCGCGCCCTTGTCCGGTCTGTTTGCGGTGGTGATCGGCAGCCTGCTCTTGGGGCTGGCCACGCCGACGGAATCGGCCGCGCTTGGCTGTCTGGCGGCACTTGGCGCCGGCGCTGCCTACCGGTCGCTGAGCTGGCCCAAGGTCGCGAAAGCGCTGATGGAGACGGTGAAGCTGTCGGTGATGATCCTGTTCATCATGGCCGCCAGCCAGACCTTTGCCCAGATCCTGTCCTTCAGCGGCGCCACCAACGGGCTGATCAAGGCGATCAACGCGATCGACCCGACGCCCGCCATGGTTCTGATCGGCATGATCGTGATCCTGCTGTTCCTGGGCTGTTTCGTCGATCAGGTCTCGATGCTGATGGTGACGGTGCCGGTCTTTGTGCCGCTGGCCGCACAGCTGGGCATCAACGAGCTGATCCTGGGCGTGGTCTACCTGCTGACCATGGAAATCGGCCTGCTGACACCACCCTTCGGTCTGCTCCTGTTCGTGATGCGCGGCGTGGCGCCTGCAGGCGTCGGCATGAAGCAGATCTACGCTGCGGTCACGCCCTTCCTGATCATCAAGCTGGCGGTGCTGGCGCTGATCGTCTGGCAGCCGGGGGTGGGCACCTTCCTGCCCAGCCTGATCGCCCATTAGACTTCCCGCCAAGCAAGAAAAAAAGCCGCCCGGCATCCCCTGCCGGGCGGGTCCTCCCCAACACTGGCTCCCGGACGCGGGCCTCAGGCCCAGGCCTGATCCGGGTCCGGCAGAGGAATCGCTGACATCAGCTCGCGCGTGTAGGCGGCTTGCGGCGCGGCAAACAGCGCCGCGGTCTCGGCGTTCTCGACGATTTCCCCGCGGTAGAGCACCAGGATCCGGCTGCACAAGCGGCGGATCACCGAGAGGTCGTGGCTGATGAAGGCCAATGTGAGCCCCAGTTCGCGCACCAGCTCCTCCAACAGGTTCAGCACCTGCGCCTGGCTCGAAACATCGAGGCCGGAGACGATCTCGTCCGCGAGGATGAACTCGGGACGCAGGGCGATGGCGCGGGCGATCCCGACACGCTGGCGCTGGCCGCCCGACAGCTCGTGCGGGTAGCGGCCGGCAAAGCTCTGCGGCAGGCCCACCATATCCAGCGCCTCGCGCACCATGGGCGCAATGTTCACGCAGCCCTGCACCCGCAGGGGCCCCGCGATGATACCCCCCACCTGCCGCCGCGGATTGAGCGAGGACATGGGATCTTGAAAGATCATCTGAAACTGCGACCTGAGCGGACGCAGCGCGTCCTCGCCGGCATGGGTGATGTCCCTGCCCTCGAAGTTGATCTGGCCGCTGTCGGGTTCGATCAGCCGCACCAGCGCGCGGCCCAGGGTGGATTTCCCCGAACCGGAACCGCCGACGATGCCGAGCACCTCGCCGCGGGGGATCTGGAAGCTGAGGCCCTTCAGCACCTCTACCCGCGGCGCCGGACCCAGCAAGGGCTTCTTCGAGATATCGGGAAAGCTCAGGCGCAGGTCGCGCACATCGTAGATCACATCGTTCATTCCGCGGCCTCCCGCCTGCGGTCGCTGAGGGCAACCTCGGCCTCGACCGCGGCGATCACCTCGGAGGGGACCGGGGTCAGGCTGCCCTCCGGGTCGGTGTATTTCGGAGTCGCTGCCAGCAGAGCCCGGGAATAGGCATGGCCCGGCTGGCGGAAGAAATCACGCACGCCTGTGTCCTCCACCACCTTGCCCGCGTAAAGCACGCTCATGGTCTGGCAGACCTTGGACACCACGCCAAGATCATGGGTCACGAATAACAGCGCCGTGCCATGGCGTTCCTGCATGCCGCGAATGAGGCGCAGGATCTGCTTCTGCACGGTCACGTCGAGCGCGGTGGTCGGCTCATCGGCGATGATCAGCTTGGGTTCGGCGGCAAAGGCGGCGGCGATCAGGATGCGCTGGCGCATGCCGCCCGACAGCTCGTGCGGATAGGCGCGCATGACACGGGCTGGCTCGTGGATCTGCACCTCCTCCAAAAGCTCCAATGCGCGGGCCTGTGCCGACTTGCGGGACCAGCCGAGGATATCCACCAGCCGGTTGGTAATCTGCGGCCCGATCCGGCGCGAGGGGTTGAGCGCGGTGAGCGGGTCCTGCGGGATCAGCGCCACCTTGGCGCCGATGCGCTGGCGCCTTGTGCGGGGCGGCAGCGCCTGCAGGTCCTCCCCGTCCAGCACGATGCGCCCGCCTGTGACCTGAAGCGCGCGCGGCAGGATGCCCAGCACCGACTTGCCGATCATCGACTTGCCCGCGCCGCTTTCGCCCACCAGTGCGCGGGACTCGCCCGCTGCAACCGTCAGCGACACATCCCGCAGCACCGGCAGGCCGGAGCGCAGCCGCACGCCGAGGTTTTCTATGCTCAGGTAACTCATCGCAGCACCGGGTCGAAATGGTCCTTCAGCCCTTCGCCAAGCTGCGAGAAGCTGAGAACGGTGAGAAACAGGGTGGCCAGCGGGAACACCAGCACCCACCAGGCCTGATGCACCGACGCGCGGCCCTCGGCGATCATCCCGCCCCAGGTCGGCGCATCGGTGGAGACCGAGAGATTCACGAAGCTGAGGATCGCCTCCACGATCACCGCAATGCCCATCTCCAGCGTCAACAGCGCGACGATGGCGGGCAGCACGTTGGGCAGGATCTCGGCCAAGACGGTGCCGAAGCGGCTGCGGCCTGCCACTTGCGCGGAAGCCACGTAGTCCATCTGTGCTTGCGTCATCGCCTCGGCCCGGACCACGCGGGCAAAGCGCGTCCAGTCGATCACCACGATGGCGATGATGATGGAGGTCATGCCGGTGCCAAGCACGGCGATCAGCAGGATCGCAAACAGCACCGGCGGGAACGCCATCCAGATATCGACCAGCCGTGATACGGCAAGGTCCACCCAACCGCCATAAAACCCCGCAATCAGCCCCAGCGTGGCGCCGATCAGGCAGGTGAGCGTGCCCGCGATGAGCGCAATGCCCAGCGCAAGACGCGCGCCGTGCAGGATGCGGCTCAGCACGTCGCGGCCGAGGCTGTCGGTGCCAAGCAGGTAGTTCGGATCGGCGCCTGACTCCCACACCGGCGGCAGGCGGCCTGCAAAGAGGTCCTGCGCCAAGGGGTCATGCGGGCTGATCCAGGGCGCCAGCAGCGCCGCCAGCACCAGCAGCGCCAGCCAGCCGCCCGCTAGCCACAGCCGCGGCCCCGGCAATCGGCGGATCTGGGATCTTGCATCATGCATGGCGCAACCTCGGGTTCAGGGCGGCGTAGGTCATGTCGACCAGCAGGTTCACGGCGGTGAACAGCACCGCAAACAGGATCACGATGCCCTGGATCAGCGGCAGATCGCGGTTGATCACCGCGTCGATCGCCATGTTGCCCAGCCCCTCGTAGGAAAACAGCCGCTCGATGATCACGGTGCCGCCGATGAGGAAAGTGAACTGCACCCCGATCAGCGTCAGCGTCGGCAGGATCGCATTGGGCAGCGCCTCGCGCAGGATGATGCTGGTCTCGGAGTAGCCCTTGGTGCGGGCAAGCGTCACGTAGTCGAGGTGCATGGTTTCCTTCAGCGATTGTTTCAGCAGCTGCGAGATGATTGCCGCCAGCGGGATCGCCAGCGCCAGCGCAGGCATGAACATATGCGCCACGATATCGGCCCAGACATCAAAACGCAGGCGCAGGAGGCTTTCCCAGAGGTAAAAATTGGTGTGGAACTCGAAGCCTTCGGCGGGCGAAATCCGGCCCGAGATGTGGAACAGCGGCCAGAGCACCCCGAACAGCAGGATCAGCACCAGCCCCCAGAGGAAATCCGGCACCGACAGCGCCATGCCGCCCGCAACGTCGATGGCGCCCTCGGTCCTTGTGCCGCGCCAGAGCGTTGCGGTGAGCGCCATCGCGCCGCCCATGCCCACCGCGATCACCAGTGCCATTACCGACAGCTCCAGCGTGGCGGGCAGCCGGCCGAGCACCAGCTCTGCCACTGGCTGGCGCAGCGAGATCGAGGTGCCGAAATCCCCCTGCAGCACGCCGCCGATCCAGATCTGGAACTGCTGGAAGATGGATTTGTCGAGCCCGTAGAGCTCTTGCAACCGCTGGATGTCCTCGGCGGTGGCGCCAGGCGGCAGCATCATGGCAACCGGGTTGCCCGGCACCACGCGGATCACCACAAAGACGATCACGGCAGCGCCGGCCAGGGTCACCAGGGAGGCGGCCAGCCGGATGAGTATTCGGCGCAGGATCTGCATTGCGCTTCCTTGCAGTTGTCAGGTCTTCAAAAAGGGCCGCGGGGGAGGGACGCAAGCGCCGCCGCCCCCGCGGCCAGAACAGGCCAGGGATCAGGCCTTACGCGGGTCAGCGCGCCCTGCGTCAGGCGCGTGTCATCAGATGCGGCAGCAGCGCGCCGGAGGCATGCGGCGTCACCTTCACCGCATCGCTGTGCAGGATCGGCTGCACGTATTGCAGCAGCGGGATCACCAGCGCGTTGTCGGCGATGTGGCGGTCGACCTCCTTCCAGCCCGCGATGCGCTTTTCCTCGTCGGCCTCGCCCCAGAGCGGGATGATCTTCTGCATCAGCTCCTCGCCGTCCCAGACCGCATGCGGCGACGGCCCGAACATGGCAAAACCGGTGGAGGTCGCCGGGTCGCCAATCGCGTTGCCCCAGTTGTAGAAGGCCGCGGGCGCCAGCGTATCGGCGGCGCGCAGCTCGTAGTGTTTGGCGATCTCGTAGACCTCGATCTCGGCCTCGATGCCGACCTTGCGCCACAGGCCGACGATGGCCTGGATGATCTCGTAATCCTTGGGCTTGAAGCCGCGGGTGGTCTGGATGGTGAAGCGGACCGGGTTGTCCGGCCCGTAACCCGAGGCGGCGAGCAGCTCCTTGGCCTTCGCAGGGTCATACGCCACTTTGACCGAGCCGTCGAAGGCCGAGTAATCCGGCGTCTGCAACGTGTCGATGGCGACGCCATAGCCCGACAGCAGGCGGTCGATGATCAGCTGCTTGTCGATTGCATGGGCCATTGCCATGCGCACGTTGGGATCGGTCATCGCCTCGACATCGTTGATGAAAATCATGCCGATGTCGGAGACCGGCGCGGCGGTGCCTTCGATACCCGGTTTGCCCTTCAGCCGGTCGAATTCCTCGTAAGGCATTTCCAGCGTGACATGGGCGTTGCCGGATTCCACCTCGGCGACGCGGCTGGCGGCGTCGGTCACGAACTTGATGGTCACCGATTTGAACTCGGGCGCGCCGCCCCAGTAATTCTCGTTGGCCGTCAGCCGGACGTAAGCGTTGCGCTCGAACTTCTCGACCATGTAGGGGCCGGTGCCGACCGGGTTCGCCTCGAAGCCGTCGGCGCCCACTTCCTCGTAGTATTTTTTCGGCAGCACATAACCGGTGAGGAAGCTCATCCACTTGAAGATTGTCGGCTCGTATTTCTTCACGTCCGCCGTGATACGGTTGCCGTCGATCGCGTAGTTGGCGACCTTGCCCCAGATGAACTGGATCGGGTTGCCGGTCTCTGGCGTGCCTGCGCGTTCCAGCGACCAGACCACATCCTCTGGGGTCAGCGGATCGCCGTTGTGCCAGGTGACGCCTTCACGCACCTCCATCCAGATCTGCGACTTGTCCTCGCTCCAGCCATGGGCGGTGATGATGCCCGCATCGAAGGACAGGTCCGGGTTCTGATGGATGAACATATCAAAGACCGACTGGTAGATGCCCTGGATCGTCGGGTTCACCGCCGAGGGCCCCACCGTGGGGTCCCAGCTCGGCAGGTTGACGTTGTAGGCAATGACCAGCTCGTCGATTTCCTTGGCGAGAGCGGGCAGGCCGGTGGCGGCCAGCATGGCCCCGGCAGCGGAGGATTGCAGTAACGCGCGTCTAGTCAGTTTCATCTGTTGCTTTTCCCTGTTGAATTGGCGGCCGGCGCTTGTTGTTTGGCGGGGTCTTTTGCCCCTATTCGCCGGCCAGTTTCTGCCCGAGCAGATATCCCGCCCCGGCTCCGGTTCCTGCCCCGGGCCAGACCGCGGCCCCGGTGTGATAAAGATCGCGCACCGGGGTGGTGCCATCGGCAAAGCCGCGCAGGGGCCGGAACATGAAATGCTGTGAGAGGTGGTGGCTGCCGCAGACCTGATCGCCGCCGACGAGGTTGGGGTTGCCGGCCTCCAGCATCGCCGGGCTGACCACATGACGGCCAAGGATCCTGGCCCGAGTGCCCGGCGCGTAGCGCTCAAGGATATCCAGTGCGCGGTCGGCCATCACCTCCGCCGCACTCTCCCAGTCCCTGGCCGCGATCTGACCGGCGGCATCACCCTTGATCTCCCCCGGCACCATGCGGACCTGGAGCCACAGCACGTGCTTACCCTCCGGCGCGCGGGAGGGATCGATGGCGGTGGGCTGGCCGCAGACGATCACCGGCTCGCTGGGCAGAAGTCCCGCCTTGGCCTGCGAGTAGGTCGCCGCCATCTGGTCGAGGCTCGGCGCCATGTGGACATAGGCGAAGCGCTTCAGGTCGTCGCCCGCGGCCCAGTCCGGCAGGCTGTCCATCGCCAGGTGGATCATCATCGTGCCGGGCGCATGGGCGAATTTGGCGAGGCCATTGTCGTAACGCTTGTCCGGCGTCCCGCCGGTGAGCCGCAGAAGTGCCGCGGGCGCGACATTGGCGATCACCGCCTTGTTTGCGCGCACAACTTCTCCGCTGGCCAGCTCAATGCCTGTGGCACGGCCGCCGTCCTGCAAGATACGGACCGCTTCCGCATTGCAGGTGACCGAGCCGCCGCGCGCTTCGATCATTGCGGTCATGGCGCGGATCATAGTGTCCGCGCCGCCCTGCCCCAGCACCATGCCAAAGGCCTGGTTCACCTGGCCTTCGAGATAGGGAAACAGCGCCCCGCCCGCGACGTCGGGGGCAAAGTCCAGGTGCATCCCCCAGGCCGCCAGCAGGGCTTGCACCTTGGGCGAGCGGAACGTCTCCTCCAGCCAGCCGCGCGGCGAGGCGGCGAGGAAGCGGCCCATGTCCATCATTCCGGCACTGCCCATGCCGCGCCAGGACTTCCAGCTCAAGGATGCAAATGCACGTTTATTGATGGGCGAACCAAGCAGGCCGAACAGCACTTCGGCCTGTTTCGGAAAGGCCTCGGTCAGCTCCGCCCAGGCGGCGCCATCAGCGGCGCACTCGGCCGCGAGGCGGGTGGTGGTGACCGCGGCATCGTTGCTCACCCCCAGCCAGCTGCCATCGGGGAAGACCGAGGCGAAGCAGTCGGAAGCAGGGGCGAAGGACAGCCCGTGCCGGGCCAGCTCTTCCCCGTACGCCTTGTGAAACGGGGAGCCGGCAAAGAGCGACAGATTCATCGCGCCCCAGTCATGGCGGAAGCCGGGCAAGGAGTATTCGCCGGTCCTCACCGCCCCGCCGGGTTCCGCCGCGCGTTCGAATACCGCGACCGTCCAACCCTTTGCGGCCAGATGTGCTGCGCAGGCCAGGGAATTGTGGCCGCTGCCGATAATCACTGCGTCCGCTGCTGCGGGCATATCCGCTATCCCTCAAATCAATATTGAATGATATTTGCAAATGCATATAAACCTGTCTAGTGTTTCTTTATTGCGATGCAAAAAGCGGCGCCAGACCGCGGGCAACAGGAGAGATAAAATGACTTCAAACAACGCGTTGGCGGAATTTGGCGCCAAGATTCTTTCGGGAGAAATCGCGGTGGTGGACTGCTCCGGCACCCTGGGGCCGGACACGCCGATCCTGCAGCTGCCGGAGGATTTCGCCAAGAACACCCCCAAGGTCGAGATCCACAAGATCAGCGAATATGACGCCGATGGCCCGTTCTTTGCCTGGAACTGGCTGAAGCTGGGCGAGCACTCGGGCACGCACTTCGATGCGCCGCGCCACTGGATCACCGGCAAGGATTACGAGGACGGCTACACCGACACGCTGGACGTGCAGCGGCTGGTGGCGCCGGTGAACGTGATCGACTGTTCGAAGGAAAGCGCAGAGAACGCGGACTTCCTGCTCACCGCCGACCTGATCAAGGCCTGGGAGGCCGAGCACGGGGAGATCGGCAAGGGCGAATGGGTGGCGATGCGCACCGACTGGGACAAGCGCGCGGAGGACGAGGCGCTGTTCCTCAACGCCGACGCCGAAGGGCCGCACAGCCCCGGGCCGACCCCGGATGCGGTGGAGTACCTCCTGTCCAAGGGCATCGTCGGCTGGGGCAGCCAGTGCATCGGCACCGATGCGGGCCAGGCCGGGCTGATGGACCCGCCCTACCCGGCGCATAACCTACTGCACCGCGACAATTGCTTCGGCCTTGCCTCGCTGGCCAATCTCGACAAGCTGCCCGCCAAGGGCGCGATCCTGATTGCCGCACCGCTGAAGATCGAGCGTGGCACCGGCAGCCCGATCCGCGCCCTCGCCCTGGTGCCGCGGGGCTGACGCCACATGGCCGCCGTCCCTCATATCATCATCGGCTCCGGCATCAACGCGCTGGTCGCCGCGGCGCTCTTGTCCCGCAAGGGGCAGCCGGTGCTGCTGCTGGAACGCTCGGACCGGATCGGCGGCTGCATGCGCACCGACGAGATCACGGTGCCGGGCTTCCAGCATGATGTGATGGCGGCGACCTTTGTGCTGTTCCTCACCTCGCCCGCCTATGCCGAGCTGGCGGAGGATCTGGGCAAACACGGGCTGGAGTTCTGCCACACGCCCCGCCCCACCGCCGTCTTGCGCCCGGACGGGCGGGCTTTGGTGCTGACGACGGACCGCGCCGCCAATGTCGCGGGCTTCGACGCGCTCGCCCCCGGCGATGGCGATGCCCACGCCCGCGATGTGGGCGGGATCGAGGCGGATGCAGAGTTCCTCTTCGGCCTCCTCGGCGGGCCGCTGTGGTCGCGCCAGACCGCGAAGCTGGTGGCGAAACAGGCGTGGAAGCGCGGGCTCACCGGCCTCAAGGCCTGGGGCGGCGCAGCGCTGCAGCCCGCGCGCGGCTGGCTGGAGGCCTCCTACAGCAGCGCCGATATCCAGGCGCTCTGGGCGCCCTGGGTGCTGCATTGCGGGCTGACGCCGGAAAGCACCTATTCCGGCCAGATGGGCCGGGTCATCGCCTTTGCCCTGGAAGCCGCCGGCGCGCCGGTGGTGAAGGGCGGCGCGGGTGCCGCGGCGCAGGCCTTCCGGCGGCTGATCGAGGCCAACGGCGGCGGGATCCGCACCGGCACCGACGTGACCCGCATCCTCACCGAACGCGGCCGCGCCTGCGGTGTGGAGACCGCGGCCGGCGAAATGATCCGCGGCGCCTCGGTCATTGCCTCGGTCACGCCGGGGCAGCTTTATGGCCGCCTGCTGCCGAAGATGGCCGCGCCGGAGCCCCTGCGCAACTTCCGCCACGGGCGCGGCAATTTCCAGATGCACTATGCGCTCGACGCCGCACCTGAGTGGCGCGCCGAAGGGCTGGAAGACGTGGCCCTGATCCACCTCGCCGACGGTATCGACAGCGTGTCGAAATCCGCCAATGAGGCCGAGCGCGGAATGCTGCCCGAAACCCCGACCATTTGCGTTGGCCAGCCGCACCGGTTGGATTCCAGCCGCTGCCCTGAAGGCAAGGCCATCCTCTGGCTGCAGATCCCCGATGCCCCGCGCGTCATCAAAGGCGATGCCAAGGGCGAAATCGCCGCCTCGCCCGAATGGAGCGAAGCCACACGCGAAGCCTTTGCCGACCGGATCGAGGCGATCCTGGCCCGCCATATCGCCAATTTCAAACAGATCAAGCTGGCCCGGCGCGCCTATTCGCCCGCCGACCTGCAATCGCTCAACATGAACCTGTCAGGCGGCGACCCCTACGGCGGCGCCTGCACTCTCGACCAGTTCTTTGTCTGGCGCCCTTTCCCGCAATCGGTCAATAACGCCACGGGAGTAACGGGGCTGCACATGATCGGGGCCTCGACCCATCCGGGGCCGGGCCTTGGCGGCGGCTCCGGCTACAACCTGGCAAAGAGGATGGGCGCATGAGCGACAACACCAAGGAACAAGCTGCGGCAGAGGCGCAGCCGCAGGCACCGCTGCCGCGGCTGGGCGAAATCGGACTGGAGAACTTCCCGCCCTACCTGATGAACCGCATCATGGGCCGCTACAACGCCTCGCTGCGCGCGGAGATGGCGGCGCTGGGGCTGACCACGGCGCAAATGCGGACGCTGGCGGTGCTGTCGGTGCTGGACGGGCTGCTGATCCGCGAGCTGTCGGTCTATGCAGTGGTGGAGCAGTCAACGCTCAGCCGCTCGCTCGACCAGATGGCGCGTGACGGGCTGATCGAGCGGCGCCCGGACCCGGATGACAGCCGCGCCACCCGCGTCTTCATCTCCGACAGCGGCCGCGCCACCCATGACAAGCTGTGGCCGCATGTGGCCGCCGCCTATCAGCAGATGTTCGAGGGCATCTCCCTGGAGGAGCGGCGCCAGTTCACCGCCACGCTGCAAACCATTCTGCGCAATGTGCGGGTGCATCAGATTTAATCCCAAGGCAAACTACCAAGGAGGAGCCAATGGCCGAAAGGTCGTTCAAGGCAGAGGTCGAACATCTGCGCAAGGGTGAAGGTGACAGCTTCACCGGTGAGGGCATCCTGGCCATCACCAAGGCTCTTCTGGAAAACGGTGTCGGCTACGTCGGCGGCTACCAGGGGGCGCCGATCTCGCATCTGATGGATGTGCTGGCCGATGCCGAGGAGCTCCTGGGCGAGCTGGGCGTGCGCTACGAGGCCAATGCGTCTGAGGCGGCAGCCGCGGCGATGCTTGCGGCCTCCGTCCACTACCCGATCCGCGGCGCGGTCACCTTCAAGGGCTCGGTCGGGGTCAACGTGGCCTCCGACGCGCTTGCGAACCTCGCGTCCTCGGGCGTCACTGGCGGCGCGCTGGTGATTGTGGGAGAGGACTACGGCGAGGGTTCCTCGATCATGCAGGAGCGGTCTTATGCCTTTGCGATGAAGTCGCAGTTCTGGCTGTTGGACCCGCGCCCGAACCTGCCTTCAATCGTGAAGTCCGTGGGCGACGGCTTTGCCCTGTCGGAGGCGTCGAACACGCCGGTGATGCTGATGGTGCGGATCCGGTCCTGCCATGTGACCGGCACATTCGAGTGCCGCGGCAACTTGCGCCCGCCGCTCACCGTGCGCGACGCCCTGTCCAACCCGCAGCGCGATTTCAAGCGCGTGGTACTGCCGCCGATGTCCTACCAGCACGAGCACGACAAGATCGAAAACCGCTGGCCCGCAGCCGAGAAATTCATCCTTGAAACCGGGCTGAACGAACGTTTCGGGCCGAAGGACGGCAAGGTCGGCCTTATCTGCCTTGGCGGCATGTACAACAGCGTGGTCCGCGGGCTGCAACGGCTGGGGCTGGCCGATCTCAGCGGCAACACCGATGTGCCGCTTTATGTGATGAACGTGGCCTACCCCTTGGTTCAAAGCGATCTGCTGGAGTTCTGCGCCGGCAAGGACGCGGTGCTGATGATCGAGGAAGGCCAGCCCGAGTTCATCGAACAGCAGCTGGGCAACATGCTGTTCAAGGCGGGCAGCCAGACCAAGCTGGAGGGCAAGGGCATCTTCCCCAAGGCGGGCGAATACACCGGCCAGGTGATGATGGACGGGCTGGATGACTTCTTCCGCAAATATGCCGCCCATCTGATGCCCGGTCAGGTACGCGCACCAAACGCGCCGCAGCCCGAGATCCCGGACCTGAGCGCGACCGTGCCGATCCGCCCTCCGGGGTTTTGCACCGGCTGCCCGGAACGGCCGATCTTTGCCTCGATGAAGCTGGTGGAGCAGGAGCTGGGCAAGCACCAGATCTCGGCCGATATCGGCTGCCACCTGTTCGCCTCGCTGCCGCCGTTCGAAATTGGGGGGCAGACCATGGGGTACGGGCTGGGGCCCGCGTCGAACGCGGCCTTTGACGGCGGCGGCGAGAAACGCGCGATCTCGATCCTCGGCGATGGCGGCTTCTGGCACAACGGCCTTAGCACCTCGATCGGCAACATGGTGTTCAACAAGTCGGACAGCGTGGCGATCATCGTCGACAACTACTATTCCGCAGCCACCGGCGGGCAGGATATCCCGTCCAGCCGTGCGAAGAACGCCAGCAAGTCGACCAACAATCCGATCACCAAGGCGCTGGAGGGTGCGGGCGTCAAATGGATCCGGCAGATCGACCGGACTTATGACGTCAACAAGATGCGCGCCACCCTGCGCGAAGCGCTGACCACGGACTACGACGGGCCAAAGGTGATCGTCGCCTCCTCGGAATGCATGCTGAACCGGCAGCGGCGTGAAAAGCCGCAGCGTATCAAGGCGATCAAGGATGGCACCCGGGTGGAGATCCCCCGCTTTGGCGTCGATGAGGACGTTTGCACCGGCGATCATGCCTGCATCCGCCTGTCGGGCTGCCCGTCGCTGTCGCTGAAGAAGCTGGACGACCCGCTGCGCGACGATCCCGTCGCCCATATCGACCAGACCTGCGTCGGCTGCGGCAATTGCGGCGAGGTGGCGGATGCGGCGATCCTCTGCCCCTCCTTCTACGAGGCACGGGTGGTGCATAATCCGACCGAGCGGGAGCGGCGCAGGGCTGGGCTGCGCAGCCGGGTGATCTCCTGGCTGCAGGCACGGCGCAGCGCGCGGCGGCTGACCTTCACTGACATGCACCCGGGGGAGGCAGCCTGATGTCGATCGAATTGCCCATCGCACCGCAGGACGCCCGCCCGGCGGCAGGCGAAGTGATCAAACTGGCCATCCTCGCCGTTGGCGGACAGGGCGGCGGCGTTCTCACCTCCTGGATCGAGACACTGGCCCGTGCCCAGGGCTACAGCGCCCAGGCCACCAGCGTCGCGGGTGTCGCCCAGCGCACCGGGGCCACGATCTATTACCTCGAAATGGCGCCCGGTACAGTAGAAAATCCGGTATTCTCGCTCGCGCCCGCGCCCGGCGACGTCGACATCATGATCGCCGCCGAGATGATGGAGGCGGGCCGCTCGATCATGCGCGGCTTCGTCACCCCGGACCGCACCACGCTGATTGCCTCGACACACCGCGCCCTTGCGGTGTCGGAGAAGATGGTGCCCGGTGACGGCATGGCCGATTCCTCCGAAGTGCGGGTGGCGGCCGAAACCGCGGCGCGGCAGCTGGTGATGGCTGACATGGAGCGCGCAGCGGCCGAGGCAGGCTCGGTGATCTCGGCGTCGCTGTTCGGAGCACTTGCGGGCTCCGGTGCCCTGCCCTTCCCGCGTGCCGCCTTCGAGGACGCGATCCGCGCCGCAGGCAAGGGCGTGGAGCCCAGCCTGCGCGCCTTTGCCGCCGGGTTCGACCTGGCCCAGCAGGGCGAAGCCCCCGCCGCCAGCCTGCCCGCAGCTGCGGCCCCCACACGCCCGCAGGGGCCCGCCGCCGCGATGGGCGAATGGCAGAAGCTGACAGCGCGCCTGGCAAAGCTGCCGCCCGAGGTGCAGGAAATGGCCGGGCCGGGCCTGCGCAAGGTGGTGGATTTTCAGGATGCCGCTTATGGCGCCGAATATCTCTCCCGGCTGGAAGCGGTGCTGGCGCGCGACAGCGCGGAACAGGGCCATGAGCTGAGCCGCGAAGCCGCCAAATACATCGCCAACGCCATGGCCTATGACGACGTGATCCGGGTTGCAGACCTCAAGACCCGCAGCCAGCGCTTTGGCCGGATCGAGGCCGAAACGGGTGCTGACGGCAAGCTGATGACGCTCACCGACTACCTGCACCCGCGCGCCGAGGAGATCACCGGCCTGCTGCCCGCGCGATTGGGCGCCAGGGTGGAGGCCAGTCCGCGTCAGATGGCGCGGCTGGAGCGGCTGTTCGCCAAGGGCCGCCGCATCCGCACCGACAGCCTGCGCGGTTTTCTGATGCTTTATATGATGGGCGGCCTGCGCAGCTGGCGCCGCCGCACCCGCCGCCATGCGGTGGAACAGGCGCATCTGGACGATTGGCTGGCAACGGCGATGGACTACTTGCCCGGCCGCTACGGCATGGCGGTGGAGGTGATCCGCTGCCGCCGCCTGATCAAGGGCTATTCCGACACCCACGCCCGGAGCTTGAGCAAGTTCGCCTGCGTGCTGGAAGGCGCGCGCATGGTGGAGGCCCGCGACGACGGCCCCGAATGGGTCGCCCGGCTGCGCGAAGCGGCCTTGCAGGACGAAAAGGGCGAGGCGCTGGAGGGCGCGCTGAAGACCGTCGCCAGCTTTGCCTGATCCCCGCGGCCCCCGGACCGCCGGGGGCCGCGGAACCGGCGTCTTGCCTTGCCCGCTGCAGGGCAAACACTTGGCCCTTGATTGAAAACGCGTGCAAAACAATTGCCCTGCACCAGTGACGGCCGCGGGACAGGCTGTTTTTTTGCTGCGGCCCCATTGATGCCGCCGCGCGGAAAGGACATGTGTTCCTTTCCATTTAGAAGGAGCAGCCAAAATGCTGAAACATGTTGTTCTTGCGGCCGCAGCCGCAGCCGGCCTGGCCGGAATGGCCTTTGGCCAGGAAGCCGGAAGCCTGCGTGTCGGCATGTCCGGCGGCTATTTCCCCTTCACCTTCGTGCGCCAGGACGTGCTGCAGGGTTTCGAGGTCGACGTGATGAACGCGGTCGGCGAGGAAGCCGGGCTGGAGATCACCTTTGAAACCATGTCCTTCTCCGGGCTGATCGGCGCGCTGGAAGCGGACCGTATCGACACCATCGCCAACCAAATCACCATCACGCCGGAGCGCGAGGCGAAATTCGCCTTCACCCAGCCCTATGTCTACGACGGCGCCCAGGTGGTGACCAAGAAGGGCAACGGCGAGGTGACCGGCGTCGAGAGCCTGCGCGGCAAGACCGTGGCGGTGAACCTCGGCTCCAACTTCGAGCAGCTGCTGCGCGAGCTGCCCTACGCCGATGAAATCGACATCCGCACCTACGAGTCCAACATCGAGCAGGACACCGCGCTTGGCCGTGTCGATGCCTTCGTGATGGACCGCGTGTCCTCGGCGCAGGTGATCAAGGAAAGCCCGCTGCCGCTGCAGCTGGCCGGTGCGCCGTTCTCGGAAATCCGCAACGCCATGCCGTTCCGCGACGATGAAGAAGGCCGCGCCCTGCGCGACCAGGTGGATGCCGCACTGACCACTCTTAAGGAGAACGGCACCCTGACCGAGATCTCCGAGAAGTGGTTCGGCAGCGACATCACCAAAGCGGAGTGATCTGACCGATGCGGGCGCTCGACCTCGACTACATGGTGGGGCTTGTGCCCGTGATCCTGGGCTACCTGCCGCTGACCCTGTTCATGGCGGTGGCAGGTATGCTGCTTGCACTGGTGCTCGCGTCGCTCCTCGCGGTCGAGCGCGTCTTCAAGGTGCCGGGGCTGGACCCGCTGGTGGTTCTGTTCATCAGCTTCTTCCGCGGCACACCGCTGCTGGTGCAGCTGTTCCTGTTCTATTACGGGCTGCCGCAGATGCTGTCGTTCCTCACCCAGATCAATGGCATCACCGCCGCGATCATGGGGCTGACGCTGCATTTCTCGGCCTATATGGCGGAAAGCATCCGCGCCGCCATCGCCGGTGTCGACCGCAGCCAATGGGAAGCGGCGCAGTCGATCGGCATGACCCAGGGCCAGATGATGCGCCGCATCGTGCTGCCGCAGGCGGGCCGGATCGCGGCACCAACGCTGGTCAACTACTTCATCGACATGATCAAAGGCACCTCGCTGGCCTTTACCCTTGGCGTGACCGAGATGATGGGTGCCGCGCAGAAGGAAGCCGCGGGCAGCTTCCTCTACTTCGAGGCCTTTCTGGTGGTGGCGCTGATCTACTGGGGGCTGGTCGAACTGCTGAGCCAGGGCCAGAAGCGGCTCGAAACCTATCTGAACAAGGCCTACGCACGATGATTTCCATTCGCGGACTGACCAAGCGGTTCAAGAACAACACCGTGCTCGACAGCCTCGATCTTGAGATCGGCAAGGGCGAGCGGGTGGCAGTGATCGGGCCTTCGGGCACCGGCAAGTCGACGCTCCTGCGCTGCCTCAACTTCCTCGACCAGCCGGATGCGGGGCATATCACCATCGGCGGTGCCGAAGTCGATGCCGCCAAGGCAAGTAAGGCCGAAATCCTCGCCCTGCGCCGCGCGACCGCCTTCGTTTTCCAGAACTACGCGCTTTTCGCCAACAAGACGGCGAAGGAAAACATCATGGAGGCACTGATCACCGTGCAGAAGCGCCCGCGCGCCGAGGCCGAGGAGCGCGCTCTGCAGGTGCTGAAGGAGACCGGGCTCGCCGACAAGGCCGACAGCTACCCGGCGGCCTTGTCCGGCGGCCAGCAGCAGCGCGTCGGCATAGGCCGCGCGATGGCGCTGGGGGCGGAGCTGATGCTGTTCGACGAGCCGACCTCGGCGCTGGACCCGGAATGGGTGGGCGAAGTGCTGGACCTGATGCGCAGCGTCGCCGAACAGAAGCAGACCATGCTGATCGTCACCCACGAGATGCAGTTCGCCCGCGAGATCGCAGACCGCATTATCTTCATGGAGGGCGGCCGCATCGTCGAAAGCGGCCCGCCAGAGCAGATCTTTGACGCGCCGCAGGATTCCCGCACCCAGAAGTTCCTGCGCCGGGTGATGCAGTAGCCAACCCGCGCTTCCATAGAACGCGAACGGCAGGGAATATCCTTCTCCCCGGTCACGGGCAGAACAGGCGCGGAACAAGGCCGGATGGCCGCCGCGCATCGCCGGCGCGCCCCAACGCGGCGGCGATGCGCGGCTCTTCTCCTTGGAGCGCGCGCTTGCCGCATCCTCCCCTGCCGGGCTAGACCTGTGGCATGGATGGGCCTTTCCGCCCCGCCGCTCTTCTGGCCACTTCCGAGGTCCGCATGCTCGACGTTCTCTCCGACCGCACCTACCGGCACCTGTTCCTGGCGCAGGTGGTGGCGCTTCTCGGCACCGGGCTGGCGACCGTGGCGCTCGGGCTTCTGGCCTTTGACCTCGCGGGCGGTAACGCCGGGCTGGTGTTGGGCACGGTCTTCACCATCAAGATGCTGGCCTATGTCTTCATCGCCCCAGTTGCGGGCGCGCTCGCCGGGCAGATCGACCGCCGCCGCCTGCTGGTCGCGCTGGATCTGGTGCGCGCGGCGGCGGCGCTGGCGCTGCCTTTTGTCACCGAGGTCTGGCAGGTCTACGTGCTGATCTTCCTGCTGCAGGCGGCCTCGGCCGGATTCACGCCGGCGTTCCAGGCGACGATCCCCGACGTGCTGCCGGATGAGACCCGCTACACCCGCGCGCTGTCGCTGTCGCGGCTGGCATATGATCTGGAGAACATCCTCAGCCCGGCGCTGGCGGGGCTGCTTTTGGTGCTGATGTCCTACAACAGCCTGTTTCTCGGCACAGTCGCGGGGTTCCTCGCCTCGGCGCTGCTGGTGCTGTCGGTGGCGCTGCCCGGCCCCAGGCCCGCGGCGCGGCGCAGTATCTGGGGGCGGACAACGCGCGGTATCCGAATCTATCTGGCCACGCCCCGCCTGCGCGGACTGCTGGCGCTGAACCTTTCGGTTTCGGCGGCCGGGGCGATGGTGCTGGTGAACTCTGTGGTTCTGGTGCGTGGCGTGCTGGGGCTGGAGGAGACAGCGCTGGCCGGGGCGATGTTTGCTTTTGGCGCCGGGTCGATGGCGGCAGCGCTGCTCCTGCCGCGGCTCCTGGACCGCGTGGCGGACCGGCCAGTGATGCTTGCGGGCGCCGGCGGGCTGATCGCGTCCCTCCTGGGCCTGGCCGCCGTTATCACCGTAGCGGGGCTCAGCTTCCCGGCCCTGCTCGCTGCCTGGGTGCTGGCGGGGCTCGGCTTTTCCGCGGTGCTGACGCCCGCGGGACGGCTGCTGCGGCGGTCGGCCCATGCGGACGACCGGCCCGCGCTGTTTGCGGCGCAATTTGCGCTTTCGCATGCCTGCTGGCTGTTGTGCTACCCGCTGGCGGGCTGGCTGATGACCAGGGCAGGCACGCTCCCGGCGCTTATGATGCTGGCGGCGCTGGCGGCGGTTGGCCTTGCGGCCTGCCTCAGACTCTGGCCGCGCGACGACCCGGAAGAAGTCGAGCATACCCACGCAAACCTGCCGCTCGGCCATCCGCATCTGAAGGGCAACCGCACCCACAGCCATGCGCTGATCATCGACGAGCACCATCCGCGCTGGACAAAGAACCTCTGAGGCTCCCGGCTCAGGTCGTGGGCACGATCCAATCCGGCCGCAGCCCCGAGCGCGCGATATAAGGCGCAACATCGCGGCCGCGGAACAGCCCGTGGCCGGTGATTAGCACCGTGCCGACCCCCGCCGCCGCTCCGCCCAGCACATCGGTGTGCAGCGTGTCGCCGACCATGGCGATCCGCTGCCGCGGCAGGTCCGCCATCAGCGCCAGCGCCGCCGAGAAGGCGTTGCCGAAGGGTTTGCCGTAGAACTGCGCCTCCGCACCGGTCTGCGCGGCAACCTCCTGCGCGACAAACCCCGGCTCCAGCGACAGACCGTCCTCGCGCGGGGCGACCAGATCGGGGTTGGCGACGATGAGCGGGCGCGGCTTTGCCTTCAGCGCCGCCGCAAGCCGCGCGGTGTCGGCCTTCTGCCAGCGCGCGGTGGAGAGCAGGAGGAAGCCGCCCGCATCGTCCCAAAGCGCCGGGTTCTCGGCCAGCTGCGCGATTGCACCGGGCGCGGGCGCATCGGAGAAATCATCGCCTTCCGCCGCTGCGGCCGCCCAGACCTGCCCTGCGGGCAGCCGGGGCAGCCGGGGCAGCGCGGCAAAGGCGACGTCGCGGCTGGAGACCACTTCATGCGCGGTAAAATTGAAGCCCAGCCGGTGGTATTTCGCGAGGATCTCCGGCTTGGTGTAGCTCGCAGCATTGGTCAGCACCACCAGCCGCTTGCCCTGCCGGCGCAGCCACGCCATGCGCGCGACGGCGCCCGCGATGGCTGTCTCCCCGCGGTTCAGCACTCCGAAGGCATCGAGGATGTAGCCGTCGAAATGTTCGGCGGTGCCGGCCAGGTTCTCCGCCATGCGCGAGCTTGCCGGATACTCTGCCCGGGGCAGCTGCGGGCGCAGCGCCTCGTAGCGCTCAAAGGCCCAGTCCGCGCCCAGCGCGCCGTCGCATTGTCCGTCAGTCATTTTTCAGCCCGGCTGTTCCGCTCCAACTCAGTCCGCGCTCCAGCAGGATGCGCTGGACCCGGCCCGGGTAGTCGGTGACAATGCCGTCGGCGCCCGCGTCGATCATCGCTTCGATAGCGGCGCGCTCGTTCACCGTCCAGACCGTGACTGGCAAAGCGAGAGCATGGGCTTCCGCCACCAGTTCAGGCGTCACGTCCTCATAGTAGGGGCACCACATCTGCCCGCCCGCCCGCGCCACCGCGGCGGGCAGCGTCAGGCCGCTGGCGTCCAGTTCGGCCATCAAGGGCGCGCCCTCCTCACCCGTCTCTTCAGCACCGGCAACCTGGCTGAGGTAAGAGGTGGGCATCTCCGGTGCCTGGCGGCGGCATTCGTTCAAAAGCAGCCAATCGAAACTGTGCAGTACGGTGCGCCCCGCCAGATCG
The DNA here is from genome assembly GCF_048820915.1 of Cribrihabitans pelagius. Lineage (NCBI taxonomy): Bacteria > Pseudomonadati > Pseudomonadota > Alphaproteobacteria > Rhodobacterales > Paracoccaceae > Cribrihabitans > Cribrihabitans pelagius. The sequence continues at coordinate 23,459 of NZ_JBMERR010000010.1, read as the reverse complement.
CGGGCTCGGACATCGGTCACCACTGCGGCGACCTGACGGATGCGGGCGGCGGGAATATCCGTTTCCTGCGGGTTGGTCTTCAGCTCCAAGAGCAGGGAGACGCCTTGGTATTCTGGCTGGCAGGCCAGATCCAGCAGATCCGCAAGACGCGGGATGCGCACGCCGCGCAGGAAGACCTGATCCGGGAAGCGGCGGCCGTAATCGGAGCGGCTGTCGAGCCCGCCGGCGTCATAGGTCTGCAAGGCTTCAAGGGAAAGCTTGCCCACCTCCGGCTCCTCCCCCGCGATCCAGGTGCCGCCGGGTTCGCGCACGGCCGCGCGGGACAGCGCGTGATTATGAGTGATCACCGGGATGCCATCAGCGGTGAGCACCACGTCGAACTCCAGCGCCTCCACCCCGATGTCCATGGTGAAGCGGAAGCCTTCCAGTGTGTTCTCCGGCATCACCCCGCGGGCGCCGCGGTGGCCGATGACCCGCACGACCCCCGCGCCGCCGCGATAGGCGGCAAGCTGGGGAAAGCCGCTCACGTGGCCACCCGGCGGCCGGATTGCGTGTCGAACAGGTGCAGGTTCTCGGGCGCGGCGGAGAAGCGCAGCACGGTGCCCGCCTCCGCCCGCACGTGGCCGGGCATGCTGGCGACGCATTCGCTGGTGGTGCCCGCGAGGTGGCCATGCACCAGCGTGACCGAGCCCAGCTGCTCGCACAGCTGCACGGTGATCTCCACCGCGCCGCCTTCATCCGGGACCAGATGCTCGGGGCGCAGGCCGAGGGTCACGTTGCCCTGCACGGCGAATCCGCCCGCTAGACGGCTGCCGTTTTCCAGCGTGACCATGCCGCCCTCCACCTGCGCCGGCAGGAAGTTCATCGCCGGGCTGCCGATGAAGCCCGCCACAAAGATCGTCTCGGGCCGGTCATAAAGCTCGATCGGGGTGCCGAACTGTTCCACGTAGCCGCCGTTCAGAACCATCAGGCGGTCGCCCAGCGTCATCGCCTCCACCTGGTCGTGGGTGACGTAGATCGAGGTCACGCCCAGCCGTTGTTGCAGCTTGCGGATCTCCAGCCGCATCTGCACCCTGAGCTTGGCGTCGAGATTCGACAGCGGCTCGTCGAACAGGAACACTTGAGGGTCGCGCACAATGGCGCGGCCCATGGCGACGCGCTGGCGCTGGCCCCCCGACAGCTGGCGCGGCTTGCGGTCGAGGTAGGGACCGATCTCCAGGATCTGCGCGGCCTCATCCACCCGGCGGTCGACCTCGCTGCGCGGCAGTTTGCGGATCTTGAGCCCGTAGGCCATGTTTTCGCGCACCGTCATGTGCGGGTAGAGCGCGTAGTTCTGGAACACCATGGCGATATCGCGGTTGGCGGGCTCCAGATCGTTCACGACCCGGTCGCCAATTTGGATCTCGCCCGAGGTCACCGTCTCCAGCCCCGCGATCATGCGCAGGAGCGTGGACTTGCCGCAGCCCGAGGGGCCGACGATGACGATGAACTCGCCATCCTCGATCGCGCCGCCGACGTGGTGCAGGACTTCGGTGTCGCCATAGGACTTCACCAGATCCTTGAGAGTAATAGTTGCCATTTCTGTCTTGCCTATTTGTCTGTCTCGGTGAGGCCCTGCACAAAGAGCCTCTGCATGGCGATGACGACGAAGACCGGCGGGATCATCGCCAGAAGTGCTGTCATCATGATGATGTTCCATTGCGGCGACTGCTCGGCCGCCTCCAGCATCTGCTTGATGCTCATGACGATGGTGGTCATGTCGGTGTCGGTGGTGATCAAGAGCGGCCAGAGGTACTGGTTCCAGCCGTAGATGAACAGGATCACGAAAAGTGCTGCGATATTGGTGCGGCTCAAGGGGATCACGATGTCCCAGAAGAACCGCATCGGCCCGGCGCCGTCGATGCGGGCACTTTCCAGCATCTCGTCCGGGATGGTCAGGAACACCTGGCGGAACATGAAGGTCGCCGTCGCCGACGCGATCAGCGGCACCGACAGGCCCCAGTAGCTGTTGAGCATGCCCAAGTCAGCGACCACCTCGAAGGTGGGCAGGATGCGCACCTCCACCGGCAGCATCAGGGTGATGAAGATCATCCAGAAGAACCCCATGCGGAAGGGGAACTTGAAATAGACGATGGCAAAGGCCGAGATCAGCGAGATCGCGATCTTGCCGATCGAGATCATCATCGCCATCGCCAGCGAGTTCAGCAGCATCCGCCAGACCGGCGCCACCTCGGTGCCGGACAGGCCGCCGCCAAACAGGGTCTGCTTGAAGTTCTCCCAGAAATAGCTGCCGGGCAAGAGCGGGATCGGCGCCTGGGTCATCCGCACCGCATCATGGGTGGCGGCGACAAAGGTGATCCAGATCGGCAGCGCGACAATCGCGATGCCGAACAGCAGGACCAGGTGGCTGACCAGGGTCAGGATGGGGCGGTTTTCAACCATCAGTACTCCACCCTTCTTTCAACATAGCGGAATTGGACAACGGTCATCGCAATCACCAGGATCATCAGGATCACCGACTGCGCGGCAGAGCCGCCGAGGTCGAGTCCGACAAAGCCGTCGTTGAACACCTTGTAGACCAGGATCGTGGTGGAATTGGCAGGCCCGCCTTGGGTCACCGCGTGGATGATGCCGAAGGTGTCGAAGAAGGCGTAGACCGCGTTGATGACCAGAAGGAAAAAGGTCGTCGGCGACACCAGCGGAAAGATGAAATCCTTGAACCGGCGCACCGGGCCTGCGCCGTCGATGGCGGCGGCCTCGATCACGCTGCGCGGGATCGACTGCATGGCGGCAAGGTAAAACAGGAAGTTATAGGCGATCTGCTTCCAGGCCGAGGCGATGATCACCAGCGCCATCGCTTGCGAGCCATTGAGGTAATGGTTCCAGTCTATCCCGGCGAAATCCAGGATATAGGGGAAGATGCCCAGCGTCGGGTTGAACATGAAGACCCACAACGCGCCCGCCAGAACCGGCGCCACCGCATAAGGCCAGATCAGCAGGGTGCGGTAGGTGGTGACACCGCGCACCACCCGGTCGGCAAAGCCCGCCAGCACCAGCGCGGCCGACATCGACAGCAGCGCCACCGCGGCGGAGAAGAAGATCGTGCGGCCGAAAGTGGCAAGATAGAGGTCATCCTCGAACAGCAGTTCGAAGTTCTCGAACCAGACGAATTCGGTCGACAGGCCAAAAGCATCCTCGATCAGGAAGGACTGGTAGACGGCCTGGCTTGCGGGCCAGATGAAAAATACAAGTGTGATCGCGATTTGCGGCGCCACCAGCAGGTAGGGCAGCAGCGACGCGGGAAAGTGGACGCGTTTGAGCATGGGCAGTTCGGGAGTCTCTTGGGCGCAAAACACCCCGGAGGCGGTAAGCCCCCGGGGTGCGCGGTGTGCAAGGGTTACTTGGCGGAGCGTTCGAACTTGCGCAGCAGCGCGTTGCCGCGCTCGGCAGCGGTGTTCAGTGCCTCATCGGCGGACTTGTCACCGGCCCAGAGCGCTTCCAGCTCCTCGTTGATCACGTCGCGGATCTGCACGAAGTTGCCAAAGCGGATCCCGCGGGAGTTCGGCGTCGGCTCGTTCAGGCTCAGCTGCTGGATCGCGGTGTCGGTGCCGGGGTTCTCATCGTAGAAGCCCTGCTCCTTGCTCAGCTCGTAAGCGGCGGTGGTGATCGGAACATAGCCGGTCTCCTGATGCCACCAGGCCTGCACCTCAGGCGAGGAGAGGTAGGTCATGAACTTGGCCAGACCTTTGTATTCCTCGGCCTCGTGACCGGACAGCGCCCAGAGTGTGGCACCGCCGATGATAGAGTTCTGCGGCGCGTCGGCGATCTTGGTGTCCAGCGGCAGCATAGTCTGGCCGAATTCGAACTTGGCCTGCTCCTTGATCGAGCCGTAATAGGCCGAGGAGTTCATCCACATGCCGCATTCGCCATTGGTGAACAGCGGCAGGCTGTCGCCGCGGCGGCCGCCATATTTGAACAGGTTGCCTTCGCTCATCGACGCGATGTCATCCAGCCGTGCCGCGACCTTCTCGTTGTTGAACTCCAGCTCGGTGTCGAACCCGGCAAATCCGTTCTCCTTACTGCCCAGCGGGATGTCGTGCCAGGCGGAGAAGTTCTCCAGCATCACCCAGGACTGCCAGCCGAAGGACAGCCCGCACTCCATGCCGGAGTCGACCAGCGCCTGCGCGGCGGCCTTCACCTCGTCCCAGGTCTTCGGCGGCTCGACGCCCGCAGCCTTCAGCGCGTCGGCGTTGTACCACAGCACCGGGGTGGAGCTGTTGAAGGGCATCGACAGAAGCTCGCCCTCGGGGGTCTGGTAGTAGGAGATCACCGCCGGCAGGTAGTCGGATTTGTCGAAATCCTCGCCCGCGTCCTTCATCATCTGCTCGACCGGGACGATCGCGCCCTTGGCGGCCATCATGGTGGCGGTGCCGACCTCGAAGACCTGCACCAGATGCGGCTGCTCGCCCGCGCGGAAGGCGGCGACGGCGGCGGTCATGGTTTCGGTGTAGTTGCCCTTGTAGCTGGGCACGATCTTGTAGTCGGACTGGCTGGCGTTGAAATCCGCCGCGATCTTGTCGATCCGCTCGCCGTTGGTGCCGCCCATGGCGTGCCACCACTGCAGCTCGGTCTCCGCGGTTGCCATGCCGGCAGTCACGCCCAGCGCCAACACGCTGGCAATTGCATTCTTGGAAATGGTCACGATGTCTCTCCCTCGCGTTTATGCCGGGGAGCATTTGGCAGGTAGATTTATAATTCAAGTGAAAATTTCATGACAGCTTCATAACAAAATGCTATGCGCAAGCGGAATCGAGCATGAAAATTGAGCGTGCAAAGCGGGAGAGTGCCTTGAAATTCACCTTGCGGCAGTTGGAAGCCTTCCGCACCGTGGCGGAGACCGGCAGCATCACCAAGGCAGCCGGGAAGCTGGGGGTGTCGCAGCCCGCGGTCAGCCGGCTGATTTCGGATTTCGCCGCCTCGATGGATCTGGAGCTGTTCCAGCGCCGCCGCGGCATCCTGGAGCCTACCAGCGAGTCCCGGCACCTGCTGGCGGAGGTGCGGCGCATCCTTGGCGGGCTCGACCACCTCGAAGACCTGCGCCGCGACCTGAAGGAGCGCACCGGCGGCCATATCCGGGTGGCCTGCCTTCCCGGGTTCGCCACCAGCCACCTGCCCCGGGTACTGGCCGGTTTCCTGAAGGACCGCCCCGGCGTGACCGTGACCCTGGAGCCGGACCGTCCCGAGCGCATCCTGGAGTGGATCATCGGCGAGCAGTACGATTGCGGCATCACCGACGGTTTCTCCGGCCACCCGGCGACGGAGAGCCGGGATATCTTCATCCGCTCGGTCTGCATCCTGCCGCAGGGCCATCCGCTGGCGGAGAAATCCGCAATCACCCCGCTGGACCTCGCGGGCGAGAAGATCATCCACACCCGCCGCGACAGCCGCTTTTATCATCGCCTGTCGCGCGCCTTTGCCGCCGAAAACGTCGAGATCAACAGCCTGGTCGAGGTGCGCCAGTTCACCGCCGCCTGCACGCTGGTGCAGGAGGGGCTCGGCGCCTCGGTGGTGAGTGCCTTGGACGCCGAGGGCTTCCGCGGCACGGGCATCGCGATCCGGCCCTTCGAGCCGCAGATCCACCACCGGATCACCATCCTGCACCCCAGCTCGGTCAGCGTGCCGCCGGTGGTGCGGGATTTCATGGATGTCTTTACCGACAGCCTCGCGCCCTTCGTGGCGGAGGGCGAGGCGGGGGCCTGAGCCCTCGCGCGGCCCGCCTGCCTCAGCCGGCTTCCCGCTCCTGCTTACGGGCCAGCTTGGCCGCAAGGTTGAGGCCGACACCGGGCCGCGACCAGGGGCAGACGGCGATGCAGATGCCGCAGCCGTGGGTCTGGTTGAAGAACGGCAGGCAGCTGTCGAAATCCACATACCACTTGTCTTCGCCGCGCACGGTCTGCTTGTCCGGTGCGATGGCTTCCGGCGGGCAGGCGTCCTCGCAGATCCGGCAATTGGCGCAGAAGCCGTCGATACCGTGTTCTTGCGGCGGAGTGGGGGCAAAGGGCGCATCGGTCAGCACCGCGGAGAGGCGGAAGCTGGCGCCGAGTTCGGGGTTGATGATGGAGCCGTGTTTGCCCAGCTCGCCAAAGCCGCAAGTGATCGCGGCCGGGATCAGCGTGATGGCAGCCGACATCGGCCCGGTCACCGGCTCCGCCGCCCAGCCCTGCTGCCGCAGCCAGCCCGCCACCGTCTTGGCAGCCCCCGCAGCGCGGCCGTACTGGCGGATGACCTCGGCCCCGGCCTCGGGCTCCGGCGCCTTGGCGATTTCCACGTAGTCATGCTGCACGCCGAGCACGATGATCCGCGATTGCGTGACCTCCTGGCCCTCGAACACCCAAGCCTCCTGCATGTCCGCCACCCCGGCCATCTCGCAGACGCCGGTGGCGGCAAACGCCTGCAGGGCCGCGGTCCACTGGTCCGCGTTGCGCTCTACCCGCTCTGCGGCGAGGGGCAGGAGATCCTGCTCCAGGATCTCCTGCCGCGCCTGCCGTGCCGCGGTCAGCGCTGGATGGTCCGGTGCCACGGAATAGAACCAGCGCTGCATCCGCCCATGCGGGATCTGGTCCGGGTCGGGCGCCCAATAGACGTGCCGGGGCCGCCGCCGCGCCGCCTCGCCCAGCCCGTTGACCGCATTGCCCGAGACCCCGGGCGCCAGCTGCATCTGTTCCGGGTCGGGGTGGAATGGCCGGTATGGGGAGGGTCTGGGCATGGCCTGCCTTGCAACTGCTGGAGGTGACAGGCGCCAGCCTAGCAGCAGGCGCGGCGCGCGCAACTATGGGCCAGAAACGGCTGAGCGGGACGCACAGCGCCCCGCTTGCCACTGTCCGGCTGCCGCAGTCAGCCCGCCAGCCGGTCCTGCGCGAACGCCTGGGGCGTCCAATGGTCCCCTGCCCCGCCCGGCGCTGCCGCGATCGCGCCCGCCTTCTGCGAGGGTTTGAAGCTTGCCACCAGCTCCGCCAGTTCGGCCGCCGCCTGCTTCAGCGTCTGGCCTTGCTCGCTGGAGCGCTCCACCATGCTGGCGTTCTGCTGGGTGACCCGGTCCAGCTCGGTCACGCCCGAATTGATCTCGCTGATGGTCGACGCCTGCTCGCGCGAGGAGGCCGCGATCTGCACCGCCAGTTCCGACACCTGCTGGATCTTCTCGATGATTGTGCCGATCGCCTGGCCCGCTTCATCCACCAGTCCCACGCCAACTTTCACCTTGTCCGAGCTAGCATCGATCAGACCCTTGATCTCATTGGCGGAATTGGTGGAGGCCAGGGCCAGGTTGCGCACCTCCGAGGCGACGACGGCAAATCCGCGGCCGAACTCGCCCGCCCGCGCGGCCTCGACGCCCGCGTTCAGCGCCAGAAGGTTGGTCTGGAAGGAAATGCCCTCGATCACGTCGTTGATTTCCGAGATCCGGGAGGCCGATTCATCGATCTCCCGCATCGCATCAACCGCGCGCTGCACGATTTCGCCGCAGCGCAGCACCTCCGAGCGGGTGTCGGAGACAGTATGCTCTACGTCAGAGGTCTGCTGGGTTGCGGCCTGCACGTTGGTGGTGATCTGATCGAGCGCCGCCGCGGTCTGTTCCAGCGTCGCGGCCTGGGTTTCGGTGCGGCGCGACAGGTCGTCCGTGCCCTGCGCCATCTGCGCCGTCTGGTCCTCGATCTGGCCGATAGTCACCAGAACCCGGCCGATCAGGTCATCCAGCGATTCCGCGGTCTTGTTGAAGTCCGAGCGCAGGGTCACGTATTCCTCGCTCATGTCCCGGTTGATCCGGTGCGACAGCAGGCCCTGGGCCAGGTTATTTAGGCCGCTGGCCAGTTCCTGCACCACCGCGGCCTGCTCCTTGGCGGCCTCACGCGACTGCACTTCCAGCGCGGCATTGGCGCGCGTTGCCTGAATGAATTCGCCTACGGCACCGGCCAGGCGGCCCAGCTCGTCACGGCGGCGCGCCTCCGGCACCGGGCTGTCCATGTCACCGTCGCGCAGGGCGCCGATACGGGCGATGATCTTGTCCAGCGGCCGGGTGACCGAGGCGGCGGAGAAGAACACGATGAGGGCCACCACAAGGATGACCGCCAGGCTGATCGCGGCCGATTGCAGGTAGAGCGACTGGATCGTCGCCTGCACCCGGCCGTTGTGGAAGCCCATGACAATCTGCGCCACCTCGCCGCCCTCTTCGTGGGTGACGGGGAATTTCACATAGGCAAGCTGGTCGGTCTCCAGGCTGAACTCGGGCTGTTCCGCCGCCAGCAGGTCCGCGACCGGTGCCACCCATTCTGCGCGGCGGCTGTCATCAACAAAGACCTCGGCGAAGGTGTCCCCCTCAACCAAAACCTGTGCAAAGAGCGCATCCTGCATTTCCGTCACGCCCATGAGCGCGCCCTCGGCGCCTTCACTGTCGAAATCCCAGACCGCGGCCGCCACCGGCGGCGCCACGAAAGTTTGCGCTAGGTTCACTTCGCTTTCAAAGGCTTCGAGCAGCGCCTTGCTGTGTTTTGACGCCCAGAAGACAGTATAGGCCGCATTCGACAGAACGATACAGGCGATGATCGGCAGCAGCAGCCGCTTCTTGATCGTCATCGCGAACAACTGTTTGGTCAGGCGTCTCATAATCCGCTCCAGATTGATAGTGGCCATGCCCGGACCGGGCAGGCAGGGACCGCGCGGCGGCCCGGGCCGCCGGCAGGATGCCGCGGCCCGGGTGCCCCTTTGGTTGAGCCGGGCGCCCGGCCAACCGGGCGCGGCGTCAGTAGGACATGTAGTTGTCGGCTAGCGCACCGCGGTACTTGTCGGTCCAGCGGGTGTTGATCTCCGCAATTGTGCCGTTGGACTCCAGTTCCGAGAAGCAGCGGTCGAAGTCCGCCGCCATGGCCGGATCGCGGAAGCTCATGCCGTATGGCGTCGGCTCGAAGATGGCACGGAACTCGATCGGCTGGCCGGCGTCGACACCGGCCGCGCTGCCCGCTTCCTGCAGCTGGCGGGCAAATTCGGCAAACAGCATGCCGTCGCCCAGAATGCCGTCCACGCGCTTGCCGTACAGCAGCTTGCTCTGGGTCTCCTGATCGGCCATTTCGCGGTAGGACTTGAAGTTGCCGGTCTGGCCCGACAGGCCCGGGATGATGTTGGAGGCGCCTTCAAAGGCCACGATCTTCATGCCCTTCAGGTCTTCCAGCGCGCCCACCTCGGCGCCCGAGGCGCGCAGGAAGGACACGCCGTTCTGGTAGGAGACGTAAGGCGCGGTCTGCTCGCCCGCCATCGGCATTCCCACCGGCACCGTGGCCACCGCATCGCCCGCGCCGCCTTCGAAGGATTGCCAGTGGCGGGTGAAGGGCTGGATGGTGAATTTCGCGCTGTGGCCGCACTGCTCCAGCGTGGCCGAGATGATCTCGGCCTCGCGGCCCGAGCCGTCCTTGTTCACCATGGGCGGCAGGTCACCAACCAGAACCTCGACCTCTGCGGCGAAGGCTTGGGTGGAAAACGCCGCAGCCGTGGCGCAAAGAAGCGCTGCGAAAGAAATCTTCATTCTGTATTGCTCCCGAAGTTGTCTTCGGAGACAGGCTAATTGCGGTGTGTTAATTGTCCGTGACCGGCCGTTTACGGTTCTTTGCCGGTGTGTTCCGAGCCGGAGTGGAAGCTGGAAACTATGCTTCCTGGCAAGCCGCACAAACCGGTCCGGCCGCGGGCGGCGCAACCAGAGGGACAGATACTCGCCTTTGCTGGCAACGACTTATCCCGCGCCCCTTGTGACTTGAGGCTGGGGACCAAGTTGCTCTTCCAGCCGCAGCTGCCCAACCACCGCCGGAGCGCGCGCCTTTGCTTCGCGCAGTTTTCTTGCGCAACAACCTGCGCAAAGTGATTCTTTTTTTGCGTCGCCGCAAAAAGACCCGCAAGGGGCGCGCGCAGGCCGCGGTCCTCGGGCCAGCCCAGCGCCGCTCGCGGCCCCCTTCCCCAACTCCAGCGCAGACAGCGCGGGCACCGGCACAAACTCGGCATAGCTGTGGGGGACAATGGTGAACTGGCGCTGGGCCTCCGCCGGGTCGAATTGCTGCTGCCCCTCCACTGCCTCCTCCAGGGTAGCCAGCGCTTCGAAGATGCCGGGGGGCCAGCTGCTCGGCCAAGGGCGTCGGCCGCATGCCGTAGCGCTCGCGGATGAACAGCGGATCGCGCAGGAGGGTCCGCAGCCGTTTCAGCGCGTTCGCGCGCGCCAGCTGGGTGATGCACACCCGCTCTGCCGCGCGGCCCAAGTTGCGCTCTTCCATCAGGGTCCGGAACACGGGCCGAAGGTTCAGGTCATGCCGCCTCCGGACATAATGACGATCAATGTCTGAGGTGAAAGAAGTAAATTTGAGGAGTATGACGGTTTCCCCATCTTCGCCGCAAACCACAATTGGCCGATAGGACGCCGGAAATGTCCAAGATCCTCTATGTTCTCACCAGCCACGTCCGCAGGCTGAACGGTAAAGCAACCGGCCTCTGGCTGGAGGAGCAAGCGGTGCCCTGTCTCGCCCTGGCCGGAGCCGGGCACCAAGTGACGGTGGGCCCGGTGGCAGGCGGCACCGTGCCGGCCGACGCCAAGAGCGCGCCGTTGATGGCGCGGAGAAGGTGCCGTTCCTGCTGGAAACCCGGCTGATCGCCGGCCGGAGCCCCCAGTCTTCAGGCGCCGTGGCAGACCTGCCGCTGCAACTGCTCTGAGGCGCGCCAGCCAGGCCGCGGCGGGTTGCAGCGGCCGGAAACTGACACTGTGACCGTCCTGCACCGCAGGGGGGCCGCTGCGGCTTGCGGCAGGCCGGGTGGCCCGCCATACTCCGGCCCGGGCCGCGTATTGCCGCGGCACCTGCCGCAGGAGACGCCGCCATGAGAACAGCCCCGGGCCGCCGGACCGGTCCTATCCCCCGCCAGGCCGGCGCCTCCGCGCCGGCCGCCCGCCGCCGTCTCCGGTAGCGCCGCCGCGTATGCAGGACACTCCCTCCGCCCCGCCCGCTGCCGCCTATCGCTCCGCACCGGCTGCCGAAAAGGCGCCCGATCCGGTTCAGGAGGGTTTCGGGCAGGCCCTCGCCGCGGCGTCGGTTCTCGTCATCGACGACGAGCCGGGCATGCGCAACTTCCTCTCCAAGGCGCTGGCCGGCCATTGCGCGCGCGTCGATGCCACTGCCGACACCGTCGAGGCTGCGGCGCTGCTGGATGCCAACAGTTATGACATCGTGCTCCTAGACAACGTGATGCCCCGGCAGAAGGGTGTCGACTGGCTGCAGGAGCAGCGCCGCATCGGGCTGTTTTCCGACGTGATCCTGATGACCGCCTTTGCCGACCTGGAGACCGCGATTGCCGCGATCCGAGCGGGGGCGTCCGACTTCCTGCTGAAGCCCTTCCGGGTCAACCAGCTGCTGAACGCGATTTCCCAATGCCTCGCCCGAACCCGGCTGCAGCGGCAGAACGCGGTGCTGCGCCACGAGCTGGAGGCGGGCAAGGACCTGTTGCACCACCGCAACGCGCTGCTTGGCGCCTCGGCAGCGATCCAGTCGGTGCGCCAGGCCATCGGCCGCGCAGCGGCGGCGGCCTCTCATGTGGTGATCCGCGGCGAGGCCGGATCGGGCAAGCAGATCGCCGCACGAATGCTGCACAGCCGCTCGCAGCGGGCCGGGCACGCCTTTGTCTGGCTGCAATGCAAGGGCATGAGCGAGACCGCCTTCCAGGCCCGGCTGTTCGGACGCATCGGTGCGGAGGCGCACGCGCCTGAGCCCGGCCAGCCGCAGGACGGGATGCTGCAGGACGCTGCGGGCGGCATGCTCTACCTCGAGGACGTCGACCTGCTGCCGCCGGCTTGCCAGAACATCCTGGTGGAACTGCTGACCACCGGCCGCTTCCGCCCGATCGGCGCCGGCCGCAGCATCCCTCTGAACGTGCGCATCATCTGCTCCTGCCTGCGCCCCCTGCAACAGGCGGTGGAGGAGCGCAGCTTCCGCGCCGATCTCTACTACCTTCTGAACGTGATCGAGATCGTGCAGCCGCCCTTGCGCGAGCGCGGCGAGGACGTGCTGGAACTGACGGCGTTCTTCGCGGACACCCTGTCCGCCCGCCTGGGGCTGGCCCCGCCTGCCCTGCCGTCCGAGGCACGGCGGCGGCTGCTGGCGCACAGCTGGCCCGGCAACGTGATGGAACTGCGCAACACGGTGGAGCGGGCGCTGATCGAGGGCAGCTACAGCGAGGCACTTGGCACGCCCGCAGGCAGCGGCGAGACCGAAAGCCTGGCCGCGGTGGAGCAGCGCCATATCCTCGCCACGCTGGAAGCTTGCGGCGGCAATCGCGCCGCGGCGGCGCGCCGCCTCGGGATCGCGCGCAAGACCATCGACCGCAAGTGCCGGGCCTGGGGTCTGTGACGGCGGTGCCTTCGGTCCGGCTGCGGCTTCTGGTGCTGGCGCTGCTGCCGCTGGTGGTGCTGCTGCCGCTGTTGCTGGGCGTGACCATGCTGCGCTGGATCGGCAAGTATGACGAGCTGCTGTTTGCCAAAGTGGCGAGCGATCTGCGGGTGGCAGAGCAGTATTTCGGCCGCATTGAAGCCACCCAGGCGGCTGAGGTCGCAGCCCTTGCGCAATCGGTGCGTTTTGCCCAGGCACGGGCTGCGGGCGGGGAAGCGCTGGCCGGTTTCCTTGCCGCGGAGCAGGCAGCGCTTGGGCTGGACTTCCTCGTCTATGCCGACCCGGCGGACGGCACCATGCCCGCCGCGCTGCGCCGGGCGGCGGCGGCCGCGGCAGAGGGCGGTGCCCGGGCCGGGCTTGCCGTCTTTGAGGCGCACGATCTCTCCCGCCTGTCGCCCGCGCTGGCCAGGCAGGCGGTCCTGCCGCTGGTCCCCACTGAGGCCGCCCGCAGCCTCGGCCGGGAGACTGAGACCCGCGGACTGGTGCTGCTGGCCGCCCACGCCGATGCGGGCCGCGCAGAGGTGCTCGCGGGCGGCCGCCTGCTCAATCGCAACCTCGGCGTGATCGACCGGATGAACGCGCTGATCTACCCGGACGGCACCGCGCCCGACAGCCGCACCGGCACCACCACGCTGTTCGTCGACGATGTCCGCATCTCCACCAACGTGCGCCTGTTTGCCGGTGCCCGGGCGCTTGGCACGCGGGTGTCGGAGGCGGTCTGGCGCCAGGTCATGCAGCAGGGCCAGCCCTGGCTCGACCGCGCCTTTGTGGTGAACGACTGGTATATTTCCGGCTACGTGCCGCTAACGGATATCAACGGCATCCGGGTCGGCATGCTCTATACTGGTTTCCTGGAGGCGCCTTTCACCGCCCAGCGCAACGCCACGATCCTGTCGCTGATCGGCGCCTTTCTCGCGGTGCTGGCGCTGTCTATCCCGATCTTCCTGCGCCTTGCCCGCGGCGTCTTTGCGCCGCTGGAGAAGATGACGGCGACGATGGAACTGGCTGAGAAAGGCGCGCTCGATGCCCGCATCGGCCCGGTCGGCACCCGCGACGAGATCGGCGCGGTGGCGCGCCATCTGGACCGGCTGCTGGACCAGGTGCAGGAGCGTGACGACGCGCTGCGCAACTACGCCGAAAACCTCAACAGCCTGGTGGAGACCCGCACCGTCGAACTGCGCGAGGCCAACCGCAAGCTGGAAAGCACCTTCGCGCAGCTGGTGATGTCGGAGAAGCTCGCCTCGATCGGCGAGATCACCGCGGGCGTCGCGCATGAGATCAACAACCCGGTGGCGGTAATTCAGGGCAACCTGGAGATCCTGCGCATGAGCCTTGGCCCCGGGGATCAGGCGGCGCTGAAGACCGAGCTGGACCTGATCGACCAGCAGACCCACCGCATCAACATCATTGTCGGCAAGCTGCTGAACTTCACCCGGCCGGGCGAGATGTCGGACCTCACCACCCTGGCCGACCCGGAGGCCGCGGTTGCGGATGCGCTGGTGCTGGTCGCCGCCGACCTGCGCAACCAGGGCATCGAGGTGGTCCGCCGCCACAGCCCCGCCCCGCCGATCCGCATCGTGGAGACGGAGCTGCAGCAGGTGCTGGTGAACCTGATGATCAACGCAGCCCAGGCGATGGCCGATGGCGGCACCCTCACCATCGAAACGGGCGCCGGGGACCGCGGCGGCACGCCCGGCAGCTGCATCCTCTTGCGCGACACAGGCCCCGGCATTCCGCCCGACCGGCTAGGCAGCATCTTCGATCCCTTCTACACCAGCAAACCGGCGCAGGGCACCGGCCTGGGCCTGTCGATCAGCCAGGCGCTGGTGTCAAGGGCGGGCGGATTGATCACCGCCGGCAGCGAAGACGGCCAGGGTGCAACATTTGTGATCTGGTGCCCGGCCGGGGACATTCCGCCGCAAACCCCCGCCTGAATGCCGCAAATAGTGGACATTTTGTCCCCTCCGCCCAGCCGCGGGGTGGGAGTTTTGGGACATTCCGGCCTTTCTGCAGTGCAGCGAACATCTGTCAAGCAATTGATATAAAACAATAATCACTATTGACCGCAAGCGGCATCCAAGTCCAAACCGAAAAAGCCATGCTGCCGGCCAAAGGCGACAAGACCAAAAGACGGCGGCGCAACCGGGGGCGAGGAGGCCCCCGTGCAATTCGGAGGAAAGCTAATGTCATACTCAGCAGCCGGTCCCCTGGGGTTCCTGCGCAAGGAAAACATCGTCGCGCCGGACGGCTTCAACCGCTGGCGGGTGCCGCCTGCCTCGATCGCCATCCACCTGTGCATCGGGTCGGTCTACGCCTGGTCGGTGTTCAACCCGCCGCTGACCCGCGAGCTGGGCGTGGCGGCCTCCGCCGCGGGCGACTGGTCGCTGTCCTCGGTGGTGTGGATCTTCTCGGTCGCGATCGTGGTGCTCGGTCTGACTGCCGCAGTGGGCGGCAAGTGGCTTGAGAAGGTCGGCCCGCGCTATGTCGGCGTGGTGGCCGCGGCGCTGTGGGGCGGCGGCTTCGTGGTGGGCTCGCTGGGCATCGCCAGCCATCAGCTCTGGCTCGTCTACCTCGGCTACGGGGTACTGGGCGGCGCCGGGCTCGGGCTGGGCTATGTCTCGCCGGTCTCCACCCTGATCCGCTGGTTCCCCGACCGCCGCGGCATGGCCACCGGCATGGCGATCATGGGTTTTGGCGGCGGCGCCATGATCGGCGCGCCGCTGAACCAGTGGCTGCTGTCCGCCTTCCAGAAGGCACCCGACTACCTCGGCGCCGAAAGCGCGGTGACGCTGTTCACCGAGGGCGGCCGCCGCTTTGCGGAAACCGCGGCGGGCAGTGCCGAGGTGGTGGTTGCCTCTGCCCAGCAGGCCGCGGCCTTCGGCGGCGAGGCCGGGGTCTATGTGGTCGGCACCGGCAACACCGGCGCCGCGGCCACCTTCCTCACCCTGGGCATCGTCTATTTCTGCGTCATGGTGATTGCCGCCTTTCAGTACCGCGTCCCGCGCGACGGCTGGAAACCCGAGGGCTGGGAGCCGAAACCCTCGGCCAAGCGCATGGTGACCCAGAACCACGTGCATATCGATCAGGCGATGAAGACACCGCAGTTCTGGCTCTTGTGGGTGGTGCTCTGCTTCAACGTGACTGCGGGCATTGGTGTGATCGGCGTTGCCAAGACGATGATCAACGAGATCTTCGGCGACCTCGTCCTGGTGACCGCGGCCTTTGCCGGCACCTACGTGCTCATGATTTCCGTCTTCAACATGGTGGGCCGGTTCTTCTGGGCCTCGACTTCGGACTTCATCGGCCGCAAGAACACCTACCACTGCTTCTTCGTGCTGGGCACGCTGCTTTATTGCACCATTCCGTTTTGGGCGGCGTCCGGCGGCGTCACCGCGCTGGTCGGCTTCTACATCGCAACCATGATCATCTTCACGATGTACGGCGGCGGCTTTGCCACCATTCCGGCGTATCTCGCGGATATCTTCGGCACTATGCACGTCGGCGGCATCCACGGCCGCCTGCTCACCGCCTGGTCCGCGGCCGGCGTGCTCGGGCCATTCGCCATCACCTATCTGCGCAACCTGTCGAAGGAGGGCGCGATTGCCGATCTGGCCGCGCAGATCGACCCGGCCGCCTTCGCCGCGAAGTTCGGCGCGCCGGTTTCGCAGCTGAATGAGCTGGCGGCAGCCAACACCGTGACCATCGCCAAGCTGATGGAGATCGCCCCGGCCGGCACTGCGGACCCGACGGCGACGCTCTACAACACCACGATGTACTGCATGGCGGCGCTTCTGGTGATTGCCTTCTTCGCCAACCTGCTGGTCCGCCCGGTGCGCGACAGGCACCACGTGGAGAACACCCACGGCGCAGGCGCGGTGCCCGCCGAATAAGCCCCCTCCCGCCGCCGCGACCCCATGCGGCGGCGGGATCAACCCCGGCCCCGGCTCCCGTTCCTGCGCCGGGTCCCGCGGGAACGATCAGGCCGCTCCCCCGTTACCCTTACATGGCCGCCGCACCCAGGCTGCGGCCGTCGCAGGACGAAGGCGCGGGGCCCATGTGGAACTGGATGCATGAAAACTCGACCACCCTGCAGGTGCTGGTCAGCCTGCTGAGCACCGGTGTGTGGATTGCCTACCTGCATGTCTTCCTGTCCAGCTACCGCCGCCAGACCCGCTCCAGCCTGCTGATCAGCCGCGAAGGGGCACGTGGGCTGAAGGGGCGCTGCGTGATCTCCAACATGGGCTCGGAGCCTGCCTTTCTGATGGATGTGCTGGCCGAGTTCGAAACCGCAGACACGCGGTTCACCGCCAGCGTGATTGACCGCTCCGAGCTGCAGGAGAACGAGGACGGAAACAGCGTCGGCGTGTCCGCGCAAGGCCCGATGCTGAGCGGCAGCCACGTGGATATCGGCGCCTTCGAGGATATCCTCTCCCGCGCCAAGCAGAAGTTTCACTCCCAGGATTTCACCAGCGAGATCAGCAATATGCGGCTGATCGCCATCGCCGCCACCAGCCAGGCCCGCGATCTGGCTGCCGCGTGCCGCTGCTTCGAGTTCGTTTTCGACAGCCAAGGACAGGTGAGCCGCATCCGGCCGCTGGATATCTCCGCCGAGCAGATCCGCTCCCGCCGCAAGCGCAAGAAACTGCGCACCCTGCTGGAACAGATGCAGCGGGATGAGGTCATGGATGAGCCGGTCAGCGACGACCTGATCGGGAGCCGGCACGGACCCGACTGGTAAGGCTCCTCCGGCCGCTTCCGGCCCGCGGCGGAACGCCTCGCCTCCAGACCGCCCCAACTTTCGCGACAAGAGAACTGGGAGAAAATAGGCCTCCCGAGCGCGTCAGCCTGGCGCGCCGCAACAAGCAAGACACACCGCCGTACCGGCGCGGTGCGTGAGCCAGCGATTTCCCGCCCCCCTCCCCGCCGCCACAGCGCGGCGGGCCGATGACTGGAGAGACCTGGGGGACTGGGGGACTGGGGGGCCGTTGGGTGTTGCAGAGTTGCCTCCGGCTTTCGATGATAATTTGCGCTTCACGAAGCGAGTAGAAGATCTCCCCATTCAACCATTCGTCCCGCATTCGTCTGTTAAAACTCTCGCAGTACCCGTGTTCCCAAAGGGATCCTGGTTCGATGCAGGATATCCTTGCCCCAACGGCCTTGATCCAATCCCTGACGGCCTCCGTCATTAACTCCGGGCCATAGCACGCCGGGAAGATTAGCCGCTGAGAGGTTATGGCCACGCGCGCAGCCCTCAAATCGCGCAGCGGGCGGCCGGAACCGGGTCTCAGGGCTTCACAGTGGTTTTGCGTAAAGCACACCGCTGAGGAGACCGGCTATGACCGCTTTTGATACTACCGTGTCGACCTTATTGGTCGCCATCGACAATTCCAAACACCGCCACGAAGTGCTGATTGGCACTCCCGGCAAGAAGCGGAAGCGTCGCATGACCATCACCAACTCCCTGGGCGATTTTCAACGTTTGGCGGCGGTTCTTTCCGGTTACGGCCTGCCCGGTGCCGCGGCCGGCCCGCTGGCATGGAATCATCTGCTCCCTCCGCACCCGGAAGCCATGATCCCAAACCCCCGGGAAAGCTCGCGCAGAAGTATCGTGGAGGGCATGCCGCCGGTGCGGGATAAAGCTGCTGTAGAGTTCGGTGCGTTATAGGCCTGCATTTGGGCGGACCTTTTCTGGCACTTCGATGCTACGCCAGATTTTCCGCCCGTCGCGGCTGTCGAAGAGCTGAAGTTTGCGTCATTTGGCATCTTTGCTGGTTAATGCGAGCCGTCAATCTGGCCGAGCGCAAGCTCTGCCACGCTGTGCAATACATCAGTGGTTGCGCCATCGCGGGCCTGCGCGGCAAGCCCTTGAATCAGTACCGAAAGGTATTTCGCCAACAGATTCGGATCGGTGGCCGCAGGCATGTCTCCATCCTCGATGCCGCGCCGGATCCGGCCAGCAACCATTGCCTCGCTGGCTTGCCTGTATCCGGCGAGCAGATCCTGCGCGCCCGTGCTGCCTTTGCCGCAATTGGTTGCTGCACTGACAAGAAAACAGCCTTTGGGTCTCTCCTTTGTGGAAAAGGCCTCGATGGCCTCAGACACATACCGGCGCAGTGCCCTAGCAGCCGTTGCTTCCTCGTCAAGGGCGAGGGGGGCGTAGGCTGCAACACTCTGCGCATAATGGGCGGCGCACCGTTCGAAGAGCGCCTGTTTGTTGCCGAAGGCCGCGTAGATGCTAGGGGGATTCAACCCCATGGCGGCACTGAGATCGGCCATGGACGTGGCTTCATAACCCCGCTCCCAAAATAGCAGCATCGCCTGTTCAATCGCGTGGCCGGTGTCAAAGGATCTTTGCCGCCCCAAGGTCGCCTCCGTTTTATTTATCGATCATTACATAAAGCGCTTGACCCGGCAAGCGGCCCATTATTTAACGTTCACTACAGAAAAGTGGAGGCACGGATGAAAGCTGCAATCATAGAAACCTATGGCGGAACAGATGTGTTCAGGATGGCAGACCTGCCGCGCCCCGAGCCCAGGCCTGGAGAGGTGCTGATCCGCGTCCGCGCATCCAGCGTGAACCCGGTGGATGCGGGTGTCCGGTCAGGGAAGATTCTGCCCGATAACCCGGCCCAGTTCCCGATGATCCTGGGCTGGGATGCAGCGGGCACGGTCGAAGCGCTTGGCCCGGAAACGGAGGGGTTTGCCCGCGGCGACCGGGTGATGGCGATATCGCCTCAGCCGGGATCACTGGTGGGCACCCATGCGGAATTTGCCGCGCTGCCAGCCACCCAGGTTGTGAAAATTGCGGATGCGGTTTCCTTCGCTTGTGCCGCTGCGGCACCTTTGATCGGCAGCACAGCACTGGCCGCCTTTCAGGCGCTGGATCTGCCGCCGGGCGCCCGCGTCCTGATCAACAACCCCAAGGGGGCGGTTGGCGCAATAGCCGCGACAATCGCGCCGCTGCTGGGGTTTGAACTGGCTGCCCCGGATGCGGAGCAGGTGGACGGGGCCATTGACGTGCGCGGCCGCGGGCACGCGCGGCGGGCTTTTGCTGCGGTGAAGGACGGCGGCGCCTATGCAACCATTGTTCCGGAATGGTGGAAGCCGGGCGGGGTCTTCACCGCATCGCGGGGGATCACTCCGGTGACGGTTCAGAACCCCGCCAATCAGCAGGTTCTGCTGCCTTTGGCGGACTGGCTGGCCCGGGGCGCCCTAGCCCCGGAGATCGAAGATATCCTGCCGCTTGACCGGATCGCAGAGGCGCACCGCAGGCTGGAAACGCCCGGACATACGGGTAAGTTCGTCTTGGACCATACCTGCTGATACCTGCCGGGAGTGGAACAGGCGGGATCGCCCTCGCCTGTTCCTGCCTAGGCGTTTCCGGCGTTCCCAGGACCACCCCGCATCTATCCGGACGCAATGCGCAACCGGTCAGCACCGCACGCTGTGCTGCGCCGTGACAGAAGCTGCCCCTGCCAGACACCGCTGCGCATCCGCCATGAGGTTCGCGAGAATGTCGCTGGCAGGCGGCGCCGAGCTGATCAGGCCGATGCCCTCGCCGGCAAAGGCAGTTGCAACATCCGGATCGCCAGCATCCTGAGCTGCGGCCCATTTTGCCGCTTCAGCGCCTGCCTCCAGCTTCAAGGCCTCTTCGGAGCCGTGCCATTTCCGGATGAAGGGATTGCGCAATACGCGGCCGTTGTAGCGGCCGGGCCAGTCGATACCGCGGACCACATCCACCACCTGCGTGCGGATGGTGTCGTCACCCGTCGCGGCCAGCGCACGTTCAAGAATGCGCGGATGCACCAGCGCCTCATGCGAGGCCCAGAACCGCGTGCCGATCACGGCCCCATCCGCGTCCAGCATCAGGGCCGCCGCCAGACCGCGCCCGTCGGTGATGCCGCCTGCCGCACAGAGCAGAGCCTGGTTGTTCCGGCGCGCGATTTCGTCCGCAATCTCGGGGATCAGCGCAATGGTGCCGCGTGCCTCGCCATGGCCGCCGGCGTCCGCTCCCTGGGCGACAATGATCTCTGCGCCGCAATCCAGCGCCTGCCGCGCATCGCGCAGGGTCTGGACCTGGCAGATAAGCGGCACATGGGCGTTCCGGATAGCAGGCGCAAATGGCGCCGGATTGCCAAAGGACAGGAACAGCGCCGCTGGATCGCGCTCCAGCACCCGGTCCAGCAAGTGCGGCTGTTCCGCAAGCTTCCAGGTGATCAGCCCGCAGCCCACGCGGGCGCCCGCGGCGATGTCGAACTGCTGGCCGATCCACGCGGCGTCTCCGTAGGCGCCCCCGATCATGCCCAGCCCGCCCGCGCTGGAGACGGCGCGTGCCAGCGCCCCGCCCGCAGCAAAGGCCATCGGCGCCTGGATCACCGGGCAGGTGATCCCCAGCGCCTCTGTCAGCCGCGTCCTCATTGCGCCTGCTTCCGGTACTCCTGCACCGGCAGGCCGCCAACGCCCCAATCCTCCATCGCGACCTCGTCGATCACCACAAAGGTTGTCGCCGGGTTCTTGCCCAGGACGTCCTGCAACAGACCGGTGACCCCGGTGATCAGCTGCGCCTTTTGGTCTGCACTCGGGCCGGTGCCGTCAGGGCCGCCTTCGCGGGTCACTTTGATATTCACATAAGGCATCGGTCAGTTTTTTCTCTGAACATATGAGAACACTTTTGCAACGATGCGCCATTCGGCGCCGTGGCGGACAAGGATGAGAAGGTCGCGGAAGTCCCGTCCCATCATGGTCATCCTGGCGCTGACACGGGCCAGCCGGTCGCTGGCAAAGGCAATCTCCAGGATCTCCTCTTCCCGCGGGTCACCCCGCTTGGCCGGCGGCTCGCGCCCCTCCACGCGGGCCATGTAGGTCTCAAGATCGAAGTAAAGCTCATCGCCTTCGGTGGCGCAGATGTAGGCCAGCTGCGGGTGAAAGACCCGGCGCAGCATGGCGCTGTCGGCGTGATGGAGGCCTTCGAAATAGGCCTCCATCAGTGCGCCGACCACTTTGTGATCGGCTGGTGTCATTGGATCAGCCCTTCTGCGCGCATGGCGGCCTGAGCCGACGGGCGGGCAGCACTGCGGCTGACAAAGGCGGCCAGATTGGGCCAGCGGGCCAGGTCGATGCCGGTGAAATTCGCCCAGTTCGAGACCACGAACAGATAGGCGTCTGCGACCGAGAACTGGCCGGCAACCAGCCACTCGCGGCCATCCTCCAGCTGCGCCTCGATCAGGTCGAACTTGCCCGCAACTGCCGTGCGCGCTTCGCCTATGCCGGCCTCGGACATACCCTCACGGAACAGCGGGCCAAAGGCCTTGTGCAGCTCGGTCCCGATCCAGTTGAGCTGCTCTTGCATCCGGACCCGGGCCAAGGTGCCGGCTGCCGGCGCCAGACCTGCCTCCGGGTTGCTGTCCGCGATATGCTGCAAAACAGCGGCCCCTTCTGTCAGAACGCTGCCGTCGTCCAGACCCAGAGCGGGAACATAACCCTTGGGGTTGATCGCCCGGTAGTCCGCGCCGCTTTCGGTCCGGCCAGCCGCGGTATCGACGGCTTCGATTTCAAACGGACGGCCGGTTTCATGCAGCGCGATATGGCTGGCCAAGGGGCAGGCACCGGGTTTGTAATAGAGTTTCATCACGATCTCCTGTATTGAGCGATGCCCTCTGACTACGCCTTAATATGATTGATTGATAATATTGTGTCCTCACATTTATGATTAGTAAAATTGATCATATGGGGTTCCATGAAACACGACCAGCTCATTGCTCTGGAGGCAATCGTTTCCACCGGCACCTTCCGCGGCGCGGCGGAGCGGCTGCACAAATCACAGTCCGCCATCAGCCACACAATCCGCCAGCTGGAAGAGGAGCTGGAACTGGAGCTGTTCAGCCGCGCGGCCTACCGGCCCTCGCTCACACCGGCAGGTAAAATCTTCTACCGCGAGGCCTCCCGGGTGCTGCGGCAGATGCAGGGGCTCAGAACCACTGCGGCCCGTCTGCGCGCCCGCGAGGAGCCGGAGCTGAGCATAGCCGTCAGCGCAACAATGGATCTGGACACTTTGCTGCCGGCGCTTGCAGACACCGGGCGGCGCCACCCGGCCACCCACCTCCGGCTGCGGATGGAGATGATGGGCGGTCCGATTGCCCGGCTGATGGACGGCAAAGCGGATATCGTCCTCGCCTCCCTTGACGGCGTGCCGCTGGACGATGTGGAGGCAGAGCCGGTTGCGGAGGTGACAATCCGGCCAGTGGCCAGCCCCGGGCTGAACCTCCCGGCCGGCTCTCGCGCCATTTCGGCGTCCGAAATGCAAAGCCATGTTCAGGTGGTCACCGCCGGCTCTGGCGGCGCTGCGCATGAACAGAGCCGCGATTTGCTGCCTGGCGGACTGAAATGGACCGTTTCCGATCTCACCGCCAAGAAAAAGGTGATCCTCGCCGGGCTCGGCTGGGGCGGCCTGCCTGACCATATGACGGAGGAGGAGCGGCAGTCCGGGGCTTTGCTTTCGCTGAATCTGGAAAGGTTCCCGGTTCGCCGAACGATGATTTTCAAGATGAGGCGCAGGGACCAGCCAGCCGGGTTGGTCGCCCGTGAGCTTTGGGAAAAGATCGGAACTGCTGAACTGAAGTAGTGCAGGAAATGCTCAGCACCGCGGCCGTGCCGGGCTCCAATCCGCCTGGCGGCGATGCAGCACATGAATTTCCGCCCAGAAGCATCGCATCCGGCCGCAGGGCTGCCGTCAATGACGGCAAAGCGGCCCTTACGCGGCACTGGTTCCGCATTCACTTTAACCGGCCGGGGCCGCACACCGGGCGTATTCCGTTGAAAAACTCCTTCTTGATTGAGGTGCCCGCGGCTGATTCAATTCCCTCATTGGGTGGGAGGATCGGCGATGATGGGACCGCGGCAGGAAGCGCAGCCGGCGCTGTTTTACGAGTTTTCGCTTGAGGATCATGTCCCGCAGGACCACCTTCTTCGCTCCATCGACCGGTTTGTGGATCTGTC
>NZ_JBMERR010000009.1:138529-171939 GCF_048820915.1 Cribrihabitans pelagius | reverse complement strand
GTTGAAGGGGCACGTTGCTCACTTCGCGAATGACATTCTGGCTGGTCAGCTCCCGGACGCCATCAGGAAGCGGAAACACCGACTTCGTAGAGAACCAGGACCCCGAACGGCAATAGAACCCGCACTTCACGATCCCGCAAACAGAGAACCGCAATGTCCCGCTGAGCGGACATCTATCATACGAGGGCTTCCGGAGATTTCTTCGGAAGCCCTTGCCCGACATGGCTTGGCAGTCACAGGGGGTTCGAGCCACGCTTGCACCATTTACTGCAAAGGGCTGGCGCAGCGCCCCCTCCCCGATCTCAATATGCGAACTCGCTGTAGATGCGGCTCAGGTCCTCGCGCCAGGCGCCGTTGTAGCGCTCCAGCAACTCGTCGGCGGGCACCTTGCCGGTCTCCAGGCTGTCCTTCAGCGCGTTGAGGAAGTGCGTTTCGTCCGGGACCAGGCCGCCCGCGCCGGGGCGGTGGCGCGCCTTCAGGCCGCTTTCGGAAATCGCCACCACCTCGCGCGCCAGCTCATGCATGCTGATACCGTTCACCCTGGCCTGAAGGCCCTGTTCCGACGCGGCGACGCGCAGGGCCTCGCGGGTCTCGGCGTCCCAGCCCTTGACCAGATCCCAAGCCGCGTCCAGCGCGCCCTGGTCGTAAGTGAGCCCGACCCAGAAGGCGGGCAGTGCGCAGAGGCGGCGCCAGGGGCCGCCGTCGGCGCCGCGCATCTCGATGAACTTCTTCACCCGCGCCTCGGGGAACAGGGTGGTGAGATGGTCGGCCCAGTCGGAAAGCGTCGGCTTTTCTCCCGGCAGCGCGGGCAGCTCGCCCTTCAGGAAATCGCGGAAGGACATGCCGAGCGCATTGATGTACTCGCCATTGCGGTAGACGAAATACATCGGCACATCGAGCGCGTACTGCACCCAGGCCTCGAATCCGAACCCCTCGTCAAATACGAAGGGCAGCATTCCGGTGCGGTCGGCATCGAGGTGGCGCCAGACCTTGGAGCGCCAGGATTTGTGGCCGTTGGGCTTACCGTCAAGGAAGGGCGAATTGGCAAACAGCGCGGTGGCCACCGGCTGCAGGGCCAGCGCCACGCGCATCTTCTGCACCATGTCGGCTTCGGAGGAGAAATCCAGGTTCACCTGCACGGTGCAGGTGCGGCGCATCATGGTGGTGCCCATGGTGCCGACTTCCTGCATGTAACCGTCCATCAGCTTGTAACGGCCCTTGGGCATCAAGGGCATCTCGTCATGCTTCCAGACCGGCGCGGCGCCGAGGCCGATGAAGCCGACACCGATGCGGTCGGCGATGTCCTTCACGTCGCGCAGGTGGGCGTTCACCTCGTCGCAGGTCTCGTGGATGGTCTCCAGGGGCGCGCCGGAAAGCTCCAGCTGGCCGCCGGGCTCCAGGCTGATGTTGGCGCCGTCCTTGGTGAGACCGATGAGGTTGTCCCCTTCTGTCAGCGGCGCCCAGCCGTGTCCGTCGCGCAGCCCTTCGAGCACCGCGAGAATCGAGCGCTCACCCGCGTAGGGCAGCGGTTTCAGCGTGTCCTTGCAATAGCCGAACTTCTCATGCTCGGTGCCGATGCGCCAGTCCTGGCGCGGCTTGCAGCCACTGGAGAGATATTCGGCAAGCTGCTCATGGCGCTCGATCGGACCGCCGCCGGACTGGGGAATGGACATGCCTGGAACTCCGTCCTGAGTGAAAAGGGTTAAAAGGCCAGTGGTGGGCAAAATCCGCCCTGGTGTCAATGCAGGCGCTGACGCTCCGGCCGGCTGGGCGCCCGCTCCCAGATCACGACCTGGTGAGGCCCGGGCTTGCGCAGTTCGGCCAGCATCCGCTCGGTCTTGAGCCCGGGCAGTGCGGCAAAGACGTCGAACAGCGCGTCGGAGCCTTCGGCGGTCACCGGGATCGCCAGCGGCGCCTGGCCGGGCTGTTCCAGCACCCAATGCGGCGGCCGGGCCGAGTGGTCGAGCGCCAGCCGCTCCAGCTCGGAGGCGGCGACGGCGCCGCCGGTGAGCGGGCCGAAATAGGCGATCTGCCCTTCATCCACCTGCACCACGCCAGGACCGCCGGTGCCGCGCCGGAAGCGCATCCGCTGGGCGCCGATGATGCCGGTGACGATGCCGGTGGCGACCAGCGCCCAGCCGGTGACGGCGCTGAAACCCTGGCTTTGGAAGGCCCATTTCAGCCCGAACAGGAACATCAGCGCGGCGGCAATCACCTCCCGCCACTGCCAGAGCGCGGCGCGGGCTTCGGGCCGGATGAAACTCATGGCATGATCCTCCTGCCGTGCCTGAGATCGTCGAGATAGGCCTGGATACGGCGGCGCTTGAACTGAAGGCGCCGCGGCCGGCCCGGTTTCTTAGCGTACATCCTGAGGAATGTAAGACCGATGAAGAAGGCCAGAACGCTGCCGGTATCCTCTTCGGGAACGCCGCCGCTGGCCAGGAACGGCTGCATCTCGTCCTGGTCCAGCCCATAGAGCAGCGGCGCGCCGCTGCGCTTGCTGTTGTAATCTTTCGAAACCAGGAAGACGGCCGCCTGGCGGGCCCGAAAGAAGGTGCCGCTGCGGTGAATGTCGACTGCGGTCAGGCTGGTGTCCGGACGCAGGATCAGGTTGCGCGGGGCGAAATCGGGATGGCCGGGCGACCGGGACGCCTCCCGCGTTCCGAAGTGCGGCAGCATCTGCAGGAGCGCGCTGCCCAGCTCCGCAAGCAGCTCCATATCCGGATGCTCAGGGTACGAAGAGAGAAGGCTGCGGATTTCCGCCGCATATCTCTCCACCGGCAGGGCGGACCAGGTACTTTCGCCCTGGCTGGCCCAGCGCTGCCAGGCGCTGCACATTTGCAGAATCTGCGCCCGGTTTGTTGCAGGCTGCTTCAGCAGCACGTCGACCGGCGTGCCGGATTCGAAGCTCACGATCACAAGCCCAAGCCAGCCGGAGCTGGCCAGATACTCGTTCACGGAGAACTCTGGATGCGCATGCAGGCTGGAAAAATGGCCGAGCGCCAGAACAGTTTCCCCAACCTGGCGGCGCCGGATTTGCCGGCGCCAGAATTTCTTTACCACCACCGGCCGGCCGCCCTGCCGCCCCCGGAAAACCGAGGCGTCGCTGGCGGTCTTCAGAGCTGCTTCCAGCACAAGGCCGCCGCCCGGCCACTTCAGCCGCGCCTGAAGCTGCACCCGCGCCATCTGGCCGGCGGTGCCGTCCGGGCGGGCCATCAGCGGCAGCCGGCCGAGACTACCCATCTACCAGTCCCCCAGCTGCTGCTGCCACAGCGTCATCGCCGCCACCGCGGCGGTGTCGGCGCGCAGGATGCGGGGGCCGAGGCTGACGGCGCAGCTTTGCGGCAGCGCGTGCAGGCGGCGGCGTTCGGCACCGGAAAAGCCGCCTTCCGGGCCGATCAGGATGGCCCAGGGGCCGCCCTTGCCGGTCTCAGCCGCGAGCTCCAGCGCATTGCCCGCCTCGGCTTCGTCGCAGAACATCAGCTGCCGCTCCTGCGGCCAGGCGTCCAACAGGCCGGAGAGCTTCTGCAGCTCCGCCACATCCGGCACGAAGGTGCCGCCGCATTGCTCGGCGGCCTCCACTGCATGGGCCTGCAGCCGGTCCTGGCGGATGCGCTCGGAATTGGTGAACTCGGTCTGCACCGGCAGGATGCGGGCGGCGCCCATCTCGGCGGCCTTCTCGACAATGAAATCGGTGCGCGCCTTCTTGATCGGGGCGAACATCAGCCACAGGTCGGGCGGCAGCTGCAAGGGCTTACTCTGCTCCCGGCACAAGAGTGTGCCGCCGCGCTTGCCGGCCTCGGCGACCTCGGCCTGCCATTCACCGTCCCGCCCGTTGAACAGCGCCACAGGCGCGCCGGTCTGAAGCCGCATCACCCCGAACAGGTAATGCGCCTGATCGCGGTCCAGAGGAACCGTTTGCCCTGCCCCCAGCGGGTGCTCTACATACAACCTGATTTTCGCACTCATGAGGACCTACATATGCAAGGTCAGACGCCAGCACCAGAGGGTCAGGTTGCCGACGCCGTCAAGGGCAACTGGGTGGACACATATGCTCCCGCCTGGAGCCGCCCCTACCTGCGGCTCTCCCGCGCCGACCGGCCGATCGGAACCTGGCTGCTGCTGATCCCGTGCTGGTGGGGGCTGGCACTGGCGATCCTTGCAGGCCAGGATCCGCGCTGGCAGGATCTGTGGATCATTGCAGCCTGCGGCGCCGGCGCCTGGCTGATGCGCGGCGCGGGCTGCACCTGGAACGACATCACCGACCGCAACTTCGACGGCGCGGTGGAGCGCACCCGGTCGCGGCCGATCCCCTCGGGGCAGGTCTCGGTCAAGGGCGCCGCGGTCTGGATGGGGGCGCAGATGCTGGTGTCGCTCGCGATACTGCTGAGCTTCAACCAGGCGGCCATTGCGATGGGCATCCTGGCGCTGCTGCCGGTGGCCGTCTACCCCTTTGCCAAGCGCTTCACCTGGTGGCCGCAGGTGTTCCTGGGGCTCGCCTTCAACTGGGGGGCCATGCTGGCCTGGGTCGCGCATGCGGGCAGTTTGGGCTGGCCGCCGGTGATCCTGTACCTCGCAGGGATCGCCTGGACGCTGTTCTACGACACCATCTATGCGCATCAGGACACCGAGGACGACGCGTTGATCGGGGTGAAGTCCACCGCCCGGCTGTTCGGCAGCCAGTCGCCGATGTGGCTGCGGCGCTTCATCACCGCCACCGTCAGCCTGATGGCGCTGGCGGTGATCCTGGCGGTGCAGCCCGCAGGCTCGGTGCTGGCGCTGGTACTGGCGCTTGCGGCGCCCTGGGCGATGGGCTGGCACATGACCTGGCAGTTGCGGGCCTTTGACGCGGAAAACAACCCGCGGCTGTTGCAGCTGTTCCGGCTGAACCGCGATACCGGCCTCATTCCGCTGATCTTCTTCGCCCTGGCAATCCTGGCGTGATTGAACCCGCGGCCCGCAAGCGGTAAGAGCGCAGGACCGAAACAAGGGGAACGTGCTGCCACATGCGCCTGTCTTCGCTGATGATTCCGGGCCTGACTTTCGCCGCCGCGGCGGGACTCAGCCTTGTCGCTGCCGGTTTTGCCGTCACTGCGGTGGAGCGCAGCACCGAGACCGGCCTGCGCGCGGCGCTGGACAGGGCGGGCTTCACCTGGGCCGAGGTCACGGCAGACGGGCTTCAGGTGGTGATGCAGGGCACCGCGCCCGACGAGGCGGCGCGGTTCTCGGCGATCTCCGCCGCGGGCAGCGTGATCGACGCCGCCCGCCTCATCGACGGCATGGACGTGCGCCCCTCCAAGGGGCTGGCGCCGCCGCGGTTCTCGGCCGAGATCCTGCGCAACGACAGCGGCATCTCCATCATCGGGCTGATCCCGGCAGGCTTCGAGCGGCAGGGCCTGGTGGAGCGGCTCGACGCGCTGGCGGGCGCGGGCGAGGTGGCCGATTTCCTGGAGACCGCGCGCTACAGCACGCCCGAGGGCTGGGAGGCGGCGCTGGAGTTCGCGATGGAGGCGCTGGAGCTGCTGCCGCGCTCCAAGATCTCGGTCTCGGCAGGCGCCGTCACGATCACCGCGATTTCGGACAGCGCCGCGGCCAAGCAGCGGCTGGAGGAGCAGCTGGGCCGGATGGCGCCGCCGGAGATTACCCTGAGCATGGATATTGCCGCGCCGCGGCCGGTGATCACGCCGTTCACTTTGCGTTTCCTCTTGGGCGAGGACGGCGCAGAGTTCGATGCCTGCTCGGCCGAAAGCGAACAGAGCCGCGAACGCATCCTGGAAGCGGCGCGGGCAGCGGGGCTCGAGGGCGAGGCCGACTGCGTGATCGCGATGGGCGTGCCCTCGCCGAACTGGGCGCGGGCGGCGGAGCTGAGCATCGCAAGCCTGGCGGAAATCGGCGGCGGCTCGGTCACCATGGCCAATGCCGACATCACCCTGGTCGCGGCAGAGGGCACGGAAAGCGGCGTCTTCGACCGCGCCGTCGGCGAGCTGGAAAGCGCCCTGCCCCGGGTCTTTGCCCTGCACGCGGTGCTGCCCGAGCCGGAGACCGCCGCCGCCGCAGGCCCGCCCGAGTTCACCGCGACGCTCAGCCCCGAAGGCCAGGTGCAGCTGCGCGGCCGCCTGCCGGATGCGGCGATGCGCACGGTGGCGGGCAGCTATGCCAAGGCGCGCTTCGGCTCCGGCAATGTGCATACCGCGGCGCGGATAGCCGAAGGCCTTCCCGCGGACTGGCCGGTCCGGGTGCTGGCGGGGCTGGAGGCGCTCTCCTATCTGCAGCGCGGCGCGGTGACAGTGACGCCGGGCAACCTCGCGCTCACCGGCATGAGCTACCGCAAGGACGCCCCGGCCGAGATCGCCCGGCTGCTGTCGGCCAAGCTGGGCGAGGCAGAGCAATACGAGCTGGACGTCAGCTTTGAGGCGCCGCCGGAACCGAAGGACAAGCCGATCCCGCCCGAGCTGTGCGAAGCGGAACTGGCCGGCGCCCAGGCCGCGGGCAAGATCACCTTCGAGCCGGGCTCGGCCACGATTGCCGCCGAAAGCCGCGGCACGATGGACCGGATCGCCGAGATCCTCGGCCGTTGCGGGCCGGTGCGGCTGGAGATCCAGGGCCATACCGACAGCCAGGGCCGCGAGGAGATGAACCAGAACCTCAGCCAGGCGCGGGCGCAATCGGTTCTGAACGAACTGCGCGCCCGGCGGCTGGTGACTTCGAGCTTCACCGCCCGCGGCTATGGCGAGACCACACCGGTTGCCGATAACGGCACCGAGGAAGGCCGCGAGGCCAACCGCCGAATCGAGTTCCGCCTGATCCGCCCCGAGGCGGCGGAAGACGCGGAAGGCGCAACGGACACAGAGGGCGAAGCGGGCGCGGACAACAGCACAGAGACCGGCGCCGGACAGGAGAGCACAGGACAATGAACAGGACCGAGTTCATCATCAGCACCGCGGTCATCCTCTTCGCGGCCTTTGCGCTTGGCTGGTTCGCCAATTGGCTGGTGCACCGCTTCACCCGGGTGCGGCAGAGCGATGTCGCCGATCTCGACCGGATGAGCCAGGAGCTGCACGAGGCCGAGGAGACCCGCGACCAGGCGATCACCTACCTGCAGCAGCGCGAGGCCGAGCTGACCAACCAGCTGACCCAGACCGAAGCTGAGCTGCGCGCCGCGATGGACGGGCTGCGCGAGGCCCGCCGCGAGGCAGAGGAGCTGCGCGCCCGTCCGCCGCAGTGAGCCCGCTTCCGCCGAAGCGAAACTCCCGCGCCTGCGGCCTGCGCTGGCTGCGCCAGCACTGCCCGAACAGCCTTGGGCCGCGCCGTGCTGGCGCACGGCGGGAGGGCTGCCGGGACGGCATTGACCGGCAGGGCGGCCGTCAAGACTCTGGCCCATCAAGCTGGAGAGTTCGCGCGTCAGGGACAAGCGGCTGCGCCCGCCTGCGGCCTGCCTGACCCGCCGGCGGGCGCTGTGCCGGCTTGGCTGCCGGGTGTATTCTGAAGAGCGGCAAAGCGCCCTGATTTGGCTGGTCGCCCGGCTGTGCGGGGCCCGTTACGGCACAGGGGAGAAACGCGCCCGGCTTCCGCACAGACCCTGCTGCGGGAAAAACTCCCGTGCCTCCGGCCTGCATTGGCTGCGCCGGCACCGCCCGCCCGAGCAGCCCTGGGCGCGCCGTGCAGACGCACGGCGGGAGGGCTGCTGAGACGGCCTTAACCGGCAGCTTCGCCGTTAAGGCCCGTGACACCTTTATTGGCCTGAAATGGAGCGTGCGCGCGTCAAGGACAAGCGGCTGCGCGGGGCCTTGCGGCCTGCTTGCGCCGCTGGCGGAAGGTTAGGGCGCGGCTGCCGGGGTGGAACGGGGAACTGAGCCCAGCGGCCAGGCGGAGATCATCTCAGATGATCGCTCAACTGGCGGGAGCGGTTCCCTCTCCGGCGGGGTGCCGGCAGCAGCGGAGTTACCAGCGGCTCAGGGCGTCTTCGTCGCTGTCCTTGGCCGCGACCCATTCGGTGCTGCCGCTTGCAAGGATTTCCTTCTTCCAGAACGGCGCGCGGGATTTCAGGTAGTCCATCAGATACTCCGCCGCCTCGAAGGCGTCCTTGCGGTGGCGGGCGGCGGTGGCGACCATCATGATGCGCTCGCCCGGGGCCAGGCGGCCGTGGCGGTGGATCACCAGCACATCGGCGAGCGACCAGCGCTTGCCGGCCTCCTGGGCGATAGCGGCAAGCGCCTTCTCGGTCATGCCCGGGTAGTGCTCGATCTGCATTGCCGCGAGGCCGCCCTGACCGGCGTCGCGCACCACGCCGGTGAAAGTGACCAGCGCGCCCGCCTGCGCCCCGGCGCCCGCTACGCGCGCGGCAAAGGCGTCGCTTTCGGCGCCGAGCGCAAAAGGCGCTTCCTGGACGCGGATCTCCATGGTCTCAGCCCCCGGTCATCGGCGGGAAAAAGGCGACCTCGCGCACGCCGTCCAGCGGCGAGGAGAACTCGGCCAGTTCCTGGTCCAGCGCCACCCGCAGCGCCGAGAGGTCGGCGAAGGCCGCGGCATAGCGCTCCTCGCGGGCGGTGAGCTCGGCGACCAGATCGGCGACCGTCGCGGCCGAGGTTTCCACCTTCTCGCGCGGCAGGCCGATGCGTTCGCGCACCCAGGCAAAATAGAGAATATCCATCAATGCGCCTCCTTCAGATGCGGCATCGCCTTGCGCAGGTAGTCAACGCCGGTGATCGCCGTCAGCGCCGCCGCGATCCACAACAGCCAGAGGCCGATGCGGCCGGTCCAGACCATGCCCGCGAACTTCCAGCGCAAGCCCTGCTCGTCTGCGAGCGTGCCGCTGAGGATCTGTTCCACCATAGACTGGTCCATGCCGAAGGAAGACATCACCAGGTAGTGCTCGAAGATGCCTTGCGAGAACAGGGTGGCGATGGCGATCATCTGGGCGGTGGTCTTCCACTTGGCCAGTTTCGTCACCTTCAGCGTGCCCGCGGTATCGCCGAGATATTCGCGCAGGCCGGAGACGAAGACCTCGCGGAACAGAATCACGGTGGCGGGCAGCACCAGCCAGGGGGTCCAGTGCTCGGCGGCGTAGCCGACCAGGATCATCAGCGCGATCACCACCATCGCCTTGTCGGCAATCGGGTCCAGCATCGCGCCCATCTTGGTCTCCTGCTTCCAGGCGCGGGCGAGGTAGCCGTCGAACCAGTCCGTCACCGCGGCGGTGACGAAAAGCACCAGCGCAAACCAATCCGCATAGGGCCGGGAAAAATACAGGAACATCACCGCAAGGCCGGGCGCCGCAAGCAGGCGCAGCAGGGTGAGTATGTTGGGCAGGTTCCATTTCATGGGCGCACATTATCCGGCTGGCTTACGCGAGGAAAGCGGAAGTGATGAAAAATCCGCCCCTTACGGGACGGATGCCTCCGGCGGGGATATTTGGGGCCAGAAGAAGGGCCAAGGCTTTGTATTTTCAAAGGGCGGGCCTCAACTGCTGCCGTGGAAATGGTCGTAGATGCGTTCGGCGAGCGCGGCGGAGATGCCCTCAACCGCCTTCAGGTCCGAGAGGTTGGCGCGGCTCACCGCCTTGGCGCTGCCGAAATGCGCCAGAAGCGCGCGCTTGCGGGCGGCGCCGACGCCGGGCACCTCGTCCAGCGGCGTGGCGCCGATCGCCTTGGCGCGCTTGGCGCGGTGGGTCCCGATTGCAAATCGGTGCGCCTCGTCGCGCAGGCGCTGGATGAAGTAGAGCACGGGGTCGTTGCGCTGGAGGGCAAAGGCGCTCTGGCCGGGGCGGTAGAACTCCTCCTTGCCGTGGTCGCGATCGACGCCCTTGGCGACGCCCACCATCGGAATGTCCTGGACGCCGTGTTCTTCCATGATCTCCGCCACCGCCGAAACCTGGCCCGCGCCGCCGTCGATCAGCAGAAGGTCGGGCCACATGCCCTTCTCACGCTCGGGGTCTTCCTTCAGGAGGCGCGAGAAGCGGCGGTTCAGCACTTCCTTCATCATGCCGAAGTCATCGCCCGGCACCAGATCCTCGCCGCGGATGTTGAACTTGCGGTAGGCATTCTTCATCAGCCCCTCGGGGCCGGCCACGATCATGCCGCCGACCGCATTGGTGCCCTGGATATGGGAGTTGTCGTAGACCTCGATCCGCTGCGGCGGGCCGTCGAGACCGAAGGCTTCGGCCAGGCCGCGCAGCAGTTTGGCCTGGGTTGCGCTTTCGGCCATGCGGCGGGCCAGGCTTTCGCGGGCGTTGCGCACGGCAAAGGCCACCAGCTCGGCTTTCTCGCCGCGCTGCGGGGTCAGCAGCTCAACCCGGCGGCCGGCCTGATCGCTGAGCGCGGCCTCCATCAGGTCGGTGTTCTCGATCGCATCGGACAGGATTAGCTGGCGCGGCGGCTCCTTGTTGCCGTAGAACTGGCCGAGGAAGGCCTCCATTACCTCCGCAGCACTCATGTCGGCATCGACGCGGGGGTAGAAGTCCTGATTGCCCCAGTTCTGGTTGGCGCGGATGAAGAAGACCTGCACGCAGGCCTGGCCGCCCTCCATGTGCAGGCCGATCACATCGGCCTCGGCGACGCCGCGCGGGTTGATGCCCTGGCTGGACTGCACCTGGGTCAGCGCCTTGATCCGGTCGCGCAGGGCGGCGGCGCGCTCGAACTCCATCGCCTCGGAGGCCGCGGCCATCTGGTCTGCCAGCTCTTCCTGGATCTTCGTCGAGCGGCCCGACAGGAAACGTTCGGCGTCGTGCACGCTGGCGGCGTAGTCTGCTTCCGAGATCAGCCCGGTGCAGGGCGCCGAGCAGCGCTTGATCTGATATTGCAGGCAGGGGCGTGTGCGGGTCTCGAACATCGAATCCGAGCAGTTGCGCAACAGGAACGCCTTCTGCAGCTGGTTCAGCGTCCGGTTCACCGCCCCGGCGCTGGCAAAGGGGCCGAAGTAGCTGCCCTTCTCCTTGCGCGCGCCGCGGTGCTTCTTGATCTGCGGATAGGTGTGATCCTTGGCGACCAGGATGTTGGGGAAGCTTTTGTCGTCGCGCAGCAGCACGTTGTACTTGGGCTTCAGCTGCTTGATCAGGTTCTGCTCCAGCAGCAGCGCCTCGGTCTCGGTCCGCGTGGTCAGGAACATCATCGAAGCGGTGAGCGCGATCATCCGCTCGATCCGCGGGCTGTGGCCCGGGCGGGCGTAGTTCGACACCCGGGCGCGCAGGTTGCGCGCCTTGCCCACGTAGAGCACCCGGCTGTCGGCGTCGAGCATCCGGTAGACCCCGGGCGAAGCATCCAGCGTCTTGAGGTACCCCTGGATCACGGCATAGCCGGTGGCGGGCTTTTTGGGGGGCTCTTGGGCGGGCAGATCACTCATGGATGCAGACATATGATTCCCGGCCGCGGGCTGCAATGTTTACCGGGTTGGATCAAGGCTGGGAAAGTCCACGGAACCTGTGGATAACCCCGGAGATAACTTTGGGCTATCCGCGGTTTTTCCTTATTTCCGGCCAGTTTGCGACGGTTGCCTATTTTTTAGGCGTCATTGCAAGTTATTGATTTTGAACAAAATATTTTATCGTTCTGACAAGCTTCTGAATCCGTTTAGATTTTTGTAACGTTTCCGCAAGGACACACCGGCCGGTGCAAAACTTTCGCAGGCACGTTGACAGGCTGCCGGTTTTGCGGGCGGTCGGGGAGGGAATCGGGGAGGCGCGCCACTCTGTTGCGGGGCCGCCACAAGGCGCCGCGCAGGGTCTTTGAAGGGACGCCGCAGGCAGCCCCCGGCAGCCCCCGGCAGGTCACTCCAACCCGCAGACGTCCGGGGTCTGCCAGGCCAGGTGCTGGCCGCCGTCGACGCAGATCATCTGGCCGGTGACAGCGGGTGCTGCCAGCAGATAGGCCAGCGCCGCGGTGATGTCGCCGGGGTCGGCGCCGCGCTCCAGGATGGTGCTGGCGCGCTGGCGGGCAAATTGCCCGGCGCTCTGCCGGGCGCCCGGCAGGGTCGGCCCCGGGCCGATCGCGTTGACGCGGATGCGCGGCGCCAGCGCCTGGGCGGCGGTGCGGGTCAGGGTCCAGAGCGCGGATTTCGCCAGCGTATAGCTCATGAAATCCGGGGTCAGCTTCAGCACCCGCTGGTCCACCATGTTGACCGCAAGCCCCCAGGCGCGCGGCTCGGCGCGGCTTTCGCCGCCAGGGACCTCCCCGGCGGGGGTGAGCGGCGGCGCATCGCATTGGGCTGCCATCGCCTGCAACAGCAGGAAGGGCGCGCGCAGGTTGGAGCTGAAATGCGCATCCCAGCTTTCGCGGGTGGCGCTGCCGAGCGTGTCGCGCTCGAACACCGAGGCGTTGTTGACGAGGCAGGTGACCGGCCCCTCCAGCGCGGCGGCGGCGCGCGGCAGCAGCGCCTGCGTTGCGTCCTCATCCGCCAGATCGGCCCGCAGCGCCACGGCGCGGCGGCCCTGCTGGCGGATCATCTGCGCGGTCTCTTCCGCCTCGGCTTCGGAACTGTGGTAATGCACTGCCACGTCATGGCCCTCGGCCGCGAGCCGCAAAGCCATGGCGCGACCCAGCCGCCGCCCTGCTCCGGTCACCAATGCGCGCATCACAAACTCCTCTCAGGCTGTTGCAGACGAAAGAGTTAGAACAGGGCCACCATGTAGATCAGGTAAAGAGCGCAGAGCGCGATGCCCCAGGCGCGGGTGATGTCCTGCTTGAGAAAGACGAAGGGCACCAGCAGGAGTGAAGACGCCAGCATCACCCAGAGGTCGAAGCTTAGGAAACCCGGGTCGACCGAGATCGGCCCCACGAAGGACGCGATGCCGATGATGGCCAGCAGATTGAACATATTGGAGCCGATCACATTGCCAAGCGCCACATCCGCCTGCCGCCGCAGCGCCGCCATCACGGTGGTGGCAAGCTCGGGCAGCGAGGTGCCAACCGCCACCAAAGTCAGGCCGATCACTGTTTCGCTGACCCCATAGAGGCGCGCGATCACCGAGGCGTTGTCGACCAGCAGATCAGCGCCCAGCGGCAGGCCGATCAGGCCCAGGGCCAGAAACAGCAGGATGCGCCAATAGGGCATGTCGGGGTCGGCTTCCTCGATCTCCTCAAGGTCTTCGGCGAAATCGCCGCCGCCTTCAGCCACCGCGGCGCCGCCGTTGGCATTGCAGTTGGCAATGCCGTTGCGGCGGTGGGCGCGGGCCTCGCGGAAGGCGATGTACAGCACAGCCGACAGTGCTGCCAGCAGGATCAGGCCGGACCACGCGGTGAACGTGCCGCCAAAGGCCAGGCCTATGAACAGGGCCGAGGCGGCCAGCATGAAGGTGTAGTTCTTGCGGGTGCTGCATTCACTGGTGTGCAGTGCCCGCAGCAGCGCCGGGATGCCGAGCACCAGGAGCACGTTGGCGATGTTGGAGCCGACCACATTGCCCATCGCGATGCCGTCGGCATTGTCGCGCACCGCGCTGATCGCGATCAGGAGTTCCGGCGCCGAGGTGCCGAAGGCGACGATGGTGAGGCTCACGATCAGCGCAGGCACCCCCAGCCGCAGGCTGAGGTTCACCGCGCCGCGCACCAGCGCATCGCCCGCCAGCAGCAGGATCAAGAGACCAAGAGCCGAATACAGCCAAGGCATCATTTGCCCCGCCCTCCTTTCTTGCAGGCGCAGGGGCCTTTTCCGATCTTGAACCGCCCGCAGGACGGGCAGCGCACGGAGCGAAGGGTTTTCCGGCCGGGCAGCCGCAGCTTCCCGAACATCGCCAGCACTGCCATCACTGCGAGGAAAACCGTGACGATCTTGAACAGCACTAGAGACCGAAACGCGCGAAACCGGCGCGCTCCTCGATCCCGGCCAGAACGTCCTGAGCCATGCGCAGGCCGAGACGGCCCAGCAGCGGTCTTTTCACGCCGTAGCGGCGCAGGCGGACCTTCTTGCCGAAGCGTTCCTGCATCTTGGGAACGAGATGGCCGATACCGTCGATCAGGCCAAGCTCCTGGGCGCGCGCACCGAGCCAGATGTCACCGGAGAACAGATCCTCGCCGGACTTCAGCCTGCCGCCGCGGCGCTCGGTGACATGGGCGATGAAATTGGCGTGGATGCCATTCAGGATGCCCTTGAGCCGCTGCACGTCCTCGGGGTTTTCCGGGCGGAACGGGTCGAGCATGGATTTGCTGTCGCCCGCCGTATAGACGCGGCGCTCGACGCCCTGGCGGGCCAGAAACACATGGGCGCCGAAACCCGAGGAGATCACCCCCACCGAGCCGATCACCGAGTTGGCGTCGGCCCAGATCTCATCCGCCGCCGCCGCCAGCCAGTAGCCGCCCGAGGCTGCCACGTCCTCGGCAAAGGCGTAGACCGGCATGTCCAGCTCGTCCGCCAGGCGGCGGATGCGGGCGCCGATCAGCGCGCTCTGCACCGGCGAGCCGCCGGGGGAGTTGATCTCCAGAGCGACGGCAACGGGTTTGCCCTTGCGGAAGGCGCGTTCCAGCACCGGTGCCAGGGCGGCGTCGTTGAGAGAGCCGCGGCCGGGCATGCCGATGGCGCCGGCCAGGCGCACCACGGCCACGCTGGGCCGTCTTTTCAGGAAAGGCAGGTGAAATCTCATGGCGCCGATGTAGAGGGCCGTATCGGATGAAACAAGATGTGCCCCGGAACAATTGCGGAGAAAGGTAAAATCCGGAGGCCCGCAGGCATAATTGCAACGCCGTCTGATGCGCAGGACCGGCGTCCCCTGCCCCGCACTATGTGCTCCCGCCCGTCAGCCGGCCGCCCTGCGGCCGCTTCCCGTTGGGCCGGGCGCCGCGCTTGCGCGCGGCGGGCGTGATGCGGATAGTGCGGCGTAGTGCGGGCGCCAGGGGATTAGTGCTTCCGGCTCTTTTCCGAAGCAACACATGCAGCTTGGCCCGGGGCGACCGATCGCCCGCGGCGTCCCGTAGGGTATGGGTGCGACAGAAACGGCAGCTGCCGCGAGGCGTTCCGGCTTCAGCTTCGAAGCGTCGGCTTGAGCTTGGTCGCAGGCCTGTCAGTTCGTCGCCAGTGTCACCGCTGCACCCGGTTCACCCGGCCATTCGCCGCGGCCCCACGGCCATGTCTTAAGCGCGGCGATCAAGACCTTGGGACGCCCCTTGTCCCGGACCTGCCAGGCTTGCACGACGTGGTCGGACAAGCCCTCCCCGTTTTCCGCGTTCGTGGTTGCGTCAAATGCGGTGACCAGAATTTGAGCCAGCTCGTAGCTTTGCGCTGGGGTCATCCCGCGCAAGCCGACGTAGCAGTTTCCGGCGCCAGCCTGCACGATCACCTCACCGGTGTCGTGTGATACCCTCGGCCCGAGGACGTAATGCAGGCCTCCGCCCTTGCCGGTTCTCGAAGTGTCCTCCGTTTCAGGAGAGGCGGTGTTGGTTTCGGGACGGGACCAGTATCCCAATGCCTCAAACCTATCAAACAATTCGGAGTCGTCTGGTAGTGCAGTACAGGCACGGACCGCCCTCTTTGCTTCCGCGAATGCAACAGAGCCAGCCGGCGAGACGCTGATTGTATTAGTGTCGACCGGGGGAATGCCCCCGCATCCTGAGGACAATGCAAA
Source organism: Cribrihabitans pelagius (assembly GCF_048820915.1). Lineage (NCBI taxonomy): Bacteria > Pseudomonadati > Pseudomonadota > Alphaproteobacteria > Rhodobacterales > Paracoccaceae > Cribrihabitans > Cribrihabitans pelagius. Next base: position 156,395 of record NZ_JBMERR010000009.1, on the reverse strand, counting down.
CAGAATCAGAAACATTTTCTTGTTCAAAATCACAACCTTCCACAGTTGCCCAGTTCTGGCAGTCTCCGCCACGAGACGAAAAATGCTATAAGACTTTGGCAGGTTTCATAAATTCGCGTTACAGCTGATCGTTCCGGCTGAAACTTGATAGCCATTCGCATCCTGCGTATCAACTCTCGCGGCACCACGCACAGCCACTTTCGCCCCGGGAAAGCCACAAGCTCCGCAGGGCCGGACCGGCGGCGCAAGGCACTCCCGGAATTCCCGCTCCAACCGGCGGCGGCCCGGTCCTCCCGCGGCCTCCGCCCCACACCCTTTCCCCGGCACGCCCAGCGTGCCCGGCCCAACGGGTGAGGGACATCCTTCGGATGTCCGCAGCCGAGCGGGAGCCCCCCGCTTTTGAGCGCCCCCTGCCCCGCCTCAGGCGCGGATGCGCCAGCCGGTGCGGAAGATCCACCAGATCACTGCAACGCAGGCGAGGGTGAAGCCGCCAATGGCGCCGAGGCTCAGCAGCACCGGCACGTCGGACTGGCCGAAGAACGACCAGCGGAAGCCCGAAACCAGGTAAACCACAGGATTAAACAGGGAAATCACCTGCCACACAGGCGGCAGCATGGCCACGGAGTAAAACGCCCCGCCCAGGAAAACCAAGGGCGTCACCACCAGGAGCGGCACCAGCTGCAGCTGCTCGAAGTTGCCCGCCCAGATGCCGATGATGAAGCCCATCAGCGAAAAACTGATGCAGGTCAGCAGCAGGAACGCCACCATCGCAAACGGGTGCTGCACCGGCAGGTCGACAAACAGCGCCGCGGTGCAGAGGATCACCACCCCGATGAACAGCGCCTTGGTCGCAGCCGCGCCGGCAAAGCCCGCCACCACTTCGAGGAAATTGATCGGGGCGGAGAGGATCTCGTAGATATTGCCGATGAACTTCGGGAAATAGATGCCGAAGGAGGCGTTGGAGATCGCCTGTGTGATCACCGAGAGCATCACCAGCCCGGGCACGATGAAGGCGCCGTATTCCACGCCCTCGACTTCCTGGATGCGGCTGCCGATGGCGCTGCCGAAGACCACGAAGTAGAGCGAGGTGGAGAGCACCGGCGAGATGAAACTCTGCAGGAAGGTGCGCCAGAAACGCGCCATCTCCGCCTTGTAGATGGTGGCAACCGCGGTCCAGTTCATGCGGCGTCTCCCTTGGCTGCGTTCGCCGGTTCCGAATTTCCGGACACCAGCCCGACAAAGATGTCCTCGAGGCTGGATTGCCGCGTCTGCACGTCGGCCAAGACCAGCCCGGCGCCTGCCACGTCGTTCAGGAGCGTGGTGATGCCGGTGCGCTCGGCGCGGGTGTCATAGGTGTAAAGCAGCGCATCGCCGCCGTTGATCAGTTGCAGCTTGTGCGGCGCGAGCGTCTCCGGGATCGCGGAAATCGGCTCGCTCAGCTGCACTTCGAGCTCCTTCTGGCCCATGCGCGCCATCAGCTGGTCCTTCTGCTCCACCAGCAGCAGTTCGCCGCCGTTGATCACGCCGATGCGCTCGGCGATGGCCTCGGCTTCCTCGATGTAATGGGTGGTGAGGATGATGGTGACACCGCTCGCCTTCAGTTCCTCGACGATCTGCCACATGTCCTTGCGCAGCTCCACGTCAACGCCCGCGGTGGGCTCGTCGAGGAACAGGATGCGCGGCTCATGCGCCAGCGCCTTGGCGATCAGCACCCGGCGCTTCATGCCGCCCGAAAGCTCCATGATCTTGGCATCGCGCTTCTCCCAGAGCGACAGCTTGCGCAGGATATCCCCGATCCGGGCGGGATCGGCCGGCCTGCCGAACAGCCCGCGCGAGAAACTCACTGTGTCCAGCACCTTGGCAAAGGGTTCCAGCGTGATCTCCTGCGGCACCAGGCCGATCAGGCTGCGGGCAGCGCGGAAGTCGCGCACGTTGTCATGGCCGCCGACAGTGATGCTGCCCGAAGTGGCAGTGGTGATGCCGCAGATGGTGGAGATCAGCGTGGTCTTGCCTGCGCCGTTGGGGCCGAGCAGGGCCAGGATCTCGCCATCCTCGATGTCGAGCGAGACGCCTTTCAGCGCCTCGAAACCGCCCTCATAGACCTTGCGCAGGTCCCGGATGGAAAGGATCGCCGCCATGCTGCCTCCGATGTGAATTGCTTTGCCGCCAAACTAGGGGCTTGCGCGCAGCTGCGCCAGCCCGCACAGGGGTAAGGCCGCGCAGAAGGGCTGTGCGCCGGTGCAGGGCGCCGGTGGGCAGCTGCGGCCCGTCTTGCCCCGGACTGCCGAAGGGTATCAGCCGCGGCCGGTCACCTTGCCGAACCAGCCTTTCTTTCCGCCTGCGCCGGCCTCGGCGCCTTCCGCTTCCGCAGCGGGCGCTTCGCCTGCTGCTGCCGGCGCCAGATGAGCCTGCAGGTTGGCAAAGAACTGATCCGCCATCTTCTTGGCAAACCCGTCAATGATGCGGCTGCCCAGCTGCGCCAGCTTGCCGCCGACCTTGGCCTCGACGTCATAAGACAGGAGCGTGCCGGCCTCCGACGGGGTGAGCGTCACCACCGCACCGCCCTTGGCAAAGCCGGCCGCGCCGCCCTTGCCTTCGCCGCTGATGGTCAGCTTTTCGTTTTCCACCCTGTCCGAGAGAGTGACCTGCCCCTTGAAGGTGGCTTTGACCGGGCCGACTTTCTGGGTGACTGTGGCCTCAAAGCCCTCCTCCGGCGTGCCATTGACGGATTGCGCGCCCGGCACGCAGGCTTGCAGCACTTCCGGGTCCAGCAGCGCTGCATAGACGGTTGCGGGATCGGCGGCGATGTCTTTCTGGTCACTCATCTGCATGGCGGGACCTCCCTGGCGCTGTGTTCGCTTCTGCCCCAGACCTAGCCCCCCGGCGCGGTTCTGCCAAGCCGCTTGAACTGCGCTTGTGCGCAGTGGCCTCCGGCGGGGGTATTTACGGTCAGAAAGTGGCCCGGCCGGTTTGCCCAACCTTCCCCCGCGCCACTTTCCTGCGCCACTTTCTGGCTTGAAGTACCCCGGGGTGAATTGGCCGCCAGGCCAAGAGGGGCTGGCCCCTCAAGTCCCGGGCGGCGGGTCAGCGGCCGGGGATTTCCTCGTTGGCGGTCCAGTCGAAGGTGCCCGTGTCGCGGTCCCGCACTGCCTGCTTCCAGCCCGCCTGTTCGGCGCGCACCTTAAAGTTGATGCCTTCGGGGGAGTGCCGGGTGATGCCGTCGAAGATCGTCGCCAGGCGCTGGGTCTGCATCAGGCCGGTCTGTTCGATCGCCTGGTTGATCACCATTTTTTGCATTGCCAGCTGGTTGACCGGGACCGTGGCCATGCGGGCGGCCAGGGTTTCCACCGTGCCGTCGAGTTCGGCCGCGGGAACCGCCTTCAGAACCAGCCCCATCTCCGCGGCCTCTTTCCCGGTGATGCGGTCTCCGGTGAAGAGCATCCGCTTGGCCCGCTCCGCGCCCAGACGGTAGACCCACATAGCGGTGGTCGGACAGCCCCAGACCCTCGCCGGCATGTACCCGATTTCAGCATCCTCGGCCATGATGGTGAGGTCGGCGCAGAGCGCGATGTCCGAGCCGCCTGCCACCGCGAAGCCATGCACCTTGCAGATCACCGGCTTCGCCGCGCGCCAGAGCGACATGAAGGCCTGGGTGTTCTCCCACATGAAGCGGTAGTCCTGGATCGGATCCCAGGGCATGGGTTGGGTGGCGGCGCCGCTGCCGTTGCCCTCGGCGTAATAGGTGAGGTCATAGCCGGCGCAGAAGCCTTTGCCTGCGCCCGACAGCACCATCACATGCACCTCCGGGTCGGCATCCGCCACTGCCACCGCCGCGGCCAGATCGCCTGGCAGCGCGTCGTCGATCGCGTTCATCACCTCGGGCCGGTTCAGCGTGATCCGCCCGATCCGCCCGTCTTTTTCATAAAGCACCGTGGACATGGTTTCCTCCCTCATCTGACGTGGAGGAAACCATGCGGGCGGTCCCGCCGGAAGCGGCGTGACGCCGCGTCAGATCCCGTCACGCAGCGTCGCCCTGCGCCTAATACGGCAGGCCCACATAGTTTTCCGCCAGTGAGGCCTGCGCCGCGTCCGAGGAAAACAGGTAGTCGAGGTCAGCGCGCTGCAGCCGCAGATCGGTCTCGCTCTGACTCGGGAACCGGTGCAGCAGGTTGGTCATCCACCAGCTGAAGCGTTCGGCCTTCCAGACCCGGGCAAGCGCCTTTTGCGAGTAGCGCTCCAGTCCGCTGCTGTCGCCCTTCCGGTAGTGGTCGAGAAAGCCGTGATAAAGATAGTGGATGTCGGAGGCCGCCGAATTCAGCCCCTTGGCGCCGGTCGGCGGCACGATATGGGCGGCGTCGCCCGCGAGGAACAGGTTGCCGTAGCGCATCGGCTCGGCCACGAAGCTGCGCAGGGGAGCGATGGATTTCTCGATCGAGGGGCCGGTTTGCAGACGCGCGGCTGCCTCCTGCGGCAGGCGGCGTTTCAACTCGGCCCAGAAGGCATCATCAGACCAGCTTTCGGCGCGGTCCGTGGCGGGCACCTGGATGTAATAGCGGCTGAGCACCCGGCTGCGCAGCGAGCAGAGCGCAAAGCCGCGCTCGTGGCGGGCGTAGATCAGCTCCTCCGATACCGGCGGGGTCTCCGACAGCACGCCGAGCCAGCCGAAGGGGTAGACCTTCTCGTACTCGGTCAGCACGTCCGAGGGGATGGACTTGCGGCTCACGCCATGGAAGCCGTCGGTGCCGGCGACGAAGTCGCAGTCCGCGCGGTGCTCCTCGCCGTCCTGCTGCCAGGTGACGTAGGGGCGTTTGCTGGTGAGCGCGTGGAGCTTCACACCGGCGGCCCCATGCACCACTTTGCCGCCCATCGCGTCGCGGGCGGCGTAGAGGTCGCGGGTCACCTCGGTCTGGCCGTAGACCATCACCGTCTGGCCGTCCGCGCGGGCGGCAAGGTCGATGCGGTCCATACGGCCCTGATGCGCGATCAAGAATCCGTCGTGCACCTCGCCCTCGGCGTCCATGCGGGCGCCGCAGCCCGCCTCGCGCATCAGCCCCACGAAGCCGTGTTCCAGCACCCCTGCGCGGATGCGGCCGAGCACATAGGCGCGGCTGCGCTTTTCCAAAACGATAGTATCAATGCCCTTGCGGTGCAGAAGCTGCGACAGCAGCAGACCGGAGGGCCCGCCGCCGATGATCACGACCTGTGTCCGATGGGTTGGCATGTGGCGCTCCGCGTCTTGTGGCGGGGGAATTATGCGCCGTGCCTGCATCTTTGCGAATGGACCAAGCGCGCAAGTTCTTGTAGATTTCGCACATGAGCGCCCCGGCCCGCATCGACAGCTACAACCTGTTTGGCGAAACCGCCGAATTGGCCGATGTGCTGCATGCAGAGACCATAAGGGCGCGCTCCCAGCTGCATGACTGGGAGCTGAAGCCGCACCGGCACGCGCGGCTGCACCAGCTCCTGGTGCTGACCGGCGGCGGCGGAGTGGCGGAACTTGACGGAAACAGCCATCCCCTGGCGCCACCTTGCTTCGTCAACGTGCCGCATGGGGTGGTGCATGGCTTCCGTTTTGGCAGTGGCACGGCGGGGTGGGTTTTCACGCTGCCCTGCGAGCTTCTGGACCAAAGCCTTGCGGCGGGCGAAGGCGTGCGCGTGCCCCTGGAACTGGCCCGCGTGCTGCCATTGCCACGGGAGATGCGGGCGCTGGCCAGGCTGCTGTTTGGCGAATACGGCGGCGCGGGCTTCGGCCGGACGCAGGCGTTGCGGGCGCTGGCCACGGCGCTGCTGGCGCAGGCGGCACGGGCCATTGCCGCGGCGCAGGAGGTGAGCCCGCACGGCCGCTCCAACCCGCTGTTTGCCCGCTTCGAGGCGCTGGTGGAACGCGATTTCCGCAGCCGCCGTCCGCTTGCCGCCTATGCCCGCGAACTCGCGGTCTCTCCCACGCATCTGAACCGGATTGCGCATCAGGCCACCGGGCAGCCGGCCTCGCAGCTCATCGCCGCGCGGGTGCTGCGCGAGGCGCGGCGCCTGCTGATCTACACCAACCTGACCGCGGCGCAGACCGCCTATGAGCTGGGGTTCTCCGATCCGGCCCATTTCAGCCGGGTCTTTGCCCGCGGCACCGGAATGCCGCCACGGAAGTTCCGCCAGCAGCTTGCACAGGCGGGCTGAGGCCGGAACACTCGCTCCTGGCCGGCCGGCTGGCCGCACATCTTGCACGGAAGGGAGGCCGCGCATGCTGGAAGGGATCCGTATTCTGGAGGTCGAGGGGCTGGGGCCTGCGCCCTTTGCCGCGATGACGCTGGCCGATCTGGGCGCCGAGGTGATCTGCGTGCACCGCAAGGGCGGCGCGGTGACGCCGGGGATGCCGGAGCGCTCACTCCTGGACCGCGGTAAGCGCTCGATCGAACTGGACCTGAAAGATGCGGGCGATATTGAAGTTTTCCTGAAACTCGCGGCGCGCGCCGACGGGCTGATCGAGGGCTTCCGCCCCGGCGTGATGGAGCGGCTGGGGATCGGCCCCGAGGCCTGCCATGCAGTGAACCCCGCACTGGTCTACGGCCGGATGACCGGCTGGGGCCAGGACAGTCCGCTCGCCGAGCGGGCCGGGCATGACCTTAACTACATCGCGCTGTCGGGCGCGCTTTGGTATGCCTCGGCGCCGGGTGACGTGCCGCTGACCCCCGCAACGCTGGTGGGCGATATCGGCGGCGGTGCGATGTATCTGGTGGCGGGGATGCTGGCGGGGCTCTTGCGCGCCAGGGCCAGCGGCGAGGGCACGGTGGTGGATGCGGCGATCCATGACGGATCGGCGCATTTGATGAACCTGTTGATGAGCATCCGGCAGGCCGGCCATTTTGCCACGGAACGCGGCCAGAGCCTGCTCGACGGGCCGCACTGGAGCCGCGCCTATGCCTGCGCCGATGGCGGCCACATCGCAGTGCAGTGCCTGGAGCCGAAGTTCTATGCCGAATTCCTGGGCCGGATGGGGCTGGCGGAGGATGCCCAGTTTCAGCGCCAGTTCGACAAGAGCCTGTGGCCGGTGCTGACCGGGCGGCTCGCCGGGATCTTTGCCGCGCGCCCGCGCGATCACTGGGCGGCGCTGTTTCAGGGCTCGGATGCCTGCGTGGCGCCGGTGCTGAGCCCGGATGAGGCGCAGGCCCATGAAATGAACGCCCGGGGCACCTGGGTGGAGGCGGACGGCGCGCTGCAGGCCGCCCCTGCCCCGCGGTTTACAGGCCAGCCAGACTGGACCCCGTCCGCAAGCCCCGCCCGGGGCGCGCATGGAGCGGAGATCCTCGCGGAGCTGGGCCTGCCGGAAGATTGAGCGCCGCCCGCGGCAGCCGGCCAATCCGCTTCGAAGCGGATTGCGCCCGTAGCAGCGGTCAGTCTTTCTTCTCAGCCTTCTCGGCTTTGGCCTTTGCGGCTGCGGCCTTCATCCGCTCCAGGAGCGCGCTCTTGTCGTCCTGCTTGCCAAAGGGGTTCTTGTCTGTCCCCTTGGCGTTGTGTTCGGCGTGACGAGGTTTGTTCTTGCCCATTTTGGGTGCTCCAGATTTACCGTAATCCACCGTTAAGTTCCTATTCGCGGCGCCTGTTGCAGCGCTGATGCCCCAATTCCCCGGCCAAGGCAAGCTGCCGTGGCGCGGCCGGCACTACCCGGCAGGCCGGTAGACCAGGATTTCGTTCGGATAGGCTTCCGCCCCGATCCGGAAATGCGTGCGGCCCGTGATCTCGAACCCCTCGCTCTGATAGAAGCGGATGGCGGGCAGGTTGTCCGCATTGGTCGTCAGCCACGGCGCGGCCGCGCCCCAGTCCGCGCAGATCTGCAAGCCGCTCCCCAGCAGCGCGCGGCCCACCCCGCGGCCGTGGTGGCGGGGCTGGACGTAGAGTGTGGCGATTTCCACCGCCGAGCCGGGGCCTTCCGGCGGGCGGCATCCGTTGGTGAGGCGGATGTAGCCGTCGATGCCCTCGGCGTTCTGCGAGACGATGAGGCGCTCGCCCTCTTCCCCGATCAGCTGGCGGAAGCGCTCCGCGGTGAACGCCTCCAGCACGTAATCCGCGAAGAAGCTGCTCACCCCCCGGCGCAGATAGGTGCCAAGCCAGACCTCGATCGACAGCGCCGCAAGCGCCGCCCCGTCTCCGGGCTCAGCGGCGCGCAGGAAGAGGCCGCTCGCGGCCTCAGCCACCGCGCACCGTGTCGATCATCAGCTGCACGTTCGCCGGGTCGGCGTCGGGGGTGATGCCGTGGCCGAGGTTGAAGATATGCGGGCCCTTGCGGAACGCCTCGACGATGCGGCGGGTGTCGTCCACAAGGTCCTGGCCGCCGGTCACCATGTGGCGCGATGCCAGGTTGCCCTGCACGCAGCCGTCCACCTGCACATGCGCGGCGGCCCACTCGGGGTCGACGGAGTTGTCCAGCGCCACGCAATCCACCCCGGTCGCCTTGGCAAAGCCCATGTATTTCTCGCCCGCCTCGCGCGGGAAGCCGATGACGGGGATGCCGGGGTGGCGCGCCTTCAGCGCCTGGGTGATCTGGCGGCAGGGCTCCAGCGCGTACTTCTGGAACGCCTCGCCCTTCAGCGAGCCGGCCCAGCTGTCGAAGATCTTCACCACTTCGGCGCCTGCTTCGATCTGCTTGGAGAGGTACTCGATGGTGGCTTCGGTGATGCGGGCAAGCAGCGCCTCGAACAGGGCGGTGTTTTCCTCGCGAAGGGCATGGGCCGGGCCCTGGTCAGGCGTGCCGCGGCCCGCGATCATGTAGGTCGCCACGGTCCAGGGCGCGCCGGCAAAGCCGATGAGCGCGGTGTCTTCGGGCAGTTCGCGCGACAGGAGGCGCACGGTCTCGTAGATCGGGTTCAGCGTCTCGTGAATGTCCGAGACCGGGCCCAGTTTGGCAAAATCAGCCTCAGAGGTGACGGTGGACAGCCGCGGGCCCTCGCCGGTGACGAACCACAGATCCGCCCCCAGCGCCTGCGGCACCAGAAGGATGTCAGCAAACAGAATCGCGGCGTCAAAGCCGTAGCGGCGCAGCGGCTGCAGGGTGACTTCGGCCGCCAGCTCGGGGTTGTAGCAGAGCGACAGGAAATCCCCGGCCTCGGCCCGGGTCGCGCGGTATTCCGGCAGGTAGCGGCCCGCCTGGCGCATCATCCAGATCGGCGGCACATCTTGCGCTTCTCCCGCCAACGCACGCAGCAGCTTCTTCTGTCCGGCCATGTCTATCCCCTTTGTCGCGTCTGCCTCAGGTCAGGGCTGGGAGCAGGATTGTCAAGGGGCGGCCGCGGCCCGCGCAGCACGGCATAATGCCGCGACAGCCCGATAGCGGGGGTCTGGCGGCGCAAAAGCACTTTCCTCTTTTGCGCAATATGCTCTAGGGATTGGCGCATGACACACGCCCTGCCTTCCCCCGCTTCGCCCCTGAAGATCGGCACCCGCGGATCGCCGCTGGCGCTGGCCCAGGCCCATGAAACCCGCGACCGCCTCGCCGCCGCCCACGGGCTGCCGCAGGAGGCTTTCGAGATCGTGGTGATCAAGACCAGCGGCGACAACCAGGCGCTGATTGCAGCCGACAAGCCGCTGAAGGAGCTGGGCGGCAAGGGGCTGTTCACCAAGGAAATCGAGGAAGCGCTGCTGGCGGGCGGCATCGACATTGCGGTGCATTCGATGAAGGACATGCCGGTGGCGCAGCCCGGCGGCCTGCTGATCGGCACTTACCTCCCGCGCGAGGACGTGCGCGATGCCTTCATCTCCCCCGCGGGCGGCGCGCTTGCGGATCTGGCGGAGGGCGCGGTGGTTGGCACCTCCTCGCTGCGGCGGCGGGCGCAGCTGCTGCATCGCCGCCCCGATCTCAAGGTGGTGGAGTTCCGCGGCAACGTGCAGACCCGGCTGAGGAAGCTGGCCGAGGGCGTGGCGGAAGGCACCTTCCTTGCGATGGCGGGGCTGAACCGGCTGGCGATGGCGGAGGTGCCCAGAACCCCGATCGCACCCGAGGACATGCTGCCTGCCGTGGCGCAGGGCGCCATCGGCATCGAGCGGCGGGACAGCGACACCGCCGCCGCCGCCCTGCTCGAAGCGATCCACGATGCCGTGACCGGTCAGCGGCTGGCGGCAGAGCGCGCCTTCCTCGCCGCTCTCGACGGTTCGTGCGAGACGCCGATTGCAGGCCTCGCCGAGCTGGACGGCACCACCCTGCGCCTGCGCGGCGAGGTGCTGCGGCCGGACGGCTCGGAAGCGCTGAGCGATGACCAGACCTGCCCGGTGGAAGACGGTGCAGCGCTCGGCCGCGAGATGGCCGTGAAGCTCTTGGAGCGCGCGGGCGAAGGCTTCTTCGACTGGCGCGGCTGATCAGGCTTTTTGCGAGGCTCTGCCTCGCGCTCCGGGATATTTAGGGCAAGAGGAAGAATCCGGCCCGTTCTTCCTCTTGCCTGAAAATATCCTGGGGGAGACGCCCTTCAGGGCGGCGGGGGCAAAGCCCCTCTTTCACCGCTTTTCTGCCACCATCACCCCCTGCCGCGACCAGGCGAGCCAGCTTGCCGCGCTGCCGCGGTAGGTGTTGAGGTCGACGTCTCCCGCCACGCCCGGCACCCGGCCGGTGCCGGAATACTGCCAGAAGTTCCAGGGCTTGCCGGGGTAGACCTCGCCCGGGTGGCCCGCAACCGAGCGCAGCCAGAACTCGGTGCCTCCCAGCCGGCCGATGCCGGTGTCACGGTAGAAATCAACCGTGGTGTAGACCACCGGGCGGCGGCCGTAATGGCGTTCAAGGATGTCTAGAAACTTCTTGGCCTCGGCCCGCACATGGGCGCCTGAGGGGCGTTCGGTGCAGGTGCGGGACATGTGGTTCCATTCCATGTCCAGAACCGGCGGCAGAGCGGAGGCGTCGCGCGGGACGTGTTTGATGAACCAGCGCGCCTGTTGGGCCGCGGGGCGGCAGAAGTAGTAATAGTGGTAGGCACCGCGCGGCAGGCCAGCGCGGCGGGCGCCGCGCCAGTGATCCTTGAAACGCGGGTCGGTGTGGTCGCCGCCCTCGGTCGCTTTGATATAGGCAAAGGAGACCCCGGCGCGGCGCACCTGGTGCCAGTCGACATCGCCCTGGTAGCGGGAGACGTCGATACCGTGCACCGGGTAGGACCAGGGTGTGCGGCCCTGCCAGTCATGCGGGTCGCTGTCGCCGAAGCGAGGGTAGGTGCTGAGCCGCTCGAGCCCGGCCGGGGCGGCGCGTCCGACGGTGCCCGGCGGCGATGCTGCTATGTCCGGCTGCCGGGCGCAGCCAGCCGCCATCACTGTTGCACAAAGAGTTAGAACCAGCCTGCGCATAAGATTGCCCCCTGCCTCACCAAAAAAATATACTGCTCGCCGTTTGGGCTTGTTGCAGATGAGTGTAGCGCAGGTTGTGACGAAAGCCTTCCCCTTTTTCTGCAAGGGGGCGGATCAATTGCAGGCAAGGAAAAACGCGCCGCGGAGGCTGCGGCGCGTTACCGGGATCAGTGCGGGCTGGCGGCGGGGGCGCTCAGACCCACTTTGCGAGCGGCGGCAGGCTCATCAGCACCGCGTTGGCGTCATGGCCGGTTTCCAGCCCGAACTTGGTGCCGCGGTCGTATACCAGGTTGTATTCCGCATAGAGCCCGCGATGCACCAGCTGGGCGTCCTTATCGGCGTCGCTGAAGGGCTGCAGGCGGCGTTTCTCCACCAGCGGCAGATATGCCGGCAGGAAGGCGCGGCCGATGTCCTGGGTGAGGGCGAAATCCGCTTCCCAGTCGCCGCTGTTGCGGTCGTCCATGAAGATGCCGCCGACCCCGCGGGCGCGGCCGCGGTGGGGGATGAAGAAATACTCATCCGCCCAGGCCTTCAGCTTGGGATAAAGCTGGGCCCCATGCGGGTCCAGGTGCTGTTTCTGGACGCCGTGGAAATGCGCCGTGTCCTCGGCGTATTCGATGCAGGGGTTGAGGTCCGAGCCGCCGCCGAACCACCAGGCATGCGGGGTCCAGAACATCCGGGTGTTCATGTGCACGGCCGGCACATGCGGGTTGCGCATATGGGCGACCAGCGAGATGCCCGACGCCCAGAAGCGCGGGTCCTCCGCCATGCCGGGGATGCCCTTGCGCGCAGCCATCGCTCCTTGCGCGCGGGCGCCCAGCGTGCCGTAGACCTCGGAGATGTTGACGCCGACCTTCTCGAACACGCGCCCGCCGCGCATCACGCTCATCAGCCCGCCGCCCGCGTCCGAACCGTCGTCCGTGCTGCGGCGGGTTTCGGTCACCTCAAAACGGCCCGGCTCCAGTTCGGCGAAAGGACCTTCGCCATGGCTCTGCTCCAGCGCCTCGAAGGCGGCGGCGATTTCGTCGCGCAGCTGGCGGAACCAGGCGGCGGCGCGGGTTTTCTCGGAAAGCATCTCGGCAGTCATGGAAAGGGTCTTTCGTCAGTGCACGGCCGCCGCGACCGGGTCCAGCAGGGTGCGGCCGCCGTCCAGGGTCAGCACCTGGCCGGTCATGAAGCCGGAGGCGTCGGAGGCCAGGTATTGCGCGGTCTCGGTCAGCTCGCTGGGCGAGGCGATGCGGCCCAGCGGCGTGTGGGTTTCGATGTCGTGGCGGTAGCTGCGGTTGTCCTTGAGCGTCGATTGCATCGAGGCGCTCATCACCGAGCCGAAGGCGATGGAGTTCACGCGGATGCGGTGCGGCGCCAGCGCGACCGACAGCGAGCGGGTGACCTGGTCGAGCGCCGCGGTGGAGACGGAATAGGCCATCAGCTCCGGGTGGGTGCGCCGGGCCGCAATGGAGGAGAGGTTGATGATGCAGCCGCGCGGGCCGGTTTCCTCACTGTCCTCGCCCTGTTTGATCATCCGCCGCGCGACTTGCTGCGACAGGCGCACGGTGGGCAGGAGGCTCTGCGTCAAGAGCTGCTCCAGCGATGTGTCCTCAGGGTCCAGCGGGTCGGTCGGCACCATCTGGCGGGCGCCGTTCACCAGGATGTCGACCCCGTCGAAGGCGTCGATGGTGGCGGACAGCAGGTTGGCGATGGTCAGCCGCTCGCGCAGGTCGCCCGCGAAATAGCGGATGTTGCTTTCGTCGGCCTGCTCGCCCAATTCACCCGCAAGCGTGTCTTCGTGGGTATCGGCAAACATCACGTTGGCGCCGGCCGCGGCGTACTGCTTGCCGATCGCAAGGCCGATGCCGCTGGAGGCGCCGGTCACGATGGCGGTCTTGCCGGAGATTGAAAAGGACATGGAAGCCACTCCCTCAGAGCTGTTCAGCGGGCACGTTAGACCGGCGCCTGCGGTTTGACAAACCGCAGATGGGCCGCGGGCTCAGCCGCGGCGGCGTTTGGGCTTTGCCGCGTGCAGCACCTTAAAGCGGTTGTCGCCCGCGGTTTCCGTCACTTTGACAAAGCTCGCGGCCAGCGTGGCCTCGTAGGGCAAGTGCCGGTTGGCCACCATCCACAGGCTGCCGGAGGGCGCCAGCATCTGCGCCGCGGCCGCGATGAACGCCTGGCCAAGGCCCGGTTCCGCCGCGCGGCCGCTGTGGAACGGCGGGTTCATCACGACGGTGGCGACAGGTCCCGGCGCGCGCCACATGCGGGCGTCGGCCCAGTGGAAGGCGGCGCGGGAGTCAGTGACGTTGATCTTCGCACAGGCCAGGGCGGTGGCGTCGGCCTCGACCATATGCAGCGTTTCGACCCCGTCGCGTGCCAGCACCGCGTGTGAGAGATAGCCCCAGCCAGCGCCCAGATCCACCACGGTGGCGCCCAGTTTCTGCGGCAGCGCCTCCGCCAGCAATCGCGAGGCCGGGTCGATGCCGTCGGCGGAGAACACGCCCGGCGCGGTGGTGAAGCCCTCCACCTGCTGCGGCGCGTCAGGCAGCCAGTCCGAAAGGTCCGTGCCGCCCTCGATCCACAACACCTTGCCGTGCGCCTTGGACACGGGGGCAGAGGGCGTTGTGCGCTTGCGCAGGTCCTTCAGCACCGAATCGATGCCTTCGGTCTTGGCGCCGTCGATCAGCACCGGCCCTTGCGTGGCGGCGGCAGCCTGCGCGATCAGCATCCGCGCCCGTGCCTTGGCGCGCGGCAGGAACACCACCGCCGCCGCGGCCTGCGCGCCCTCCTCCCAGTCCGGACGGCAGTCATAGCCTTGCGCGGCGAAATGGTCGTGATCGGGACGGAAGGACTGCACGATCTGCACTTGGGCCTTGGGCAGCACCGACAGGTCATGCTCCGCACGCGGGTGGAACACCGCGAGGGGGCCGTCCTCCGGCACGGCAAAACCGCCCAGCTCGATGGCCAGTGGCAGGCGAACGGACATGGCGGGGCCCCTTTAGTCTTCTTTTTCCATTGTGCATTGCAGCGGGTGCTGGTGGCGGCGGGCAAAATCCATCACCTGGCCGACCTTGGTCTCCGCCACCTCGTGGCTGAAGACGCCCACCACTGCAACGCCTTTCTTGTGCACCGTCAGCATCACCTCGAAGGCCTGCGCATGGGTCATCCCGAAGAAACGCTCCAGCACCATGACGACAAATTCCATCGGCGTGTAATCGTCATTCAGGAGGAGGACCTTGTACCGCGGCGGACGTTTGGTCTTCGGCCGGGTCTTGGTCATGACACCAAATTCGGTATCATCCTCTGGATTGTCCGACATCATCTCGGGCGGCAGCGGCATGGGCAAATTGTTCCAATCCTGGATGGAAATTCCTGTCCCGCTTATATAGCCTCTCCGTCCCGCAGTAAAAGAGATTGAGACCCCGGAATTGGCCCGTAAATTGACAACAATCGGCTTCGATGCCGACGATACGCTCTGGCACAACGAACGGTTCTTCCGCGTGACGCAGGACCGCTTTGCCGAATTGCTGATGGATCACACCCCCGCCCAGACCGGCGCAGAGCAACTGGAACGGCGGCTGCTGGATGCCGAAAAGCGCAACCTCGGCCGCTATGGCTACGGGGTGAAGGGGTTCACGCTGTCGATGATCGAAACCGCGATCGAAGTGACCGAAGGTCAAGTGCCGGGCGCGGTGATCCAGGAGCTGATCGAGGCCGGGCAGATGATGCTCTCCTATCCGATCGAGCTGCTGCCGCACGCGCGCGCAGCGGTGGAAGCGGTGGCAGAGAGCCACCGTGTGGTGCTGGTCACCAAGGGCGATCTCCTCGACCAGGAGCGTAAGCTGGCGCAATCGGGGCTGGGCGAGCTGTTCGACGGAGTGGAGATCGTCTCGGAAAAGACGCCGGAGGTCTATGCCCGCATCTTTGCCCGGCACGGCGACGGGGCGGAGCGGGCGATGATGGTGGGCAACTCCATGCGCTCGGACGTGGTGCCGGTGGTGGAGGCCGGCGGCTGGGGCACCTATGTGCCGCACGGGCTGATCTGGGAAGTGGAACACGCCGAGGCACCGGAGGAGAGCCCGCGCTACCACGAGATCGCCGATCTGGGCGGGCTGGCGGCTCTGGTCGCGCGGATCGGCTGACTCTGGTGCAGGTCCGGGCGGATTCGGATCTGGCCGGATCGGGTCCGGCGGCCCGGGCGGGGCGGCTGCGGCGCTGGGGGATTCTGCCTTTCCAAGGGCTGCGCGGAAGCCCGCCAGCAGTCTTTTTTCATTAACACTTTCTTAGGTTTTGCCGTATCTAGCGGCTCCGCACCGCTCACCCCCAAGATGCCGGCAGTGTTGCCGGGCTGCGGTGCAGAACCCCCGGATCGGACGGTTTATTTTCGCCTCGCGGATGTGTTAGGATTCTGTGAACAGGCAGAAGTCAGCCGGACAACCGGCGGCATGAGGCAGACATGGCAGAAATCGCGCAGGCCGGGCATGTTTGGCCGGCAGTACACCGGTGCAACCGGACCCGTTTCCAAAGCTATATCCGGAGCCCTTTCCGGACCCGTTTGCGGGCCTTTTCACGGGGCCGGTCCTTCTGGGCCGCAACGGGGCTCCTGCTGCTGATTCTGGCGCTGGCGGTCCAGCCGCAACGGGCCGCCGCGGCCCCTTATGCGGCGATGGTGGTGGATGCCCGCACCAACGAGGTGCTGCATTCGCGCAATGCCGACGCCCGCCTGCACCCGGCCTCGCTGACCAAGATGATGACGCTCTACATCGCGTTTGAGGCGGTGCGCAACGGCGAGATCACGCTCGATACCAAGGTGAAGATCAGCCGCAACGCCGCCGCCGAGCAGCCCTCGAAACTAGGGCTGCGCCCGGGCCAGCGGATCGCCTTCCGCTACCTGATTCGCGCCGCCGCGGTGAAATCGGCCAATGACGCCGCGACGGCCATCGGTGAAACACTGTCGGGCTCCGAAGCCGCCTTTGCGCGCCGGATGACCCGCACCGCCAAGGCTCTGGGGATGAGCCGGACCACCTTCAAGAACGCGCATGGGCTGACCGCCAGCGGGCATCTGTCGACCGCGCGCGACATGACCAAGCTGGGGCGGCATCTGCTTTACGACTATCCCGAGTACTACAACCTGTTTTCGCGCCGCTCCACCGATGCCGGCGTGCGCCATGTGCCCAACACCAACCGGCGGCTGCTGGCCGCCTACCGCGGCGCCGACGGCATCAAGACCGGCTACACGAGGGCGGCGGGCTTCAACCTCGTGGCTTCGGCCCGGCGCGGCGAGGAGCGCATCATCGCCACCGTCTTTGGCGGCAAGTCCACCACTTCGCGCAATGCCAAAGTGGCGGAGCTGCTGGATCTCGGCTTCCGCCGCGCCCCCACCCGCGCAGCACTGCGCCGCCCGCAGCGCCCGGCCTACCAGGGCAGCGGCGCCGTGGTGATGGCCGAGGCGGGCGAGACCCATGGCGTTGCCGGCAAAACAGTCCGGGTGAACGGCCAGGTGGCCTCCAGCCTGCGCCCGAAGCGGCGTCCCGGCAGCAGCGCAAGCCCGGTGCTGGTGGTGGCGGCGCTGGAAGAGGCGCTGCAGACGCCCGCGGCGGACGCCGGGGACACGGCAGCGGTCAATGCGGATACGCCGGACGAGGATGCCGCCCCCCTGGAAGCGGTGCAGAGCGTGAGCGCCGATGGCGCACAGGCCAAGGGGGAGGTTCTGCGCAGCAGCATCAGTGCCGCCCTGGCCGAAGCGGTGCCGGCCGCAACTGTCACTGCAGCCGCGGCCGCGCCAGCGTTGGCGGCCGCGGCTGCGGCCGCCCCCTTCAGCGGCCTGCGCCCGCTGGCGCGCCCGGCCTCGCTGGCGCTGGCCGGCAAGCCTGCCGAGCCGGAGCCGGTGGTGGTGACCCGGCTCTCCACTTCGGGCGGGCGCTACTGGGGCATCAATGTCGGCCTCTACACCAGCCGCTACCAGGCCGAGAAGGTGCTCCTGCGCACCGCCATGTCGGAGCTGGAGACGCTGGACGGCTCATTGCGCAAGGTGGCCAAGACCCGCCGCGGATTCGAGGCGAATTTCCTCGGCATGACCCAGGAAAGCGCGGAACTCGCCTGCCGCCGCCTGAACGCCCGCAACGTGACCTGCGAGCCGATCGGCCCGTCCTGAGGCTAAGCCGGTCCCGCACCCGGCAAAAGGCACCGCAGGCCAACTCCTTGGCCTGCGGTGCAAAGGTCTGGCTGATGGCTCGCAATTTTCAGGTCCTGACGGTGTGAGGTCCGCGAGTAAATCCTGCAAAGCCTCATGCGCGGCGGCCTGCCGGCCTTGTCCCGCACGGTGGAGGAACAATACCGGGCTTAGAGTGGTAAACGCCGGGCTGCGCGCGGGGTACCGGTGTCGTCGCCGGACGTCCTGCGGCATCGGCGGGCCCGAAAGCGGCCACCCGCCCTGCGCCGCAGCCTGCCTGCCCGCCTGCCTGCCTGCGCGAGGGAGGCAGCATCTCCCGCCCGTCCTCTGCCTTTTTGGCAAAAGGCATCCTCCCGTTGGGCGTGGGGGGGGGGGGGGGGGGGGGGGGGG